>DASRXR010000001.1:0-8361 GCA_035687405.1 Polyangiales bacterium
TCGGTGTGAGTGAGGTGCGGGCGCCGTTAGTTCTCGTCGTTGCGATGGCGAAGAATCGCGTGATCGGGCGGGGGTCCGAGATCCCGTGGGATTTGCCGGAGGATCGGAAGCACTTCGTCGCGGTGACGAAGGGGCATGCGATCATCATGGGGCGTGCGACGTACGAGTCGATCGGTAAGCCGTTGCCGAAGCGGCGCAACATCGTCGTGAGTCGCCGGGTGGGGTTCTCGATTGCGGGGGTCGAGGTGATTGGGTCCGTGGGCGAGGCTATTGCGCTCGCGCGCACCGACGATGATGCGCCGCGCGTGATCGGCGGTGGGCAGATCTATGCGGAGGCGTTGCCGCTCGCGACGCGGATCTATCTGACCGAGTTGGACGGCGACGTAGACGGCGATGTGTTCTTTCCGGAGATCGCGCGTGACGAGTGGGTGGTGAGCGAGAGTCGTCGGGGTGATGGGGCGACGTATTCGACGCTCGATCGGCGTTGATTCGGCGTTGCGTCGGTGCGTCGGGGCATTCGGCGAATGGGAAACCGCCGTCGAACTCCTAAACATCCTAAAATCGAGTGTAGAGACTTCGTTAGTATGTGAGTTCGACTCAGGCTTTCGTCGCGTGCAGACGTGTCGATCGAAGTCGGGTCTTTCGGCGCTGCACGCGTTGCGCCCGCCTTGTGGTTGCTAGTGCTGCTCGTGTCGCGCGTTGTCGAGGTTGTTCGCGCAGGTAGCGGGAAACACCCGTGAATCTGAGCTGAGTGGCTGGGTCGTGAGAACTCTACCGTCTGCGCCATGCTGCGTGTGGTCGAGCTCTCGCACATCCACGCCTGCCGCTGACAGCGGCAGAGGCGCGTCGCGGCGAACGGCGTAAACGCATGTGTGTTCGTCGCAAACAGCGAGGTGAGCGCCGAATCTGGACCTCGCTCGCACACGCGTTTTACGTAAGACTCGAGTCCAGCAAGCCGCAACGATCGCGCGACACGGTTGCGTGTTTGGGTTCGTGCGGTTCGATGTCGACAACGCGCGCGGGACGCAGCGCTCGAGGAAGCCATGACAACATTGATGAGAGTCCTAACACCTCTAACAGTTATTGGGCTCGGGCTGCTCGGTCTTACCTATGCCGGCTGCTCTGATGATTCGGGTAGCGGTCTCGGCCCGGTGAACACGGGTGCGGGCACGGGCGTGCCGATTGGCGGCGCTGGCACTGCTGCGGCCGGAGTGAGCGGAACGGTTGGCGGCGGAGCGGGTACCACCGTGCCGCGAGCGGGCACAGGCGCGGCGGGCTCGGGTATCGTCGGGGCCGCGGGCACGGGTGCTCCAGCAGGCACTGGCGCCGTGGCAGGAACCGGTGTTGCCGGCGTACCTGCAGTTGCGGGCATCGGTGGAGTTGCGGGTGCGCCTCAAGCGGGTGCGGCCGGTGGTGCACCGCCGACCGCTGGGACCACGGGTGCGGTCGGAGGTTTGGAGCCGATCATTCCGGCAGTCAGTGGCGAGTGTCCGATGATCAAGTCGGGGACGAGCACCGTCACGGTGAGCGGGTCGCGTGCGACGGTCATCGCCGGCGAGAAGAAAGAGGGCACAGGCTCGTTGCTCATCTACTACTACGGCACTGGCAAGCTCGGTGATGTCAACTCGTTGCCGGCTGCGGTGAGGATGGACGTCACGTCACAGGGCGGCATCGTGTTTGCGCTCAACGAAGCGAAGAACACCGGTGGAGATTGTTCGGGTACGGGCACGTTCGGCATCGACGACTTCAAGGTCGTCGACCAGTTCGTCGCGTGTGCGGTCAAAGATTGGGGCATCAATCCGAAGCGGATCTATGCGACGGGGTGCAGTGCCGGTGGTTTGACGACTGGTTGCATGGGCATCATGCGGTCGAACTACATTGCGGCGGTTGCGCCAAACTCGGGTGGAATCACGATCGGGTACGGCAAGCTGCAGGATCCGATGCGTGTTCCGAGTGCGATCACGATGAACGGTGGAGGGGGTGACAACGTCATCGTGAACTTCGGTGAGACCAGCGAGGCCTATGACAACTACATTCTCAAGTATGGTGGCTTTGCGGTGAACTGCATTCACAGCACGGGTCACTGTGGTGCGCCGGCGGCGTTGTATCAATCGGCGTGGCAGTTCATGAAAGATCATCCGTACGGAACGAAGCCGTCGCCCTACGCGACGGCGTTGCCGAGTGGGTTTCACTCATCGTGCAAGATCTTTCAAATGACCGATCGGGCCCCGCTCGGCGGGTTTTAGGGTTGGGGTGCGCTCGCGGTGCCGCTGTTGGCGGCACCGCGGGGCCGCGCTGCGATCGCAGCTCAGAACAGATCGGTGACGATTCCGTCCAGCTGGAGCCAATGCTCTCGCGGCACTTTCATTCGATCGCCTTCGATCTTGATTCGGCCACGCTCGAGGTTAGTTGCTAACGATTTTTCGCGCGTTCGCTTTGGGTTTACACCCGTGCGCGTCTCGAGCTCGCGAAGATCTACGCCTTCACTCGTGCGTAGACCCAACATCAAGGCTTCGCGGATGAGCGCTTGCGCATCGAGCTGCTCGCTCTCCTCTTCCAGTGACGTCAGATCGGTCGCCGCGAAATACTTCGCAGGCTGCGGGCGATTGCGTGTCCGCCGCTTATCGATGCAGCCCACAGCGGCACAACCGAGACCCAGGTAGTCGCCGCCGCGCCAGTAGTGCTGATTGTGGCGCGACGTTTGACCGAGCTTCGCGTAGTTCGACACCTCGTAGTGCTCGAAGCCGTGCTCCGCGAGCAACGCTTCGCACGCCAGGAACGTGTCGGCGTACGCGTCTTCCTTCGCGAGCGTTAGCCGACCTTTTCGGTGAAGCTCGCCGAACTGCGTCTGCGGCTCGATCGTCAGCGCGTACACCGACATATGCGTGAGCCCGAGCTCGAGCAGTTGCGAGACCTCGGCGAGGAAATCGTCGGGCGTCTGTTCCGGCATTCCGAACATCAAGTCGCCGCTCACTCGTGGCATTTCGGCGAGGGCGCCGCGCAGAGCTGCGAGTGCGCCGGGCCCGTCATGAAGGCGGCCGAGAAAACGGAGGCGCTGTGCGTCGAGGGATTGCACGCCGATCGACAGCCGGTTCACCCCGACCTCACGTAGCTCGGCGGCCCGCCGCTGATCGAGCGACGACGGATTGCATTCCACCGTAATTTCGAGGTCGGCGTCGTGCGACCCGAACGCGCCCCGGATTGCGCGCAGGACGCGCCCGAGCTCGCGAGGTTCCCAGAGCGAGGGTGTGCCGCCGCCGAAGAAAACCGACTCGAGTGGGCCAGTGCCGGTGACGGCGGCGCGAAGCTCGAGCTCGCGTAGGACGGCGTCGGCGTAGTCCGTGTGCGGCACTTCGGGCCGGCGAATCGTCGCTGATGCGAAGTCACAGTACGGACACTTCTGAAGGCACCAGGGGAAGTGCACATACGTGGACGTCGACATGCCGGTCCGCCACTATGCTCCTGAGAGCGGCAGCAGCAAGGTCCCGCGATGCTGCGCGTATGCACAGGGCGGGTGGACGTGCCTCTTGACCAGATGGGGGCACGACTTATGTTGGGCTGCTCAGATCTGTTCGGTGGCGCATGTCAGGCAAGCGGGACTACTACGAAATCTTAGGGCTAGAGCGCACTTGCACCATTGTTGAGGTCAAGAAGTCGTACCGGAAGTTGGCGCTCGAGCTCCATCCTGATCGCAACCCCGGCGACCCGACTGCCGAGGAGAAGTTCAAGGAAGCGTCTGAGGCGTACGGCGTTCTGTCGGATGACCAGAAGCGCGCCATCTACGATCAGTACGGCCATCGCGGCTTGCAGGGCCAGGGCCAGGGCTTCAACGACGTTCAGGACATTTTCTCGCAGTTCAGCGACATCTTTTCCGATTTCTTCGGAGGTGGTTCGCCGTTCGGTGGGCGTCGAACGCGTGGGGGTGCCGAGCGAGGTGCGGACCTGAGAGCGGGTGTGCGTCTGACGCTCAAAGAGGCGGCGTTCGGGTTGAAGCGGGAGATTGCGTTGAAGCATCCCGGCCCGTGTGCGACGTGCGATGGCTCTGGCGCTGAGGGCGGCAAGCGAAAGCAGTGCCCGCGTTGTCAGGGGACGGGGCAGATCACGCATTCGCGTGGGTTCGTGTTGTTGCAGACGTCGTGTCCGAACTGCCAGGGGATGGGGAGTACGGTCGAGAATCCGTGTCCGAAGTGCCGTGGTACTGGGGCGGTGGATGTCGAGCGGACGGTGAAGGTTACGTTCCCTGCGGGTATCGATCATGGGCAGACGTTGCGGGTTCCTGGGCAGGGGCTCGCGGGGCGCATGGGTGGGCCTGCTGGGCATTTGTATGTCGAGGTTGCGGTCGAGCCCGATCAGCGGTTTACGCGTGAGGGTTACGATTTGATTCACGAGGTGACGCTGTCGTTTCCCCAGGTTGCATTGGGAGATGAGGTTGAAGTTCCTCGGTTGGATGATGGGACGGAGTTGGTTGAAGTGCCTGCTGGGACTCAGCCCGGGGAGACTGTTGTTCTTCGCGGGAAGGGTGTGCCGCATTTGAATGGCGGGGCTCGCGGGGATTTGATCGTTGTTGTGAACGTTCAGGTGCCGAAGCGGTTGTCCGGTAAGGCGAAGAAGCTCCTCAAAGAGCTCGATGAGTCTTTGAAGGATTGATTCGCTTGCCGCTGATGGCGGCAGGGTCGAGTCCGGCACGCAGGCGTCGGTCTTGATGCCGCTCTTCGCAAGCGTACGGCTTCGCGCGTCGGGGGCGGATCGTTGCGCGTCATGTTGAGGTCGGTCTCGATGCCGCTCTTCGCAAGCGTACGGCTTCGCGCGGCGGAGGCGGAACGTTGCGCCTGGACACGCCAGCTTGCAGATGCACCGGCCCCAGTCGCTTTCGCTACGGTGCGCAAGCTGGCTATCGCGTCGCGCCAACCGCGGTATACGCTGACAGCGGTTGGCACGACGCGACTGTCCCGTCACAACGATCCGCCTCCGCCGCGCGAAGCCTAACGTTGGATGTTGCTAGGGATGCACCCTGCGAGGTCGCATGGTGTGATCGGTAGTCATGACGCACTGCACCGTCACAACGATCCGCCTCGTCCGCGCGAAGCCCAACGTTGGATGAGGCTAGGGGATGCACCCTGCGAGATCATACGTCGCGATCAGTAGCCACAACGCGCTCCACCGGCGCAACGATCGTCTCCGGCGCGCGAAGCCTAACGTCGGATGCCGCTAGGGATGCACCCTGGGAGATCGTAAGTCGCGATCGGTAGTCACGACGGAGTGTACCGAGCAACGATCGGCCCCGGCGCACGAAGCCTAACGTTGGATGTTGCTCGGGATGCAGCTTGCGAAGTACACCGTGCGCGATTCGGTAGGTGCCGGGGTGTCGGGGGCGAACGGACTTGTTGCTCTCAACGCAACGTTATCGTCTCGTTCGGGACCGGAGTTCCCTGCGAGTTTGGGAGCCTTGAACGCAGTACTGGCAGGGTTCCCTCGTCCAACCAACTGTAGACCCCGTAGGTCTGCAGCACACGACGCGAGTAGCGACGGGTTTCGAAGTAGGGAATCGCCTCGATCCACTCGTCCAACTGCATCGTTGGACGCTCCCTCAACCAACGCTCCGCATTGCCACTTCCGGCATTGTACGCCGCCGGGACTAAGGCCGGGTTCTGCGCGTACCGCTGGAACAAGTCGCGCATGAAATTCGTACCGATTCGCAGATTCACTTCCGGCGTCTTCAATGAACCTGGATCGTGCGGCAAACCCATTGGACGGCCATAGGCCTTCGCCGTGGATGAGATCAGCTGAATCAAACCGTATGCGTTTGCTGAACTGACCGCGCCTGGATCGAACGAGCTTTCCTCTCGTGCCACCGCTCGCACGAAGGGTGCTGGCACTCCCGCGTTTCTCGCGATGTCGTCGATCATCGGCGAGTAGGCCAACGGATAGGCCACACGCCACAAGCCTCGCTGCTCACCCTTCGGCTGCGTTCGCATGATCATGCCCATCCGACGACGGGCCAGCGTGATCGTTGCTCTCGACTGCGCTCCGAAGGTTTGCAGCAGCGCCGTACCGAGCATGTACAGCTCGTCCGACGACTTTCGATCGAACACACCGAGCGCATTCAACTCTTCTTGCGCCCGCGATGGCTCACCACAACGCAACAACTCCACCGCACGCTCGAACTCCGCTGTCCGCAGCTCCGGCTCCACCGTCATCCAGATGCCCGGCCTCGGCGACGTGTCGCGCAACTCCTCGAGCAACATCTTCGACGTCTTCGGATCGAACTCGTTCAGCCGCGCCAAACCTTGCTGCGCGTAATACGTCAGCGGCCGACCGCGAAACAACGCGACGAACTCCGCCTTCGCTTCGTCGTACGCCTTTTGATCGAGCAACGTGCGCGCGTGCCAATACGCCGCGCGACCGAACAGATCTTCCGTCGTCTCGTTTGCACCCTCGATCGTCAGTTGCGATAGCTGCACCAGCGCTGCGTCGAGGTCGCCACTTTTTCGCTCCAGCCACGCCAGCGCGAAACGCGCGTTTGCTCGAACGTCCGCCGGATTCTTCGTCCTGTTCAGCAGCGTCCGCAGACTCTTTCGGGCGCCCTCGGGATCGGCGAGATCCTGGTACGCCTGCGATGCTGCAAACAGCGCGTCGTCGGCGAGACGCGAGTTCGGTGCGAGCTGCACCGCCGCGTCGTAATGACCAATCGCGCGCAGCGGATCGCCCTGACGCAAGATCCCGCGCGCCACTTCGAAGTGGGCGGCGGCGCGAATCATGTCATCCGTGCAATCCGTCGCTACCTTCGCCAGGATCTGCACCGACTCGGATCTCTTCCGCATCGCGGCGAGCGCTTTGCCCTGTCCGAGCCGCGCCGCGCACGCCTGATCCGGATCCTTCTTCGCGCGCCCTTCGAGCTCGCGATAGGCGCGGAACGCACGCTCGTATGCGCGGAAACCCATCATCGAGTCCGCTTCAGTCATCGAGTCCGAGAACGTCAGCGGTACTGCATTGCGCTCCGTCGCCGGCAAACTCGCCAGCAACTGCTTTGCGAGCTGCCGCGCTTGTTCGCCCGTCTGCGTCCCTGGCAGATGCGTGTACACCCGCCGGTACAGCGTCAGCGCTTGCTTCTTCGAAGACAGATCGCTCCGACTCACCAACATCGCGGCCAGCGTCATGCTCGCAGGCGATGCACTCGTATCGGCCGGCGCTTGCGCGACGAGATCGCGAAGCAGCGCTTCCGCTTCACCGGACCGACCCAAACGATTCAGCAGACTCGCTCGCAAAGGCTCGATTCGGCTCTTCCAACGTGGATCTTGCAGCAGCGCATCCACAGAGTTCAGTGCCGCGCGTGGATCGGAGTCCTTCAGTAGCTCGGACAGCCGCACGTGCGCCATTGCGGCCAATGGATGCGAAGTCGCGGCAAGCGTTTCGAGCGTAGCCCGTGCAGTCGCGGGATCATTCGCGCTAGCGCGTGCCAGCAGATACCGCAGCCGGCCGAGACTCGGCTCTTCCGCCGTCGGGATTGCGGCCAGCACGATCTGTTTGCACTCGGCCGGGTTTTGGCGCCCGAGTGCGTACACGCAGCGCGTTTCCGGCGAATCCGATGCCAGCTTCAGGTTCGACACTGCGAAGTGCAGCGTGTCAGGCGGCTCCGACGGCGGGCTCGCCGTCGCGGCATTCATGCTCGTCTCGCCGGGTGCTGCTGCTGACGGCGGCGGTGTTCGTTCGGGCTCGGCGTGAAGCACTTCGCTCACGCCGCTCAACGCGAACAGCGTTCCGAGCAGGGCCACGAAGAAGGAGGTGATCCACACGGCGAGTTCAGCCTAAGGGCAGCCCTGCCACGGGAGCAAGTATGCAGTGCAGAACGCGAGCGAACCTCCTGCAGCCGTCGGCAGCGGCCGGCTGTAGAGGTTGGGACGCTCCGATGTGGGACCTTTCGGCGGTCCTCAGTTGGGAAGACAGGCTGGGACGCCTCTCATCCGTGCCGCCTCGTGGTTGACCCGGGTGCGATCACGGCCGGGCCGCGCGCCCCACTGCGTTCAACGGCGGCGCCGACGTGACTGTGCGGCCGTCGCCGGGCAACTCACCATTGGCCCCGCTTCATTAAATGCGGAATCAGGTCATCCATCTCGTCGTCCTCGATCTTCTGGAGGCGCTTCCGTTCCGCCTCGGCGAACTTCGCGTAGTGCCGCTCGACCACTTGGCGCTCGATGTAAGCCTGCCGAAGCAACTCTTGCGCGAGCCGTTCGGCGCGGGTGACCTCCTTCACCTTGGCAGCCGTCCGCTTCAGAACATCCCGAGCCGCGACATGATCCCGTTGAAGCTTGGCGGCCCAGGCACCCGCAATCGCAAGCTCGGCGCCGCTCTGAGCTGCAACAC
>DASRXR010000002.1:0-19543 GCA_035687405.1 Polyangiales bacterium
GGTGCGTTGAAGCGGTGCGACACGTCGCGAACGGGTCCACCGCAGTTGCGGCGTCTCACGATTCGCCAGCTCGACAACACGTTGCGCGACATCTTTCCGCAAGCGGGGAGTTGGCAGGGGCTGGCGTTGAACGATGTCAGCTCGAAGATCGGTTTTAGTAACGACTCGGCGTCGCTCGTGGTGAGCCCGCAGACTGCGGGTGCGATCTTGGACAGTGCAGAGCAGCTCGCGGGAATCGTCAGCCAGGATTCGCAGCTTTCGAAGCTGCTTCCGTGCGCTTCGAAGGCTGACGCTGCGTGTTCGAAAGAGCTGATCGCGAGCTACGGCAAGCGCCTGTTCCGCCGGCCGCTCTCGGCTGCAGAAGGTGCGAGCTACCTGAAGCTGTTCGACTCGATCGCGCCCACATCCAGCTTCGGAAACGCGGTGAAGTGGACACTGGTCGCGCTGATCCAGTCACCTCACAGCTTGTACCGGCGTGAGCTCGGCGACTTGCAGTCCGATCTGACTGAGTTGACTGACTACGAGCTCGCGACCGAGATCGCGTACACGTTCGGCGACAGCACGCCTGACTCGGTGCTGCTCGAAATCGCCGAGTCGGGCAAGTTGAGCGATCCGGACGTGCGCCAGCAGCAAGCGCGCCGTTTGCTCGACACGCCGCGCGGTCGCGAGGGCTTGCGGCAGTTCTTCCGCGAGTGGTTGCGCTACGAGAACGTGAGCACGGCCGACCGGTCGTCGATCGCTTCTTTTGCCGAGGTTCGGCCGGAGCTGATCGCGGAGACGGAACGCTACTTCGATCAGGTCTTGTACGAAGACCGGGGTGGCGTGCGCGAGTTGCTCGTGTCGCCGTTCACGTTTCTCGATTCGAAGCTCGCCGACTACTACGGCTTTACGAATCGACCGGCATCGCTCGAGAAGACGGCGCGCGACGCCGATCACGGCGCGGGCATTTTGGCGCAAGGCTCGCTCCTCGCGAGCGCTGCGAACTCGGGCGCGAGCTCGCCGACCCAGCGCGGCCTTCTCGTGCGCGAGAAGTTCTTGTGCCGAACTCGCCCGAAGCCGCCGGCGAACGTTCCGCCGCTGAGCAGCTCGGACGTTACGACGTACAAGACGACGCGCCAGCACTACGAGCAAGCGCACGCCCAAGGCTTTTGCCAATCGTGTCACGTTCAGTTCGACCCGATCGGGTTTGCGTTCGAGCACTTCGATCAGGGCGGCCGGTACCGCGCGGAGGAGAACGGCGAACCGATCGACGCAACCGGGACGCTCTACCAACAAGATGGGAGCGAAGCGTTCTCGTTCGATGGTTTGACCCAACTCGCGAACGGATTGGCCGATGACCCGGAAGTCATCGACTGCGTCACCGGCCTGTTGGTCGCGTACGCGTTCGGTGGTGCCGCCGGTGGAACGTGTTTGGCCGAGCAGGCGCGTGCGGGCGTGCGCGAAGGCGACTACGGCCTCGTGGAGCTTCTCGCGAAACTCGCTACCGAGCCGCACTTCACGCAGCGGAACATCGCTGCAGCTGCGAGCGGCGGGCCGGGCAGCGGCGTGACGTCACCTGCACCTGCCGCAGACGCAGGTCAGAACGCCGACGCCGGCACGAGCCCGCCGGACGCCGGCCAAAGCACACCGGACGCGGGCACCGCGTCCCCCGATCCAACGACCCCGCCCACGCGTCAAGACATCGGTGTGACCGCGCAGTACCAAGCGAACAACGCCGCGCCGGCAGACAACGTGATCGGCCCGTTTTTCCAGATCACGAACGCGACCGGCACAGGCTCGATTCCGCTGGAGTCCCTGAAGCTGCGTTACTACTTCACGAACGAGCACGCCGAGTTGTGTCCCGACAGTTGTCGAGTGGAGGGGTACTACGCGGGTATCCACCCCACCGGTCAGGGCGTCGTCGCACAGCGGAAGTACGTCTCCGGTTCAGTAACGAAGTCCGGCGCGGGCTCGACTGACAACGCGTATCTCGAGATCACGTTCGAGCCTGGCTCTGCAGCGCTCGAGCCCGGCCAATCGGTGGAAGTGCAGCAGTACTTCCACACGAACCCGTACTTGGAGTTCGACGAGTCCGACGACTACTCGTTCGACGGAACGTTCGCGACCTTCAAGGATCAACCGAAGGTCGCGGTCTTCCAGGGCGACGCGTTGGTTTGGGGCAACCCGCCGCCCTAGGCGTTAGCTTCGCTGCGTGTCGAACGGCCTTCGCGACCCGTCCCTACTTCATTGAAGCAGGGTGTTGTGGCCGTACTCGAAGTCGTCTTTCTTGTTGCAGAGGGTGCAGCTGTCACCGACGAAAAACTTCTTCGCTTCGAGGTCACCATTCAGCTGCCACTTCCACCACGCGACCGCCATATCGATCACGCGCTCGGGCTGTTCCATGAGCACGAGGTGTCCTGTCGAGGTGCCACCCGTTTCCAAGACCTTATGGAAATAGACCCAAGCTCCGGGTTGCGTAGCCGCGGTTGCACCGGCTGCCAAGCTCGCTGGGGTGGCTGTCCCACCAACGTCTCTGTCTCCGGAAACGTTGAGAAACGGCTTCTCGTTCGAGTTGCTGCTATTCCAAAAGATGGCGGCTTTGATGCGGGGGTCGCCATCGGCGTTAGCAGTCGCCTTCGCTCCCTGGGAATGTCCCATGGCGCCAACCTTCTCCATATCGAGCTTCCCATAGAAGATGCTCTTGGGATCTTCGTTGAGGGATTTCGCGTAATCCAACGCGCGCAGCTGCACCATGTCCGTCGGGGGAGTCGCGGTCCACGTCGAATTGGAGGCGACGACGACAAATCCATAGGACGCGACGGCCGAGAGTAGCGAAGCGTAGCCGGCGATCTCACCGCAGGTACCGTTGGCCCAAGTGATGACGGGATACTTTTCGCCGGGCTTGAAGCATGCCGGCCGGAAGATCGTGTAGAGGCTGTAGTCGACGCCCCGGAGGTTTTCGATCTCTGCGTTGACCGACGCGGGTTCCATGAAGGTCTCGATGCCGACCGGAACACAGATGGGTTCCGACCCATTGACCGGGTTCACGAACGGCGTACCCGCGCCTTCGTTCCATTCCGCCTTACCGCCGTACGGCCCATACTTCATCGTCACAGGCCCGTAGTTGCCGCCTGCGGTCAGCGGGACTGGAATCAGCTTGATCTCGCGACACGGCGTCTCCATGAGCTCCGCCGTGTTCATCTCCATGGCCGAACACGTGGGCTTCACAGCCGCCATACACGTGTCGAAAGGAACATCCGCTACGCCGGTTGGAACGCCTTGGCCGGCTTGTCCGGAGTTACCCGTGGTCGTTCCGGTCCCAGCGGTACTGAGCGCATCGGAGCTCGGCTTTTCGTCGTCGCTACACGCGCCAACTAACAACGCGAACGTCGCAGCAAGACAGACAGCATCAACCTTGTTCATCATCTGCGATGCATCATTACCGGCGCATCGGGATGACTGGCGTCAGACACTGCCATTTCGCTTAGCTATTCACGCCTGTGTCGGCGCCGACACATAGCCTGCCGCGTGTCCCTAGTGCAGCACCAGCTGGTGCTACTTCTGGCGCTCGAACAAGATGCGCAGGCCGTCGAGTGTCAGATGCGGATCGACCTCGTCGATCGTCTTCGACTCCGAGCGAATCAGCATCGCTTCGCCGCCGGTGGCGAGCACCGTGCAGGGATAACCCATCTCGGCGCGAAGCCGCTCGATCATCCCATCGACGAGCCCGGCGTATCCGAACACGAGCCCGGACTGCATCGAATGCACCGTGTTGCGCCCGAGCACGTGGGGAGGGCGAACAATCTCAGTCTTCGGCAACCGAGCTGCGCGTGCAAACAGCGCGTCCGCGCTGAGCGAGATCCCGGGCGCGATCGCACCGCCCAAGTACTCGCCGCGATTCGACACGCAGTCGAACGTCGTGGCTGTTCCGAAGTCCACCACGATCACGCCCGCGTGCACGCGGTCGTACGCGGCGATCGCGTTCACGATCCGATCGGCACCGACCTCGCGCGGGTTCTCGTACAAGATCGGCATCCCGGTCTTGATCCCAGGCCCGACCACGATCATCTCGTGCCCGAACGCACGCCGCACTGCACGAACGATCGACTCGGTGAGCAGCGGTACGACCGACGCCAAAATGCTGTGCGCGATCTCCTTCGGCTGCACGCCGGCGAGCTGCACCAACGTCGCGAACGTCACGTGGTACTCGTCTTCGGTCCGACCGCGCTCGGACTGAATCCGAAAGTGGTGGATGAGTTTCTTTCCCTCGTACAGACCGAGGACCGTATGCGTGTTGCCTACGTCGACTACGAGCAGCATGGAATTTCCCGAAGACTCAGTGAGGCCTGAGCGACAGAGAGCGTTTGAGCATCGCCCCGAACGTAGCATCCACCTGTGGTGAATGACGACTCACGACCTGCGCGATTGGACGTGCAGGCTCGCGCATCGGCTCGGGCTCGATCAACTTCGGCTCGAACGACTCCTCGGGCGAAATCGGCGGTGCCAGCGGTGCGGCGGTCGCGACTGGTATGTCGTGCCGCGCGTCTGGCTTCACGCCACTGCTCGGGTGATCCAATTCCGCGACCGCCATCTCGAGCGGGCTCGCACTCGCCGCGGGGGCAGGCCGGCGTGCCGCTTCTGGAGCGGGTGCCGGAGCGCGCGCTGCCGGTGCTTCCGCGATCGCCGGACGCGGTGCTGGTTGCGGTTGCAACTTCGGCGGTGAAGCCGGCGCACTGCGCACCGGTGCAGGCGCGGCTGCCGCCGGCTGCGCAGGCCGCGCGATCGGCGAGACCGGCCGCATCGGTTCGGGCTGCGGGGCAGCCGCAGCAGGCTGGATTGGAGACATCGCTCCAAAGCCTGCCGAAGTCTGCGTGAGGGACGTGTGCACGGGCTTCGCAGGTGCGGGTTCCGGCGCCGCTCGCGCGACGACCTCCGCCGGCTTTACCAAGCCCATCGCGGGCGTGCGCGTCCGCTTCCGATTTTCCTGGACGCGTGACAGCAACGCTTCGAGACGTGCTACGCGCTCCTGGCTCATGCTGCCTCCGGCGAGCTCAACTTCGAGGCGATCGTCGCAAGGTTGTCGCCGCTCTTGGACCAGGTCCACACCTGCTCTGCGATTCGCGGGTCCACCATGATGTATTTCGTCGTACGCGCGATCGGCACGCACGCGACTTCGGCCGAGCACAGCGTCGAGAAGATGCCGCCGAGAAGTGCCGCGACCGCGAGGTTGTCCTCGTCGAGCGGCGGTAAGCCTTCCACCACCAACACCAGCGCGCCGCCCCATTGCTCGAGCTTCAAGCGACCCCAGCCGTACAACGACATCACGCCGCCGGCGTGAGAGATCACGACCTGCGGCGCAAGCGAGGCCGCCGGCGCGGGCAACGACTGCGCGACGATGCTACCCAACTGCGATCCGAGCTGCCGGATCGCGGTCAAGTCGCCGCTTTGCACGGCAGTCACGATCAGCGGGGCGAGCACGTTTTCAGCGAGCACGAGCACTCGTGCTCCGCCTCGCGTACGCACACGCCCGTGTGCCAAATCGAACTGAAAGAAGCCACCCGGGTCGAATTGGGAATCGGTCATGGCGCTTGAACCGTTTACGAGCATAGCGCTCTTCGTGTCAAATCCTCCACGTTCTTGGCGACCGGCGGAGTGATGCGCGTTTGGGCTTACATGTCGGCGGCCGTGCTGTGTGTCGGAAGCGCGCTCTCGCAGCCGGCGCGCGCGGACGACGCCATCGACGCGTGGGCGAGATGGGCGACGACGCCCACGGTTTGGAAGGGTCAAATCGTGCCGGCGCCGGAGCGCGTGCCGAGGCCGAGCGTAAGCGGCGTCACCTTCGACTCGCTCGAGTTGCCGGTGCGCGTCCACGCACCCGCGAGCAAGGCGCGGCGCGGGGCTCGTGCGCTCGCGGCGCTCGAACAAGCCTACGTTGCTTGGCGCGGATTCGGTTGGCCGCTGCCGGTGCCGGACGCCGACCTCGGAGGCTCGCCCGCGTTCGACTTGTACCTACTGCCCGGGGCAGCGGTCGCGAGTGACGCGCGTGTCGATCAAGAGCGCGCAGTGTCGGACTTCGATGCGGCGCTCACCTACGCGACCGTCTCCGCGGAGCGCTCGGGTGCGCAGCTGACTGCCTGCGTCCACAGCGCGTTTGCGCAAGCCACTGCGCGCGCGCTCGAGCCGGCGGAGTCGGCGAGTCTCGTGCACGCGACCGGCGAGTACTGCGCGTATCGCGAGACGGGCGAGGCCGGTTGTGACGACAGCTTCGTGCTCGGGCAAAACGCGCCGGAGCACTCGATGCTCGGCAGCGATCTCGCTGCAGCGGGCAGCGGCGGAATGTTTCTCGCGATGCTGAGTGAGCGGCATGCTGCGGGCAGCGGCGACTTCGTGCGCGCGCTCTGGGAGCTCGCGCGACAACGTTCGAAGGGGCTCGTCGCGGACGACCGTCTACGCGGATCGCCCGACGTGTGGGAAGTGCTGGCGCGCGTGCTCGAGACGACCGAAGAGCACTGGCCGGAGGAAGTCGCAGAGTTCGCGGCGGCGCGCTTCTTCGCGGGTGAGCCGAGCCGGCGCGCAGCCGCGGCGTATCGGGTATTTGCGGAGCTGCCCTCCGATGCCGCGGTGCCGCTGCTCGCCGACCTCGATCGAGCGTCGCTCCCGCGCCACGTTCGCACTGCAGCCGAAGGTGGCATCGAAGCGCTCGGCAGCAGCTACGTTCGGGTGCGCGTGGACGCTTGTGCGACGGGAGCCTGCGAGTTGCGCGTGTGGCTACGCGGCGAGCTCGGCCCGAAGTGGTCGCTCACGGCGCTGCGGCTCGGCGCGGACGGGCGCGAGATCGGGCGTACGCACGCGCCGCCTCGCGACGTGCCGGAGGCGTATTTACCGCTCGCGATCTCGAGCGATACGCGAGAAGTGATCTTGGTCGTCACGTACCTGCCGCGCACGACTCCCGACGCCGATCGCGGTGTTCCTGCGCCGCGCGGGGCCGAGCTCGCGATCGAGCTCGAGTAGTGCTGCACTAGCTCAGGCGGGTGTGCGGCGACGCGGCCGGCGTCGCCTTCTCGCCGGGCGATCCTCGAGTGGAAATGCGGGCTGCCGTGACTCGAGGGCCGGTGCGGCCGGACGCTGACTCTCGTTGTCACGCCAGCCGTGCGGCATTGGCTTGCCTTCGCTCACCATCCGCACCTCGTAGAGGTCGGTCGCATCGCCGTAGAACTCGCGCGCCTTCAGCCCCGAGCGCTGGCCGCGCGCGAGGCGCCGCTGCGCCGCGAAGACCAACCGCACGCGGTCGCGCATGCGGCGCGGCACGCTGAGCCGAACGTTGATCTCGTGGAAGAACTCTTCGAACGCGTCCGACGGATTGGTCGAACCGAGCACCGCTTCTTCGAGCGGGCCGTACAAGAGCGCGGCCATCAGCACCGTGTCGCTCGGCAGCCGACCCTCGGCCTTCATCGCGTCGATCGCAGCCAAGCGGCCCCAGAGTAGGTCCGCGTCTCGGGCTTGATCCTCGACGTGCGCCGAGAGCTCGGGCAACACTACGCCGAGCACGCCGACGTCCCACAGCAAGTAGATCGAGCGTTGCGCCGCGCCACCGCGGAGCAGCCGCAAGATCTCTTCGAACACGCGCGGCGATGCCGACCGCGACAGCTCATCGCGCAGGTCGACCATCGCGTCGTAGACCTCGGGCGCGATGCCCAAGTCGAGTCGCGCGCTGAACTTGATCGCACGCAGGATCCGGATCGGGTCCTCGCGAAACCGTACGTCGGGGGCGCCGATCGTCCGCACGACACCCGCGCGGAGGTCCGTGACGCCGCCGATGTAGTCGATGACTTCGTCGCGCTCGAGGTCGTAAAACAACCCGTTGATCGTGAAGTCGCGACGGATCGCATCTTCGTGCGGATCACCGAACGTGTTGTCCTGCCGGATCAACAGGTCCGCGTCGTCGCCGTGCGGCCGCAAGTTTTGAACGCGCCCCTCGGGGTCGACGTCCTCCACCTCCTCGCCGTCGTCGCGGGTATCTCGTGGATCGCGGCGAAACGTCGCGACCTCGATGATCTTCCCGCCGGCGAACAGGATGTGCGCGAGCCTGAATCGCCGCCCGATGATTCGGCAGTTGCGAAACAGCCTCCGCATCTCCGACGGCCGCGCACTGGTCGCGATGTCGAAGTCCTTCGGCGCGCGTCCCAAAAGCAGGTCGCGGACCCCGCCACCGACCAGGTACGCCGTATGGCCGTGTCGTGCGAGTCGCTTCAACACCTTGACCGCGTCCGGGTCGATGCGTTCTGCGACGATTTGGTCGTGATAGACCTCCGGGGCTGCGATGGCAGGCGGAGCGTCGATGCCTTCGCCTTCCAGGTGAGCCTCGTGAGTGGTCTCTAGTTGTCGTGAAGTGGATTCCATGCAAATCGGGCGCGCGCTGCAGGTTTAGCGAGGCAGGGGGCCCCAGGGCTCGAGTCGGCGTCCTTAATTCCGTGGACCTCGTGCTACGTCGCCCCACATTCGGCCGGGCTCCGTACTGCAGGAGCCACTCGAGCTCTCCCGAGCTCGCGAATCAGGGTACATTCGAGCGGGAGGCCGGCCCGCGAACCTGGACAGGCGCCCTTCTGCTTACCAATTTGCTGGCCTGACTGCAATCAGAAGGCTCGTGCCCATACCCACTCGCACTCTTCGAGCGGCCGCCGGCCAAGTCCTCGTGGCTGGCTATGAGGGCCTCGAACCGCCTCCATCGCTGTGCAGTCGAGTCGCCGCAGGTGAGCTTGGCGGCTTCATTTTTTTTCGACGAAACGTTGGAAACGTGGCCCAGGTGGCCGAGCTCACCCAACGGCTGCGATCGCTCGCCCCCGCGGACGCGCCGATGTGGTTCGCAATCGATCAGGAGGGCGGGCGCGTCGCGCGGCTCGGCCCACCGGTGGTGAAGCTGCCAGCTGCAGGGGTTTTTGGTGAGCTGGACGACGTGGGCTTGACGCTAGAAGCGGCGGCAGTGCTCGGTGAGCAGCTGAGCTGGCTCGGATTCAACCTCGACTTCGCCCCCGTTCTGGACGTCGACACGAATCCCGACAATCCGGTGATCGGTGATCGCAGCTACGGTGCGGAGGTATTGCGGGTGATCCGCCACGGGCGCGCGTTTGCTGCCGGCCTCGCGCAGTCTGGGATCATCGCGTGCGGAAAACATTTTCCTGGCCACGGCGACACGCTGCAAGACAGTCATCACGCGCTGCCGCGCTTGCCGCACGCCGAACAACGCTTGCGCGAGATCGAGCTCGCGCCGTTTGCCGCACTGGCGGCGGAGTTGCCCTGCATCATGACGGCGCATGTCGTCTTCGAGGCGTGGGATGGCAGTGTGCCAGCGACACTTTCACCGCGAGTCGTGACGGGCCTGTTGCGCGACGAGATCGGGTTTCGCGGACTCGTCTGGAGTGACGATCTCGAGATGAAAGCGATCGCGGATCGCTACGGTTTGGACGAGGCGGCGTGTCTCGCGATCGAAGCGGGTTGTGATGCGCTGCTGGTGTGTTCGAAGCTCGAATACGTCGAGCTCGCGCACGAAGGCTTGATCCGGCGCGCCGAGCGCGACCGTGAGTTTGCAGTGCGGTTGCAGAGTGCCGCAGCGCGTTCGGTTGCAGCGCGCCGACTGCACACGCCAGCCGCTCTGAGCGGCGAGATGCTCGAGTCGGCGCTGGTGCGGACGAGCGCCGACTTCGAAGCGCGGCTCGCGCGAGCGCTCGCAAATCGAGCGATCGTCACATCTACGTAACGGCCCGACTCGCTCCTCGCGTCGCGTTCGGTTTGGTGTAACGTCCGCGACGGACTTTCATGTCGCGCAGCGCGAGGCTGAGAAGCGAGCGGTGTTTCAGACGTAGGCGCGCGTGTGCGCTCGCGTTCGGCCTGGTTTTCGCGAGCACACTCGCGCGCGCACAAACGCGCGGCGCTCCACTCGCGCCGCGCGAGTTCAACATCGATCTCGTGACCGGTCCGGTCGTCGGCCCGAACAGCACGATGGCGCTCGGTGGCGCGTACACCGCGCTCGGGTTCGGCATCGACGCCGCCGCGTTGACGCCGGTCGCGTACCCCGCGCGCACGCTCTGGGATACGAATTGGTTCGAGTTCGACGTCACGGCTGGCTACACGCCGGGTGCGTTTCAAACGACGGACTTCGACAACAACGGTCGCGCGGGTGTCACATTTCGCGACTACTACTTTTTGTCCGGCGGCGCGAAGTTCACGTTCGGCGAGCTCGGGGTGGGAAGTCTGGTTCGCGTACAAAACTATCGACTCGGCGCGCGTGCGGGCTTGAACATGCTCACGGCGAACTACGGGGCCGGCTACTCGTTTCTCGAGGGGCAGCTGCTCGTTGCAGGCTCGGGGCGAACGTTGCTGGTCGATCTCGATCCGCTCACGGAAGGTGGAACTGAAGCGCACTACAGCGCATCGGGTCCGGAGCTCGGGGTCATTCTCGCGCTCGAGGATCAGCCGTACCGGATCGGTTTTGCTGCGCGCACGCAAGTCGAGGCGACCGAGTCGCGCAAGACCGGCACGGTCAACGGTTTGATCTTACCTGCGCACGTGATCTTACCGGCTGAGCTGCAGGTCGGCTTTGCGTATCAGTTCGGCCCGCGGCCGCTGAATCGGCGCTGGCAGAACCCGCACGATGTCGCGCGCGAGATGAAAAAGCAGATGTTGGCGAGGCGGCAGGCGCGCCAGTACACCCAGCTCGCGCGTGAGCGCTCCGCAGCGCGCCTCCTGCATTCGGCGGACACGGCGCCGCCGCTGTGGGCTGCAGAAGGTTACGAGCAATGGGAGCAGCCGCACGATCCGGAGTTTTGGGCGCAGGAGCGCGTGCGTCGTCCGGCCGAAGAGCTCGAGCTGGAGAAGGAAGTTGACCGCGCCGAGATCGACTACAAGCGGACGGTGAGGTCGCTGTCGCGTCGATACTTGATGTTGTCGCTCGATGCGATCGTCATTTCGCCGATCGAGGATGGGATCGGCTTCGAGTCGTTCATGAGCCAAATGCGGGAGGCGTCGGGCAAGTCGGTGACGTTTGGCGTCCGGTTTGGTGCCGAAGGCGAGCCGATCGAGAACCGGTTGAAGCTGAGGGTTGGGACCTATCTCGAGCCGAGCCGGTTCGAAGCGGGTTCGCCGCGCGTGCACGCAACTTTGGGAAGCGACGTGAAGCTGTTTTCGTGGGACGTGTTTGGGATCCTGTCACCGGTCGATCTGCGGATCGGTGCCGCCGTCGACGTAGCCGTCAGATACGTGAACTACGGCTTCAGCTTGGGTGTCTGGCACTAGTGCAGCACTCACTAAGCCGCACTCATCCGCCGTGAATACTCGCGCGTCAGGCGCCGCTGCCGGACCGGAGGCTTGGCGACTGGCGTCACGCCGAGCATTCGCGCGATCATCCCGCGGTACCGCTCACAGGCGGTTCGAAGGCGCTCCCGCTCTTGCAGCTGAGAGCTGCAGGCTGCCGCAAACGTCTCGCCGACCCGCTGCGCGCAATACGCCAGCACGAATCCGGGCAAACGAAGCTCGGGCCGATCCCCCGAAAGCGTCGAGTAGTCGCGCACGAACTGCTCGCGCTGCTCGGGGTTCATGTTCCACTCGACGATCGCTCCGGCCAGATCCCAACAAATGTCGGTCGGCCCGGGTAGCAACACGCCATCGCCGTGCGCGTGACCATCGGTCTTGGTCAGCTTGCGATCCGGGCTGGACAGCCACTCGTGCGGCTGCATTCGCGCATCCGGCACGACGGCGCGCTCCACCATCAGCTTCCCGCGCTCGCCCACGTCGACGCCCAACACTTCTTCCACGTTCATCTGCACCATTCGCTCGAGTCCGACCGTATCCGTCGCATTCGCACGAAATGCGCGCGCTCGATGCGCGCAGTACCGCGCGATCTCGCGCAAGGTTTGAGCGTCGAGATCAGTCGCGCGCATGGGCTTGCCCACCAACCATGGGTAACGCACGAATCCATGGCCGAGCCAGGTGGGGGCTGGCGCGTAGCCGGCCTGGGCCAAGCGACACGCGCGTTCGAACGGTTCATCGCGATACGGCGCGAATCCTTCGAACTTATCCAGCCACTGGCCATCGGCAGATCGGCGCTTGATGCGTTCGAGCTCGGTCCAGCAAGCGGGCCACGCTGCGGCATCTTCGCCATAGACAGCCTTGCGCCAGGCGCCGGCGGAAAGATCCTCGTCTGCACCTGCTCGCCAGGCGTCTGCCGCGTATGAGCGATAGCGGGGCCAGCGTTCAGCGGCCGACTTTGCGAGTAGCCGCGTGGGATCGACCGTGCGGCTCGTGCACAACGCGATCGATCGGCGCGGAACGCCCGCGCGTTCGAGGTCTTCCGCGACCGCGAGGAACTTAGATCCACTCGCGTAGGGTCCCTCGTCGACGACCAAGAACTCGGCGTCTCGCGCAAGCATGTTCGCGATCCAGGCGGCTTCGGCGGGTTCCATGCGAACCTCGCGCGCCCAGGGATGACCCGTCGGCCGGACCGTGATCCGCTCGACTGAATGACCACGCAACCGAAGTGCTTCGCCCAGGATCGCGCCCAACGTCGTGCCGATACTGCGAATTCCGATCAGCGCGACCGGTACGGGCCGCAATGGAAGCGCGGGTGCAAGCGTCGCGTAGCGTCGCGGGTCCAGCCCATCGAACGCAAATCCGCACGGTGTTCGCAGAAGCAGACGTTCGGGGATGTCCAGCTTTCGCAGGGTTTGCTCCATGCCCTGAAGAGATCGTCCGTTGTCGACTAGGACCTGCGAGGCCATCGCATCGGTGACGTAGGCGGCCGTGTGCTCGTTCGGATGGCGCAAATCTGCGAGTGCACACTCCAACTCGCCCGCACGGAGCAGAGCTTCGATCGCACAATCGCCGATCGGATCGCGCTCCAGCCGGTGCATCGACGCGAGCAGGTCGCGCTGAATGGCGCGGCCCGAGAGCTGCCGGGAAGGGTTGCGATATACGAGCATGCGGAGCTCCTCACCGCGTGCGTACGAGGCGCGGCAGATCGCTTAACAAAGCAAGCCTGGTGCCAGGTACGGGACTAGGCGCTGCCTTCGGCGGACATTCCCCGGCGCATGCACTACGATGCCCACACGACCGTGGACGACACCACACTCCAGCGCGCGCTAGCGACGTTCAAACAGACACTTCACGATCGCGGGCTGCGGTTGTCCACGGTCCGCGAAGCGATCGCGCGCGTTGCGTTGAGGTACGACGGGCACTTCGAAGTGAATGACCTGATGCGCGCGCTTCGCGCCGCGAATGTTCAGGATGCCCATTTAGCGACCGTGTATCGGACGCTACCGTTGCTCGTTGAGTCGGGTTTGATCCAGCCGACGTTGTTGTCGTCGAGCGAGCGTCACTTCTACGAACCCGCGTTCGAGCGCAAACATCACGATCACTTGATCTGTACTAGCTGCGGGCGCGTCGTGGAATTCGAGTTCGAAGCGTTCGAGGTTCTGCAGCGCGACATCGCAGAGCGCTACGGCTTCGAGCTCACTGCGCACTTTCACGAGCTCTTGGGTCGCTGCGCGAGTTGTCGCGCGGCTGCATCGCGCTGAGTCGCAAGAGTTCCCTCGAGTGGCCTTACGATCCCGGGGACGCATCCGCAGCGTCACGTCCGCGGTGCGACGTTCGTTGCGCGCCATTTCACAGGCAATCGTGTCGCGTCTGCAGTCGAACTTGCAGCGTGATCGCCTACATTAATAATTCAATGTGTCGATGTGCCCCATGCGTCACAGCAAATTTTGCGGGAAAACGAGCCCGATCTTACGCGTGTGTTGCACATGGCCACGTGAAATGATCGCATCGTTCTCGACACTACTGTCATTTCAGCGACGCACTAACAGTGGGTCAAAAAAAATGATTGAGATTGTTTTGTCGATCATACGCTCGGTTTTTGTTTGCGCCGCGAACGATCGGGGCTATGTGCAGAACCGGGACGAGCGTTTTCGACTGCTCGGCTCGCAAACTCACTGGGATGTGTTCGTGCGCATGCACGGCTGATGCGTAGCTACGTCCAGTCGTGGATCCGTGCCGCTGATGAGCCGAGCGGTCGCGTACGAAGGCACTACGAGTGTGGGCTCTTCGATGGAGAACTGTAATGCAGTGGATTCGATCTAAACACCAGGGTTCGAACGACAGGCCAGCGAGCGGTGTGTTTGCTGAGTCACGAAGTAAGTTTGTGTTGTGCGCAAGTCTGATCTCTTGCGTGGGCCTAGCGTCAGTCGGCTGCGGTGACGACAGCGGTACGACCACGAATCCACAAGGCACGGCGGGTGTCGGCGGTGGAGCTGGCTCGAGTGTCGTGGCGGGTAGCAGTGCTGCAGGTGCAGCTGCCGCCGGTCGCGGTGCAGCTGGCAGCGGCCAGTCCGCAGGCCGAAGTGGTGCCGCAGGTTCGGGCGTCGCGGGCACGGGTGCAGCGGGCCGCGCCGGTTCATCGAGTGATGACGACGCGGGTGTTGCGCTCGGTGGCAGCGGCGGCTCGACGGGCACGGCCGGCACTAGTGCGGGCGCCGGTGGATCGACTGCCGCGGGTGGTCGCGGCGGTTCGAGCGCGGCCGGATCGGGCGGCAGCTCGACCAGCGGAGCGGGTGGTTCGAGTTCGGGTGGCTCCGGCGGTCGCGCAGGTGGCACGGCCGGAACCGGTGCGGGTGGTCGCGGCGGCTTTCCCTGAGCCGAGCGGATTCCGCGCCCAAATCTAGACAACGGTAAAATACGAAAGGCTCGCGAGGCATCGTCCTCGCGAGCCTTTTTGCGTCGTTTGCGCAGTCGCGCGCGCCATCCACGCAGGCGGGGGTACTTCCAAATCTAGAATGGTTGGTGTGACTAACGATTTGACGTATGCTCCGCCGGCTCATTGACGCGCGTGTTGGCCGTCACGGCAGCCGGAGTTTCGAGCCATGAATCGATCCGCGATCTCGATCGCAGTTGCGACGCTGCTAACTTGTTCATTCAGCTGTTCGTCCGACGGCACGCAAACGCCGGCGATGACCCAGGCGGGCACGAACGCTCCGCAGCCGGGAGCGGCAGGGCAATCGGGCCAGACCGCACCCACTGTGGTTGCGGGCAGCACGAGCACACCGCCCGTCGCCGGAACGGCAGCCGGGCGTGCCGGAACTACCGGTGCTGCAGCTGGGAGCGGCGGAGTCGCAGCGTCCGCTAGCGCGGCTGGCGCAACGGCAACCGCAGGTTCGCCCGGTACGGCCGGCAGCACGGCGACTGCCGGAATGGCTGCGCCCGCGGGTGGCGCGGGCGGTATGGGAACGGCGACCGCCGGCTCGACGGCGCCGCCCGAGCCTCAGATGTGTCCCACGACGGCGGTGTCGCCGGGGGACAGCACCGTGATGATCGACGTAGGCGGCATGAACCGCCGTTACATCCGCCACGTTCCACCCGGCTACGACGGGAAAAAGCCAGTGCCGTTGCTCATCGACTGGCATCCGCTCACGCAGACCGGCCAGTACCAACGCACTAGTTCCGGATACGCGGCGGTCGCTGATCGCGAAGGTTTCATCGTGCTGTATCCCGACGGGATCGACAACGCCTGGAACATCGGACCTTGCTGCACGCAGTCGCGCATGGTCGACGACCTCGGTCTCGCAAAAGCGATGATCGCGAAGCTCGAGACCGAGGCCTGCATCGACAAGAAGCGCATCTACTCGGCGGGCTATTCGATGGGCGGCGGCATGACTTTGTTTCTCGGTTGTAATGCAGCCGATATCTTCGCCGCGATCGCGCCCGCAGCGTTCGATCTACTCACCGAAGCAGAGGAACCCTGCAAGCCCGCGCGGCCGATCACGGTGATCGCTTTCCGTGGCACTTCAGATCCGATCGTGCCCTTCACGGGCGGCGAGTCGCGGCCGCCGACGTTCGGATACACGTTGGATCCGATTCATTTCCTCGGCGCCGAGGGCACGTTCAAACGCTGGCAGGAGCTCAATATGTGCACCGGCGCTGCGATGGACACGGGCTCGGGCTGCAAGACGTTCACGCAGTGTGCAGGTGGCGTCGAGACCACGCTTTGCACGAAGTCCGGCGGTGGTCACGATACCGGTGATCCGGAAGTCGGTTGGAAGACGTTGAGCCGCTTCACGCTTCCCTGATCCCCGAACATTCACGCTCGAGCTTGCTGAACGTTCGTGTAGCCGGATTCGCCGCGGCACGCGAGCTTCAGCGAGCCCCGTGGCTCCGATGAGCTACTCTGCGCGCGTGGAGCAGGTATCACCACGATCAGCGCTCGAACCGCAGCCCGGCGCGATTCGCCATTCGCATGGCACCACGCTCGCGGCGCTCGCGCTCGGTGCGGTCGGGGTGGTGTTCGGCGACATCGGCACGAGCCCGCTCTACACGCTGCGGGAGTGCCTGCACACGCACGCCCTCGGGGTGGGCGCTCCGACGACTTCCGACTTGTTCGGAATCCTGTCGCTGATCTTCTGGTCGCTGACGATGGTCGTGACCGTGAAGTACCTGTTTTTCGTGATGCGCGCGGACAACCACGGCGAGGGCGGCATCTTCGCCCTGCTCGCGATTCTGCCTGCGGCTGCGCGCCGGCGTATGACTGCACCGAACCTGCTCGCGCCTGAAGCGGTCCCGTCGGTCCGGCATCCGGCGTTTCGTTGGGTCGCATTTTTAGTCGTAGTCGGAGCGTCGCTGCTCTACGGAGACGGCGCGATCACGCCCGCGATTTCAGTGCTGGCCGCGATCGAAGGTCTCGCGATGGCGCATCCGAGCTTCGAGCCGATGGTCGTGCCGATCACCTGCGGCATCTTGCTCGGGCTGTTCATGCTGCAGAGTCGCGGTACGGGCACCGTCGGCAGGTTGTTCGGGCCGGTCATGCTGGTGTGGTTCGTGACGATCGGGACGCTCGGTGTCGCGCAGATCATTCAGCGACCGCAGGTGTTGCAAGCGCTGTCGCCGCTGTGGGCGGCGCGCTTTTTTGTCGACCACGGGCTGCACGGGCTGCTCGTGCTCGGCTCGACGGTTCTCGCAGTGACGGGCGGAGAAGCGCTCTACGCCGACATGGGCCACTTCGGCGTGAAGCCGATTCGCGTGGTCTGGCTGTCGATCGCGATGCCTGCGCTCGTGCTGTGTTATTTCGGGCAGGGCGCGTTGATCCTGCGCGAGCCATCCGCGGTCGAAAACCCATTCTTCGCGATGGTTCCGCCCGGTCACTGGACGTTTGCGATGGTGTTCCTGTCGAGCGGTGCGACCGTGATCGCGTCGCAAGCGTTGATCTCGGGTGCGTTCTCGCTCACGCGTCAGGCGATGCAGCTCGGCTACTTTCCGCGCGTCACGATCCGCCACACCGCGCGTCACACCGAAGGCCAGATCTACATTCCGCAGATCAACTGGCTGCTCGCGGCCGCGTGCTTGCTGCTCGTGATCGGGTTTCAGCGCTCGGAGCGATTGGCGGCTGCGTACGGACTCGCGGTGACCGGCACGATGCTGATCACCTCTGCGGTCTACTACGTCGTGACGCGCGTCGCCTGGGGTTGGTCGCGCTGGAAAGCAGTGCCGCTCTTACTCTTGTTCCTCGCGTTCGACCTGCCGTTCTTCGTCGCGAACACGTTCAAGATCAAAGATGGTGGTTGGGTGCCGGTGATGATCGGTGTCGCGTTCGTCACGGCGATGCTGATCTGGAGCAAAGGCCGCTCACTCGTCATTCAACAGTACGCCGAACGGTTTCCGAGCTTCGACGACGCGCTCCCGGTGCTGCGTGCACACGTCGCCGCGCGCACTCCCGGTGCGGCCGTGTTCATGGCGTCGAGCACGACACACGTGCCACCGATTCTCATGCATTTCGTGGAGCGCATTCGCGTGTTGCCCGAGACCGTGATCTTATTGACGGTGCTGACGGAAAATAGTCCCAGTGTTCCGGTCGAGTGGCGCTACGAGCTGACTGCGTTGGGTGACGGGGTGTACCGGCTGATCGTGCGGTACGGCTTCATGGAGCATCCCAAAGTGCCAGGCGTGCTCGCCGAGGCGTGCGCGCGACACAAGCTGTCGCTCGATCTACGCGATGTAACCTATTACCTCGGCCGAGACAGTTTGCTCGCGACTAAAGAGGGCCGCATGGGTCGTGTCGCCGAGTCGTTCTTCGCGTACCTCGCGCGAAACGCAGTCGCCGCCGATCGACATTTCGGAATCCCTCCTAGACAGGTTGTCGAAATCGGCTTGCAGATCGATTTGTAAGCTCACTCGGCAGCTGCGGTGTTTCGCCGCGGGATCGAGGCTCGCTTGATCGATTCGACCTGGTATGCTGTGACAGCTCGCGGGGGAGACGCGTGCGACTCGGTCGTGCGCGTTGAGGGGACGCTCGTTTAATGCTGCTCGGGCCGGAATAGCCATGCCGAATAGCCGCCCACGTGTGCTGATCATCGATGACGAGCCGGCGATTCTCGCCGTCTACCCGGAGGTGCTGGGAGTCGACTATCAGGTCGTAGTTGCGTCGAGTGGTCAGCAAGCGCTCGATCTAATCGCGACTGAACCCGACTTCGACGTGATCCTGTGTGACTACATGATGCCGGATCTCGATGGCCGTGCGCTTTACGAGCATCTGCGTACGCACGCATCACACTTGCTCGAGCGTTTGATGTTTTGTAGTGGCGGTCTCGTCAGTGAGCGCGCGCGAAAATTCGTTGCCTCGATCTCGAACCCACTGCTCGAGAAACCGATTCCGCTCGATACGTTGTGCGACGCGATCGACCAGGTTGTGAAGCGAACCAACCCCAATCGGTGACTGCGTGACTCTGGTCCTGAGTGCGCGTGCGCGCTGATTGCTGCCGGAATACAGTAGATCGCGAAACCGCATCCCAAACGCGAAGACTTCGCGTGCTATCGCGTGCGCGGGCGCACAGATTACGGGCAGTGAAGCATCCTTACGCATCGGCAGCCGTGCTCGGCCTTGCGGCCTTGCTTGTCACTGGAACCGCGTCCGCGCACATCAAGTTGCGCTCGCCCACGCCGCGCGATCCTAACAATCCGTTGAAGAGCGCGCCGTGTGGACCTGCCACGACTACGCGCGGCTCGACCATGACGATGCTGACGTCAGGTCAGAAGATCACCCTGTCGTGGGACGAGACGATTCAACACCCGGGCCACTATCGAATTGCGTTCGATGACGATGGCAATGATTTCCCGGATCCGACGAGCTTCACGGACATCGCGGCCGCTAACAAGGATCTCGGAAACGGCGTGATCGTGCTGCTCGACGGGATCATGGACAAAACGAGCAAAGCTTACACCGCCGAAGTCACACTGCCGGACATCGAGTGTAACAACTGCACGTTGCAGCTGATCCAGGTGATGACGGACAAAGCTCCGTACGGGAATGGCGACGATATCTATCACGAGTGCGCGAACCTCGTGCTCAAGAAGGCCGGCGGGGCTGCCGCTGGGAGCGGCGCTGGTGGTGCGGCTGCGGGCGCTGGTGGTGCGGCTGCGGGCGCTGGTGGTGCAGCTGCGGGCGCCGGTGGCGTCACTGCCGGTGCGGGCGCCGGCGGCTCGGGTGGCGCTGCTGCAGCAGGAAGCGGCGCAGCTGGGAGCGGCGTAGCTGGAG
>DASRXR010000003.1:0-6191 GCA_035687405.1 Polyangiales bacterium
ACACGTCGTAGCTCGAACGAACAGCACGCCAAAGGGCGAAAGTACGGACACCGAACCACTCACCAGCCTCCGATCACGAATCGGAGCGGCGACCCGTCGATAGTCCCGTGGTTGTTCACGAAGCGCGTGAACGATCGTCGCGTCGCACGACGACCACCGCGACGCGCCCAGACTCGAATGAGGCTGCTTTTGGGCCACCATTGTGTGTCCAAGAGGACGAGCGTACAGCTAGAAGCTCCGCTGTTTAGATCGTGCTTGTGGGTAAGAGGGGGGGAACGTCATGACGAGAGCAGCGTCGACTAACGCGTGAGGCTTGTCGAGAGCGAGCGCGAACCGCCGTTCGACGTGAGCTCCTTGCAGCGCGCGATCTTCAACAGCGCAAACTTCTCGAGCATCGCCACGGACGCACGCGGAGTCATCCAACTCTTCAACGTCGGCGCTGAAAAGATGCTTGGCTACTCAGCCAGTGAGGTGACTAACAGGATCACCCCGGCGGACATTTGCGAGCCGCAGGAGATTGTAACGCGCGCAAAAGAGCTGAGCGCCGAGATGGGCACGCAGATCGAGCCCGGCTTCGACGCGTTGTCATTCAAGGCCTCGCGCGGAATCGAAGACATTTACGAGCTGACCTATGTTCGTAAGGATGGAAGTCGGTTCCCTGCGATCGTGTCCGTCACCGCGCTGCGTGACGCCACGGACTCCATCATCGGCTACCTGCTGATCGGCACGGACAACACGACGCGCAAGAACCTCCAAGAGGAGCGGATGCAGCTCGACCAGCGGCTGCACGACCAACACTTCTATACGCGCTCGCTCATCGAATCCAACATCGACGCCCTCATCACGACGGATCCCAACGGGATCATCAGCGACATCAATCGGCAAGCGGAGACGTTGACCGGCTGCACACGCGACGAGCTAGTCGGTTCAGCGTTCAACAACTACTTTACAGAGCCAGACCGAGCTGACGCCTGCATCAAACGCGTGCTGAGCGAGACGCGTGTCGCCAACTACGAGCTCACCGCGCGCGCTAGAGACGGTAAGCAGATCCAAGTGTCATGCAACGCCAGCACTTTCTGCGACCGTGACCACAAGCTGCTCGGCGTTTTCGCGTCAGCGCGCGACGTTACCGAAGCGAAGCTCTTGGAACGGACGCTGCAACAGAGGAACGCCGAGCTCGAAGACTCGAATCGCGCCAACTCCGAATTCCTTGCGAACATGTCCCACGAGCTGCGGACGCCGCTGAACGCAATCATCGGCTGCTCCGAGGTGCTCAGAGACGGCCTGCTCGGCGAGCTGACGGAGAAACAGCGAGCGTTCATCAGCAATATCTTCGGCAGCGGCCAGCACCTGCTCGCACTCATCAACGATATCCTCGACCTCTCGCACGTAGAAGCCGGCGAGATGACGCTCGAGCTCGAGCCGCTGGATCTGTCCGCGCTCTTCGCCGACAGCGTGTCGAGCGTGAGGGAGCGGGCACGATCGCGTGAGATCCAAGTCGACGTGAATGGCGCCGTGGGCCTGGGTTCGATCAATGCGAACCCGCGCAAGCTCAAACAAATCGTCGACAACCTGCTGGGGAATGCGGTGAAGTTTACCGGGGAAGGCGGCCACGTAACGTTGCAGGTGCGCCGCGTTCCGCGAGTCGAGTGTGGTTTCGCGCTCGGACCGTGGACGGCCCGAAGCTTGTTGCCTGCCGCTGGGTTGAACGAAGAGTTCGCCGAGTTTCTTCAAGTCAGCGTCACTGACAACGGCATTGGTATCTCGGCAGACAAGTTGCAGTATCTCTTCGAACACTTCAGTCAGATCGATAGTGGTCTAGCCAGAAAGTTCGAAGGAACCGGACACGGCTTAGCGATGGTAAAGCTACTCGCCGAGTTGCATGGCGGTGGGGTTGCAGTCGCGAGCGCAGTCGGAGAGGGCTCATGCTTTACGGTGTGGGTACCGTTTCGTCTGCCAGAGGAGAGTCCGCTCCTGTCCGGCAGCCCGTCGATCGCACCGAGTTTGGTCCGCTGACATGGCCAGGATCCTGATCATCGAGGACAACCCTTTAAGTATGAAGTTCGAGGTGTTCCTCTTGGAATCAGCCGGCCATACCGTGCTCGCCGCAATCGATGCGGAGGCCGGGTTAGTGCTGGCCCGCGACGAACGCCCGGACCTGATCTTGATGGATATCCAGCTTCCGGGCATGGATGGTTTCGAAGCCACTTCGCGCCTAAAACAGAGTGCTGACACGAGTGCGATTCCAGTGCTCGCTCTGACCGCGCTGGCAGTTAAAGGCGATGAAGCACGACTTCTTGCTGCGGGCTGCGACGGCTACATTTCCAAGCCGCTGCGCTATCAAGTGTTTCTAGCAACGATCGAAGCACACCTGGCGCGGACATGAACTCGGAGCCCGTCATCGCTAGTGCCGCCGCGCGCGTTCTCATCGTGGACGATGAACGCGTCAATCGAGAGTTGCTGGAAGTGATGCTCACGTCGGAAGGTTATGTCCTGCTGACGGCGGCGAGTGGAGAAGAAGCGATCGCCGCGACGCTGCAGCATCAGCCTGATCTCATCCTACTCGACGTCATGATGCCGGGCATGGATGGATACCAGGTCGTACACAAACTCAAGAGTGACCCAGCCACCACGAACATTCCGATCATCCTAGTCACGGCTCTGAACCACCGGAAGGCTAGGATGCTCGGGTTGAATGCAGGAGCCGAAGAGTTTCTCAGCAAGCCAGTCGATCGTGCCGAATTGCAAGTACGCGTGCGAAACCTGCTCCGCCTCAAGGCATACAGCGACCACCACCGCAAACATGGCCTGATGCTCGAAGGCCAGGTGAGCGCCCGCACTGCGGAGTTGGTCGAGAGCGAGAAACGCTACCGACAGATCGTCGAGTCGACTACCGATGGCATTTTGAAGGTCGACGTCGCAACAACGATCATCTTCTTGAATCGAAGACTCGCCAAGATGCTGGGCTACGAGGTGGACGAATTGCTGGGCAAGAGCGCCTTGTCGCTCCTCCCGACCGGCCAAGTGGATGGGATCGCTAAACCTGCGCTGAAGAGGCGCAGCGAGGGAGTGACAGAAACATACGATCTCACGTTTCGCCGTAAGGACGGCGCGGAACTGTCAGTCAGCATCGCGAGCACACCCATCCTCGACGAGCATGGCAACTTCGCTGGTGCGTTGTCGTCGATTCGCGACGTGACCGAACAGAAAAAGCTCTTGGCTCAACTCACGGTCAGCGATCGCATGGCTTCAATCGGCATCCTCGCTGCCGGAGTGGCGCATGAAATCAACAACCCCCTCGCGTGCGTCATGGCCAACCTCGAGCTCGCGGAACAAGAGGTGCTCGAGCTTGGAGAAAAGTTGGGAGTCGCGCGCGAATTCGGTGAAGTGACCGAAGAGATTCGTGACTCGTGCGAAGCGACCAAACGCATTCGTGACATCGTTCGCGACTTGAAGATCTTCTCGCGCGGCGAGGACGACACGCCGGGCCCGGTCGACGTCCAACGGGTCATGGAGTCGAGCCTTCGGATGGTCTGGAACGAGATTCGACACCGCGCGAAGCTCGTGAAGAACTACGGAGTAGTCCCACCCGTCGAGGCTACTGAATCTCGGCTCGGACAAGTGTTCTTGAATCTCGTCGTCAATGCAGTCCAGGCGATCGACGAAGGCAGGGCCGAGGACAACGAGATCCGAATCACGACCTCGTTGGATTCGAAAGGTGATGTGATCATCGAGATTGCCGATACCGGGCCAGGCATGCCACCGGAGATCGTGTGTCAGTTGTTCACTCCATTTTTTACGACCAAACCGGCCGGGATTGGCACCGGACTTGGTCTATCCATCTGTCATCGCATCGTGACGGGCTTCAATGGATCGATCGAGATCATCAGCGAAGTCGGCAACGGCACCGCGTTTCGGATCACGCTCCCGCCCGCCCGCGCTGAGATGCGTCGACGCATACCCCAGGTCGCCGAGACTCCGACGGCGCGGCGACGTGGTACAATTCTGGTAGTGGACAACGAGCCCATGATCGCGAAGGTGGTTCAACGTAGCCTCTCGCCGGACCACGAAGTGGTCGCGATCAGCAGCGCGACCGAGGCACTCGAGCGAATCGGCGCTGGCGAGCGGTTCGACGTAATCCTCTGCGACCTGATGATGCCCCAGATGACTGGCATGGATCTCCATGCCGAGCTGTCAGAAATCGCGCGCGAGCAAGCGGGTCGGATGATTTTTCTGACTGGCGGCGCATTCACGAGTCGAGCACGAAGCTTTCTCGATGAGACACGGAACCGGCATATCGAGAAGCCGTTCGACGTCCTGCATCTACGCGCACTCGTCAATGAGCATTTTCAGTAGAGGGATCGATGGTCGAGCCGTCCGGCCCTGAGCTGGTCGTCGACGAACTTCTCGAACGGCTCGCAGCCGCGTAGCTGGCGCTACTCAATCGCGCGTGCCGTCTCCATGCGCTGGCTAGCCGAACTCGCAGGGCCGGCCGCGCAGTTGCTTCGAAGATCGAAGCCTCGGTCTGCCGTGAGTTTGATGGGATCACGAGTGCGTTGGCGTAGGTCTTCGCTGCGCCGCGTCTAGGCACACACACCCCGCGGTTCCAGTGTGACCTGCCATGTCAGTCGTCGTGAGCCAGATGCTCGTGCCTGAAACGTTGGTCCGATTCGCAACTGCTCCCGTCGCGTAGGAGACCACGAAAACCATGCTAGGTTGCGCGGGACGTGCAACAGTCCCGTGATCTCGGAATATCGTATGACGTTACTGTTGTGGCCTATGTTCCGTTAGTTCGTATCGCCGGCCAGTCACTCGATTGAGGTGTCATTGGTGGCATGATGAGTTCACTCGAAAACACCAGTATGGAGTTTGCATTGGGCAAACTACGTATTGCCCAACTCGAGCGCGAGGCGATCGAACGCAGCAGCGACGCCGCAAAAGGGTTGCGCGAGCATCTCGATCGCTATCAATCGCTGGTGTTGGCGATCGCGCAGGTGATCTGGACGAGTGATCCGCAAGGGGAGATGGTCGGCGAACAGCCGAGTTGGGCGTCGTACACGGGACAGACGCTCGAACAATACCAACGAGGCGGTTGGCATGAGGCAGTCCACCCCGACGATCGCGCAAAAGACCTCGAGGTCTGGGAAGGCGCTGTCGCCGCGCGCGGACCGTGCGAATACGAGCATCGCTTGCGTCGACACGATGGTGCATACCGCTACTTCGCCGTCCGAGCGGTGCCGGTGTTCGCAGATGATGGAGCGATTCGCGAGTGGGCGGGTATTCACACGGATATTACCCAGCGGAAGCTGACCGAGCAGTCGCTGCGCGACGGTGAGCGGCAATTTCGCGAGCTTGCCGACGCCATGCCGCAAATTGTTTGGGGCGCTCAGCCTGATGGCCAGTTCGACTACTACAATCGCCGCTGGTACGAGTTCACAGGCCGACCCGAAGGTAGAGGCGCCGACGTCAGCTGGATCGACGTGGTTCACCCGGAAGACCATCAAGAATCCGTTCAGCGTTGGCTCTCGGCGATCAAGTCCGGCGACGCGTACGAGATCGAATCCCGCCTCAAGCGAAAAGATGGCGAGTACCGCTGGCACCTGACGCGCGCATTGCCGGTTCACAATCCCGAGAAGACGATCGTCAGATGGTTTGGTACCTGCACGGATATCGATCAGCGCAAGCGGACGGAGGATCAGCTTCGCTCATCCACCGTCATGCTCATGCAAAACAATCGTGAGTTGGAGGAGTTTGCCTCGGTCGCCTCTCACGACTTGCAGGAGCCTCTGCGCAAGATCCAGTCGTTCGTCGGCTACTTGAAAGACGAGCAAGCGGCCACGCTGAATGACGAAGGTCGCGCTTATCTCGATCGCATCGACAATGCTGCGGCGCGTATGACGACGTTGGTCGCAGACCTCTTGGAGATCTCGAGGCTGTCATCGCAGGCCAAGCCGTTCATCCGGGTCAACCTCAACGAGGTCGTGAGCGGAGTACTGTCAGATCTCGAGGTGCGGCTCGCGCAGACCCACGGACGCGTCGAAATTCTCGATCTACCGGTCGTCGACAGCGACCCCGTGCAAATGCGCCAGCTGCTGCAGAACCTGATCGGCAATGCACTGAAGTTTCATCGCAAAGACGAAACGCCGCTCGTTCGTGTGAGCGCCGAGATGATCGACAGCCCCGACGCGAAT
>DASRXR010000004.1:0-24636 GCA_035687405.1 Polyangiales bacterium
TGCGTGCCGATGACACGACACGCACCAAACGAAACACCGATGACGTGCCATCGCCATTAGAGCGTCGCGCTGCGGCCACCGCGAAACGTCAGAGCCAAACCCCGATGCCGTGACAGCAGCGCACAGCGCCGCGCACCAGCGACAAACCACGACTACCTGTCTGCCACACCAAGCAGCTTAGAATGGAGATTCACGGACTCGATCCCACCTCGCATGAACGCTCCAACGCCCGCCCACGATCCGTTGCCCAGCCGCATCGCGGATCGCTTCGAGGTTTCGAGTCTGATCGGGCGCGGCGGCATGGCCAGCGTCTACCGGGTGACGGACCTGACGACCGGGCGCGAGGTCGCACTCAAACAGTTGCGGCCTCCGGCGCGTGAGGATCAACGCGCGAGCGTGCTCGCGCTGTTCGCGCGCGAGTTCAACACGCTCGCGCAGCTGCGCCACCCGCGCGTCATTGCGGTGTACGACTACGGCGTCGATCCAATCGGGCCGTACTACACGATGGAGCTGCTCGACGGTGGCGATCTGCAACAGCATGCGCCGGTGGAGTGGCGCGAGTGTTGCGCGCTGTTCTTCGATGTCTGCTCCTCACTCGCTCTTCTGCACTCGCGCCGCTTGCTTCATCACGACATCAGCCCGCGTAACATTCGCCGCACGCGAGACGGCAAAGCAAAGCTGATCGACTTCGGTGCGATCATTCCAATGGGCGTCGGCGGCGGGCCGACCGTGGGAACACCTGCCTACGTGTCTCCCGAAACCGTGCATCGTTCGTCACTCGATGCGACGGCGGATCTGTTTTCGCTCGGAGCGACGCTCTACTTCGCACTCACGGGCCGCACGCCGTTTCAAGCGCGCACGTTTGCGGACGTGCTGATGGCTTGGAATACGCCACCACCCGCCCCCTCGGTGCTCAAGCCGGAGCTACCGCCAGGTCTCGACGACCTGGTGTTGTCGTTGCTCAGCTCGGAGCCCGCGCTGCGCCCGCGAAGTGCGTTCGACGTCATGCAGCGGTTGGCTGCAATCGCCGGCCTGGCGCGCGACGAGTCCGCCGACGTCTCGCGCGCTTACCTCGCGACGCCGGCCCTGGTCGGCCGCGATCGCGAGCTGTCTCGCGTTCGAGAGCGGATCTCGCGTTCGATCGGAGGGCGAGGCGCGAGCTTGTTGCTCCGCGGCGCGCCCGGCATCGGCCGCTCACGCATGCTGGACGCGTGCGTGCTCGAAGCCAAAACGCTCGGCGCAACCGTGCTTCGTGCGACCGCGAGCCTCGCGCAGGATCCGTTTGGCGTCGCCCTCGATCTGACGCGGCACTTGCTCGAAGCGCTTCCACCCTCGGGATTGCGCGAGCACGCGCGCGATTTGCGCACGACTCACGACGCAGACAATGACAACGAGGGTCCGGACACCAGCGCGATGTTGGCTGCGCTGGCAGCAAAAGCCTCGGACCCCGAGCTCCTGCAACGCCGCATCTGCGAGCTGATCGTGAGCGTCTCGCGCAAGCGTCCGCTCGTCATCGCGGTCGATGACGTACACCGCATCGATCCACCGTCGGCGGCCGTACTCGCGACGTTACTGGACATGCGTCGCCAGGCCCACTTGTGTGTGTTGCTCACGACTGCAGACGACGTGCCCGAAGCCGCAGACACACTCGAACCACTCACGCGCCGATGCACGATTCTCTCGCTCGATCCGCTCGGGTCGCTCGAGACGCAAGCGATGCTGGAGTCGATGTTCGGCGACGTCGCGCACCTCGAGCAACTCGCCGAGGAGATCCACGCGTTGTGCCGCGGGGTTCCGCGCCAATGTCTGGTTCTCGCGCAACACCTCGTAGATCGACAGGTCATCCGCTACGCCGCGGGAACCTGGACGTTGCCCGATCAATTGTCCGAGGGCGATCTCCCGCGCACCGCGGAAGAAGCGCTGCGCACCAGAAGTGACGCGCTCAGCCCGCAGGCGCGTTTTCTCGCGGAAGCCCACGCGCTCGCGTTCGATGGCATCTTCTCGCACGCTGACTATCACGCGCTGCGGCCCGAAATCGACTCGCGAACCACCGACGACGCGATCGCCGAGCTTCTCAGCCGGCAGGTACTCACCGGCGATGCGAGCGCGTACACGATCGCAAATCGCTTCTGGAACAACGTGCTGATCGCAGACCTCGATGCGAAAGCGCTTCGCGAACGCCACTCTGCCCTCGCGCGGCGTTACGGCACTCGGCACCCGCTCGCAATGATCTATCACTCGTTTTTGAGCGGCGACGACGAGGCCGGACTTCGAGTGTTGGAGGCGCGCCACCGCGAATACGCAAAACACTACGATCCGGCGCGCTTTTTGGAACCGAACCTCGCGCGGCTCGGTCCGAGCTACGAGCGCGCGATCGACGCCGCGAAGGAGCTCGGCCGTCCACCGCGCGTGATCGCCGAGCTACAACGCTGGTGCACTGCTCTGAGCGCGGCAACCGATATTCGACACTACTGGTTCGCCGCGCCGGCTTGGCTCGAACAACTAAAACACGACAGCGGCTATACGGCGTGGTTGCAGGACCGAGAGACCTCCGATCCTGGAGAGCGCCTCACGAAAGCGCTCCAGCGCGCGTACGAGACGCACCTCGCGTTGCCGGAAACCGAGCGCGTGTATCGCGTCGACGAAGCGATCCCGCTACTCACCGAATATGTCGTGTTTTCGATCGCAGTCGGTTCGCGCTCGCTCGATACGAACTTGCTCACGTCGCTGCCCGCGCTCCTCGAGCCGTTCGCGCCGCTGTCGCCGCTGCTCGAAGCGATCTGGCAAAACGCGATCGCGACGGTCGACTGCGCTCGCGACTCGAAGTACGAGCAGGCGCGCGATCGCTGGCTCGCGGTGCTCGACAAGCTCGAGCGCGTGACAGGCGCCGAGATGCAGCACGTCGAGGCGATTCGCGGCGCGCTCGCGTACGGCGTCGGCATGCTCGAAGCCTCGTTTGGCGTGGCTTCGGCGACGCGCTGGGCCGATCTGATGGAGCGCGATCCGTTTCAGCGGGTCGGCGCGCTGTACGTCCACAAGATCGTCCGGCTCGAGCAGGGCGACTGGAAGGGCGCAGATCAACTGCGGCGACAAGCCGAGCTCATGGCACTGCGCTGGCGATCCGCGCAAATGTTCCACTACACGCTCACCGTCGAGATCTCCGCGCACAGCGAGGCGCGCGACTTGATCGGCGTGAAACACGTCATCGAACGCTTCGACGCGCTCGCGGCGCGCTATCCGGGTTGGCTCCCGTATCTGCGCGACGCACAAGCGCGCTTCGACTTGCTGCGAGGCGACTGGAACGCAGCCAAAGGCGGATTCGAAGCGTGCATCGAGCTGACGAAGCTCGATGCGCAGAAGCATTCTCGCATGCTGCCGGTCTGGGTTACAGCGCAAGCCGGCCTGTGCGAGGCGCTGCTCGCGCTCGATCGAACCGAAGAAGCGCGCAACAAGGCGCGCGTTGCGCTCGAGATCTGCGAGGAGCTGCAGATCCACTCGCACGCGAATGCCCTCGTGCGCGCGCTCGCCCTGTCCGAAGCCAAGTTGGGCGACTATGCGACGGCCAACGCGCTGCTCGATCGGATGATCGAACGGCAGCTCGGGCTAGGCGCTACCGGCTTACGGCTCGGCCTGTCGTACGAGGCGCGCGCTCAGATCGCGATCTGGAGCAACGATCAAGCGGCATTCGAGCATTACGCGCGGCTGACAGCGCACGAGTATCGCTACGGATCGCGCAGTCCGCTCGGTGCTCGTTACGATCGCCTCGTCCACGAAGCACGCCGGCGAGGTTACGAGCCGATCGCGGACGTAACACCCGGCGGAGACCAGACGATGATCGAAAGCGTCGACAGCACGAGTGTCACGACTGGGACGGATATCGCTGTGGACCCCGCCAAATCGGGATAGTCGTTTGACGCCTTGAGTTCTCGAAGTTCCGAGCTGACTGCGAGACGCCGTATAGTCCTAACAGCTGGGACAACACATGCGTGGCCGGTCGTCGACGACTCGGCCACGCCGCTTCGCAAGAGTTGTCAGAGACCGGCGTCCGCCCCACCTCCGTCGGAGCTTCCGTCACACGTCAGCGGCGGATTAGGCAGCATGACGAGCGTGCTCATCGTGACGCAGCCAGGTCGCACGGTCGAGATGATGCCGCACTTGCCCTGCGCCACGTTGCAGCAGCCTTCGAGCGCAGTACCTTGCGACATCACAGCGGGACACGACGGATCCCGAGTCGTCGGCGGCTCGCAGGCGGTGGCGTACATCGGGTTCGTGCTCTTCGCGCCGCAGACTTGCGCGCCATTGACTGTCGCACAGCACGCGTACACGCACATGTTCATCATGTAGCCCGTCGGTGCAGCGCACGTTTGACCGCCGCACACGACTGGCGCCGTCGGCGCGGGCTCCGAGCACATGGCCATCACCGTCGTGCCCGCCGTTCCGCGGCCCGCCGTGCCCGTGCGTCCGCCCGCTCCTGCACCACCAGCACCGCCGCTGCTACCGCTGCTGCCGCTGACGGCTGCAGCACCGGCAGTTCCAGCATCGCCAACGTCGTCATCGCCGCACGCGAACCCCGTGCAACATGCGACCGCGAGGAACAGGCTCCGAGTTCGCCAAGTCGTTGCGTTCACCATTCGAAAGCTCCTTGAAAACGCCGACTCCAGCACTCGCTTTCCTCGACTGTCAATCCTCCACCACGCCAACTAACGCTCGCGAGTCTCGGGTCATGCGGCGCCGCGTGGCGCCATACGCCAGTAGTTTCATCCGCGGCGTAACAAAACTGGGTTGTGACATACCAGTCACGACCACGAGATCGGACGCGACGGCGCGATCCGTGCAACCGATGACTCGATCGCACAGTCCACCGCCGGGTTTTCGGCGTCTGCGGCGATGCCGGCATCCAAACACACGGTTCAGCGCAAAAACGTCGGAAAACCAGCGCAATTTCGCGTGGCACAGCGGCTGCTTAGGGCAGCCGTACTCACGCCGTCGCCTCGACGGATGATTCGCGAAGGAGATCCCCGTGGACGTCATCGTCTTCCGCCCGCACGAGCTACCGATCGCACTCGGCGCATTGCGCGCAACCGTTCGGCGTCTCAGTCTACGCCAAGAGCGCTACCTCGAGAGTATCGCCGGCTGCACGGCAGCTCGCTGCGCGCGCGGCAGCTTCGCGCTACACCGGCGCAGCTGGTGGCTGCAACGATTCGAGATCGGCACCGGCGCAAGCGTCTCGTGCAGCTCGCCATCATCATGACGACGGTCGATGGCCGCGTCCTGCGCGATCACGCGCGCGCCGTGACTGCGCTCGCACGCGAGCTCGAAGTCGTCGAACCCGCATTGCGCACGTTGCCGAAGCTGGTCGCGCGCCGACCGATCCTGACGCGCATCGACCTGTCGCGCCGCATCATCGGAAGGTTCGTGCACGAAGCCTGGCGCGATGAGCGCTGGTCCGGCATCCGTAAGATCTTCGGCGGCGTTCTCGGATTGGGTCGCGATTCTGCAACCGCGCAACGCTACGCCCGACTCGCCAACTTCCCGCGAGGCAGCGTCGGCTACGAGCTTCATCGGTACTGCGAAGTAAACAAGTTCTCCTTGCCGGGCAATCAGGGCGCGATTCCCGAACGCGTCTTGTTTCACGACGTCGGACGCTTGTTGTCGGGCTACGGCAACGAGCCCAGCGGCGAGATGAAACAAGCCGCGTTTCAAGCGGGGTTCATCCGCAAAGACGGCTTCGCGTTTCTGTTCGTCGGCGTGATTCAGTTCCACCTCGGCATTCAGTGCACGCCCGTCGCGAAGCCCGAGGTGGGGCTGTTCGACACGATCTGCGACTGACCAGAAGTTCCACCGGTCGCTCAGGTCCACCGAGCAACGGGCCCCACGCGCGAGCGCAGTCATGACTTGCTCGATCCTCGTGCCCGCACGGGCAGTCGGCCTGGCCGTTCTCGCATGCGTGAGTGGCGCTCAGGCGTGGGCCGGAGCGACGCTCCGGACGAAGCGCGCAGCTTCAGTAGTGCCGGGCATCCCGCGTGATCTTGTTGGCGAGCTTCTTCACCTTGCCCGCTGCTTTGCGCAGCTTCGCTCCCGCCGCACTTCGCAGCTTGCGGCTGCGGCTCTTGACGCCGCTAGCTGCAGCTGGTTCCGCTCGGGGGCGGAGCTGCGCGCCGAGCGCACCGGAGGTCAAACGCGAGTGGTGCCCGCTGTCTTCCATGTCGTTATCCGGTGCGATGGTCTCATCGAGTCCAGCACCTTCTTGATCCAAGAGCGACCGTTCTCGGACCGCCGAGTCGGTCATGCGAATCGGCCCACTTTCAGCTTCGCGCTCGGATTCCGACTCGAGCTCGGCTGGACCCGATTGACGCTCTTGCTCGAGCGCATCTGCGCCGAAGACTGCGGCGTCGCGCAGCTGCTCGGAGGCGCCGCCGCCGTCAGTCGCGAGGTCGACCATACGCGTCCACACCGAGATCTCCGTGCTCGGTCTATCGTCACTCTCGGGATCGCCGAGCATCGACAGATCTAGATCGGCAGCATCGCGCGCTCTGAGATCACCTTGCTCGACTGCTTCACTCAAGAAGTGGTTGCCGAGTTCGTCGGGATCGATCGAGAGACCCGACTCGTCGTGTGCGACGACGCCGAGATCGCTGAACGAATGCGGCTGAGCCGTGAATTCGGGATCGAGGCCGCGGGCGCGTTCAGTCGGAACGCGAACCCGTTTCGGCCGCGGATGGGAATGGACTGTTGTATTTGCCATGCCTACACGCATTGCAAATACCGGGCGCGCCAGCACGAAGCTGAACAGGCCTCGCACGAATTACGGACGCAGTTTCGCCCCAGACGGCGCAAACCCTCGCCATTCGGTGGCGAGGATGTCACGGCTGACCTGTGCTGGATCGCGAGCCCGCGGCCAGGCTAGGGTTCGCTCCGCGATGACCGAATCCGATCTCAGGATCGTCTCAGCGCTCCGGGCGGGAGACGAACGCGCGTTCGCGCGGTTGGTCGCCGAGAACCACACGGGCTTCGTCCGCATCGCGCGGGTCTGGGTGCACGACACGGCCTCGGCTGAAGAAGTCGTTCAAGACGCATGGCTCGCAGCCCTCGAATCGCTGGAACGCTTCGAGGGCCGCTCGTCGCTGCGCACGTGGCTGTACGGAATCCTGGTGAACATCGCGCGAAGCCATGCACGCGCGCGACGCCGGACATTGCCGGTCTCGTCGCTGGTCGGTGAGGAGCTCGATGCGGGCGACGCCGAGGCTGAGTTGTTCTTGCCGCAGGGCCACCATTGGGCCGGCCACTTCGCTGCGATGCCTGTACCCTTTCCCACACCCGAACAGTCGCTGGAACGCGCGGAACTGATTGAGCATTTCGACGCGGCGCTAAGCGAGCTGCCACTCCTGCAACAGCAGGTCATGGTTCTGTTCGACGTCGAGCGGTTCAGTGGCGACGAAGTTTGTAACATTCTCGGGATCTCAGACACCAATCAGCGAGTGCTGCTCCATCGCGCGCGTGCCCGCGTACGCGCCAGCCTGGAGCTTCGACTCGCCGGCGCGGAGAAGAGCTCATGATCTCGAACGAGGTCGATCTGACGTGCAGAGAAGTCACGGCACTCGTGACCGAGTACCTGAACCGCGGACTCACTGCCGAGGTGCGCGCAATGCTGGAGCAACACGTGTTCGCGTGTCCGTCATGCACGATCTACTTGAGTCAGATGAAGACGATCGTTTCGCTCGCAAGCTCGCTCGGTGAAAATGAGCAAGAGCCGCCCGCAGCTGCAGAGTCGGACGTACTCGCCGCGTTTCGGCGCTGGAAGCGGAAGTGAAAAGATGACCCAGCTCACCTACAAGTTCTTGGCGCGCGGTGCGATCGGCCCGATCTCGGGTTTCAGCTGGCCGAAACCCGACGTGAATGCACCCGGCGCTTGGCTGGAGGCCGATGGGGATCTCGAGCCGTGTCTCCGCGGGACACACGTGTGTCGCATCGAAGATCTCGCGTACTGGATTCACGACGAGCTTTGGGAAACGGAAACCGACGGGGAGTCAGTCACAGGCTTCGACTGTATCGTCACACGCCGCGCGCGCCTGGTTCGGCGCTTCGATCATTGGCAAGACGGCGGCGCAGCGCGCTTCCTCGTCGCGTGTGCCGATCACGCGGCAGCGCTAGTCGAGGCAGCGAGCCCGGACGTCGCCGCATTCGTCCGCCATTACGTCGAAGATGCGCGCCTGTGTGCCGAGCACGTTTTGCCGGGCTGCGGCGCGTTCAGCGCGGCGCTGGCCGTCGCAAAGCTTGCGCGGCCCGAAGACGCAAAGGCGGCGTATCGGCGTGAACGTACCTGGCAGGCGAGTTGGATCGCCCGCAACGTGATCGGAAACTGAACTTTCGCTGCAACATTTTCGCGGCCACACGCACCCATCCCCGAGCGCAGTTGAACGCTCACGAGCGAATGCGCCGAGAGGATGAGTCATGGAAGCGACTGCGACACGCAAAGCTGGGCGGCGCGAATGGTCAGGGCTCGCGGTCATCGCCCTACCCTGCCTGCTCTACTCGATGGACCTGACCGTCTTGAATCTCGCGCTGCCGAGTATCAGCGCGCAGCTCTCGCCGACGAGCGCGCAGACGCTCTGGATCGTGGACATCTACGGGTTTTTGGTCGCGGGATGTTTGATCACGATGGGCAACCTCGGCGATCGCATCGGACGGCGGCGCCTCTTGTTGATCGGCGCGAGCGCATTCGGGCTCGCTTCGGTTTTCGCTGCATTTGCGAACACCCCCGGCCTGCTGATCGCCGCACGTGCATTGTTGGGGGTGACGGGTGCGACGCTCGCGCCTTCGACCCTTTCGCTGATCCGAAACATGTTCCGCGATCCGCGTGAGCGCACCGTTGCGATCGGCGTCTGGACGACCAGCTTTTCAGTCGGCTCGGCGATCGGCCCGGTGTTGGGTGGCGTGATGCTCGAGCACTTCTTTTGGGGCTCGGTGTTCTTGTTGGCTGTGCCGGTGATGGTCGTACTGTTGGCGCTCGGGCCGCGGCTCCTACCCGAGTTTCGCGACGCTACCGCAAGCCCACTCGATCCAACGAGCGCGCTGTTGTCTCTCTTTGCCGTATTGTCTGCGATCTACGGCCTGAAGCTGTGGGCGGCAGACGGTCCTGGCTGGGGACCCGGCATTGCGATCGCTGCGGGCTCTGTGCTCGGCACGGGGTTCATTCGCCGCCAGCGCACGCTCGCAGACCCACTCGTCGACCTCAGCTTGTTTCGCAGCCTGAGCTTCAGCGTGTCGCTCGGCACGTTCACGTTGGTGGCCGCGATCGTCTTCGGATCGTACGTGCTGTGTGCGCAGTACTTGCAGCTCGTGCTCGGCTTATCGCCGATGCAAGCTGGATTGTGGACGCTGCCAGGCTCGATCGCGGTGATCACCGGCTCGATGCTCGCTCCTGCGATTCTGCGCCGGGTGCGACCGGCGTTCGTGATGGGTGGAGGTCTCGCGCTCGCCGCCATTGGCTTCACGCTGCTCAGTCACATCGAGGTGCTCGGCCTCGCCGGGCTCGTGGCCGGAACGTCGCTGATGTACCTCGGGATGGGGCCCGTCGTGACGCTGGGCACGGACTTGGTCGTGGGCGCTGCACCGCCCGAGCGCGCCGGTGCAGCCGCCGCGCTGTCGGAAACGAGCTCCGAGCTCGGCGGTGCGCTTGGAATCGCAATTCTCGGAAGTGTCGCAACCATGACGTACCGGAGCGAGCTCATGCAGCTGCCAGCGGCGGTGCGTGCGATCGCAGGCGACACGTTGAGCGGAGCCCTCCATGCGGCGACTCAGCTGCCGCAGGCGACTGCATCCATGCTGCTGCACGACGCGCGCCACGCGTTCACGGACGCCTTGCAGCTGACGGCCGCAGGTTGCGCCGTCCTCGCCGCCGTCGCGGCGGTGGTCGCGACATTCGTGCTGCGCCGCGTCGGTTCTGAGCCGGCCGAGACCACGCGGCACGGCGCGGATCCTTCAAGCGATACGCGAATTTCCCGAACGAGCGTTGCGCCTGCGACACAATCGGTTTGAGGCTGCGTGCACGCGATCGAATCTGCCGTGCAAGGGCCCAACCTGAACAGCACGCTCGCTCAGGAGCTCCCAGCGGCACAGCGCCCATTCCGGCATGTCTCGGTGTTCTTGCACGCGCGATCGCACTCGCCACAGTGTTCTGGGTCGTCGCTCACGGACACACAATGGCCCGCACATACGCGTCCACCGAGCAGACAGAGTGGACCGACCGGAGTCGTGATGCCGATCGAGCTCGAGCATTGACTCCAGTCCGCGACGCAGCGCCCGCGACATGCGACTTGTCCATTCGGACAGCGCAATTTGCAGACGCCATCATCGCAGCTCGTCGTGCCGCGACTGGAAGTGGGACAACGCGCACCGCAGACATTGCAGTTCCCGGAATCACGTTGGAGATCGACGCAGGTTTCGCCGCACATCTGCAAGCCAGAGTTGCATTGCTTGCCGCACTGCCCACCCTTACAGATCGGCGCGGCACCCGGCGGGTCCGTGCAGACGCGCCCGCACTCGCCGCAGTTGGCCAGATCAGCATCGAGGCGCACGCAAGCGTTTCCACAACGCGTGAACTGAGCGTCGCACCGCACTTCGCAAGTTCCGTCCGTACAGCTCGCGGCAGCGTGCTCGGGCGCGCTGCACTTCCGGTCACACGCGCCGCAATGCTGCGGATCGCCCTGCACATCGATGCACGCGGACCCGCATAAAGTGGTTCTACCACCACACTCCGGCATCGCAGCGTCCGCACGCGGCATTTCGGCGGGCGGGGAAGGTCCCGCATTCGGCGTCTCGGGCTGCGAGCTCGCCGCACTCTGTCCGCCCACGCCCGCCCGCGGTTGCATCACGCCCGCGTCCGCGGAAGTGGTCGCCGGCGCACTCCTGCCTGTACCATTCCCCCCAGCTCCAGCTCCTCCGCTGCCTGCACCGGCACCGCGATCCGTAGCTGCATCCGCATCGCTGTTTGCAGCGACTCCCGCATCGCTGCCTGGACCGCTGGCTGCGCGACTCGGCGACATCTCGGCCGACCCCTTTGCGGCCGGCATTCCGGCTTCAGGGATGGCGCTGGTCGGGACGGACGCGTCGGGATCGGGCGGCGGCGTGAACGGCTCTCGCGATTCGCCGCCATCCGCTGCAGCCTTGGGCTTGCTCGCGTTCGTGGCATCGCGCCTGCTCGTGGACACCGCAGCGGATTTGGTCGTCGCGGCGTCGGGCTTGCGAGCAGTCGCTACCTGAATTGGAATGCACTTGTGCTCGGGTGAGCACACGTATCCGTTCAGACAGTCGCCTTCGATCGTGCAGAGCTTGTCCTCGACGCTCCAATCCAGGTCTGAATCACAAGCTAGGGCGACTGCGCAGACGAGGCATGAAAAGCCCCGCCGCATCCAAAGCGATGACTCGGCACGATGCATCGGTGCACTCCACTAGACCGCACACCACCCGGCCTGCGTCTGTCCGCCAGCGCAGTTTCGGTGCGGTAGTTAGACTCATCTCGACTGCAAGATCAGGACCGAGCGTGTGCTCGTCTAACGGCAGTGAAATCTGTCAGAGCGACGCGATCGACGATGAATAACTCAGCCACGCGCGCGTCGGGCCAGGTTTCGGATGGCTAATTCGAGCGGTGCGGCGACCGGAAGTCCGACGATCACCTGGTCGATGCATGGACGCTGGAAACTAAGCGCGTGAGGGGGACGCGATGCGTACTCGAACACACCTGTATTGGGGTTTGTCCGTCGCCTGCGCGTGGACAGTAACAGCAACAACGCCCGCTGCTGCTGACGGTAAACTGTCGAGAGCGCGCGAAGAGACGCGCGGATCTGGAGGCGATAGTAACTCACGCTCGCGAGACTCACGGAAGGAGCCGGAGCATCATCATCACCGCCGGGCCCACTCGCACCATTCCGACTCATCTCACGACCAGTCCCTCGGCGACGCTGTGGTGTGTGCGATCTTCCCGTGCAGCGGCGATAGTTCCGAAACGTATTACGAAGCGGACACATACGTAGTCGCAGGCCCTCCCGAGCCCCAGCGGACATACGCGAGCTACCCCTACGCCAACGCGAGCTCGCCGTATCTGCTCGAGCCAGTGCTCGAAGTAGCTTCCACATCGACCACGCTCGACGCGCAGTTGCTCGCCGAACACACTCCCGGTCGGCCGTGGGCGGGCCAAGTCTCGCTCGATGCAGGCTTCATGTCCGGCATCGGGCAAAACAGCTTGGACCTGCGCGTGCTCATGCCCGGCCGGTTCGAGCTCAGCGCGCGAAACACGCTGCTCTGGGAACCCGCCGCTCGCGACTATTCGCTGCTCGGCTCCGCGGTGGTCGGCCTTCGCTTCTTGCAAACACCCGCCGCTTTGATGCGTCTCACAGCCGGCCTTTCATACTTTGGCCACCTGCTTCACGCCGAGCCTGGAGCCGAGCTCGGCATGGGCATGGACTTGTTCCTCGGCCGGCCGTGGGTCTTGTCCGCGAGCGCATCGGCGGCGCTCATCGGTCAAACGGTCGTCCCGCAAGCGCGCATCCAGCTCGGGTACCTGTTCGGTCGGAGCGAAGTGTTCTTCGGCTATCAGTACCTTCAGGTCGGCTCAGTCAGTCTCAGCACACCCCTGCTCGGCACTCGCATCTGGCTTTGAAGGCGGCGGCCGACTCGATTTACTGCGCTGCTTTTGCCATGCCTGCAGCGCTTCCTGCGCCGTCCACGGGTGCCGCAACGCGAGCTCTTCGAGCGCGGCGCTGAGCTCCGTTCCGTTTTGAAACCGCGCTTCGGGCTCGGCAGCGATACAGCGATGCACGAGCTCGATCAGATCGTTCGGGCACGGCCCGATGATCTCTTTTTCGAGCCGATACGGATTGCCCATCGCGTGTTTCGCGATGATCGCCGCGACCGTCGTCCCCGAAAACGCGTCTTTGCCCGTCAGCAAGAAGAACATGACACAACCTGCCGCGTAGATGTCGCTCCGCGGCGTCGCAGACTCACCACCGTTCAACAGCTCCGGCGCCATGTAGAGCGGCGTACCGAGCAACACGCCGGCTTGGGTCAGACGCGTCTTGGTGTCGTGCTCGCGCGCGAGCCCGAAGTCGAGCACCTTCACGAAGTCGTGAATACCACCTCGCCGCGTGAGCATGACGTTTGCCGGCTTCACGTCGCGATGCACGATTCCACAGTTGTGCGCTTCTGCGAGCGACCCCGCGAGCTGCCGCGACACGTGGATAGCCCGCGCGAGCGACATCGGACCGTTCAGCATCACGAGCTCGTCGAGATCGATTCCGTCGATCATCTCCATCACGTAGTAAAAGACGCCGCTCGCGTCGCGCCCGTAGTCGTACACGGACACGGTGTTCGGGTGGGTCAGCTGCGCGGTCACCTGAACCTCGCGCTCGAAACGCCGCACCTGCTCCGGTGCGTTGCGGTCGGGCGTAAACATCTTGAGCGCAGTCGGTCGCCGGATCAGCGCGTGCTCGGCCAGAAACACGGTGCCCATCCCGCCTTCGCCGATCTTCCGCACGATCCGGTACTGACCGAGATGTTCCGCCGCACCGGCTTTCTTCGCCAGCCTCGCCGCGCGAATCGTCATCACGAGCAGCAGCACCGCCGCGAAGATCAACGCAGCGCCGAGCACCCAGAAGCAAGTGCGCACCGACTTCTGCAGCAGGAATGCGTCACTCGCAGCGATCTCCGTAATCGCACCGATCTGCAGCGAGGGCAACCACGTCCACATGCCGACGACAGGCACACCGCGATAGTCGCGGTACGATTCGAGCGAGCTTCCCGCAGTGCCGCGCGTAGCTGCACTCGCCGCGCGCGTGAGCGGCCACTGCTCACGCGGCACCGCCGGACGCTTGCCCCGCGTCAGATCGACGCCCGGATCCGCGACCACGAGCGGGAGCGCCGAGCTCGTCGTGGTCGAAAGCCCCCAGCCCTTCAGCTGCGGCTCGTAGCGGCTGCGCGACACCATCACCCCGCTGACGTTGATCGCGTAGGTCTCTTCCGAACGCCCGGCCCGCGAGCTGCCGAGGATGCGACCGAACTGCGCGGCGGGATCGATCCGAAATACGAGCGCGACCGGAGCCGCGCCCTCTGCGACCTTCAGCGGCACGGCCGCAAACATCGCGCGCTCGCCATCCGCAAACGCAGGCGGAACACCTTCGCGCGGGGTCACAACGAGCGGCTCGGACATCGCCGCTTCACCGCTGAGCGCGCTCTGAATCGCGCGGATCTGCGAGACCGAAAGGTCGCTCACGACCGGATGGTCGGTGAAGCCGAAGCCGGTGCCGTCGGCACGGACGATCGACCAGCCGGCAAACCCGAAGTTGTCCGCGACCTCGGTGATCGTAGACGCTTCTTCCGCCGCGACCTGCAAGCTGTCGTCGACGGACTCGCCCTCGAGAATGCGCGCGGTCGCCTTGCGAACGCGCCGCGAATCGGCCGCCGAGCTCGCCATGCGCAACCGATCGTCCGCCCATAGCGTCAGGGCTTCCACTTGGCCGCCGTGAGCTGCGAGAAGTTCGCGCGCGACCGCCGAACGCAGCTGAGCCGTCAACCAGCGATCGATCCCGATGGCGCCCGTGACGAGCACCACGAACACGCACACGACCCCGATCGCCAAACGCCGGCGAGTCGCCGCGTCGAACGTGCTGACTCCCGCGCGTCCGACGTGCGATCCGAACTCGCTCGTCGCCTCGTTAGTCCCCACGCTGGCGATATACCAGGTCGCGGCCTGCGCTGTCCCTCATGGCGCGAGAATGAGACTCGAGATAGACCCCGAGGTATGGGGCGGACCACAGTCCTGGCGTTTGCGGTGTTGCTCGTGGCCTGGTCCGCCCGCGCGAGCGACCTCGCACTCGAATGGACAGCGCCGCGTGGCTGCCCGACGCAAGACGCGTTGCGTGAAGGTCTCAACGCGCGATTAGGTCGAGAAATTGCCGTCAGTTCCGAGGCTCCAGTAGAGCTGCGCGGGACGGTTGTCGCGCTCGGCAGCGGGTACGCGCTCGACGTGCGCACACGTTCGACCGCGGGATCGGAACGGCGCGAGCTTCGCGCACGCAGCTGCACCGAGCTCGCGCGCGCGAGCATCTTGATGGCGGCGCTGCTCTTGATGGAGGGCACCGGGTCGGCGCCACCGGATCGCGCGAACGGAAACCTGCGCACGCGAGTGCCGGCGAGCTCCGCGACCCGTTGGGGCGTCTTCGCGCGCACCTGGGTTCGCGGGGACCTCGGTTCCATGCCCGCCGCCGCGCTCGGACCTGGGCTCGCGATCGGGCTCGCGATCGCAGACACCCGCCTCGAGCTCGGTGGCACGTACTTGCCGGCGCAGCAGATGCACTTCGCTGGAAGCGACGAGAACTTCGGGTCCGTGCAGCTCATGGCGGCGCACGCCGGGGTCTGCCAGGTGCTGATTCGCACGCCGGAGCTCGGGCCATGTTTGCGCGCCGAAGTCGGCCAGCTACGCGCTCGCGGCGAACATCTCGCGAACAATGCGACGCGAACGGGCGCCTGGTTCCTCGGCGCGGTCGGAGCCCGGCTGAGCTTCGAGCTCTGGCGGGGCCTTTCCTGGCAGAGCGAGATCGCGGCAGGCCTACCATTTCAGCGCATTCGCATCGCCGTGCGCGATCTCGATGCGGTCCACCGCACACCGGCGGTCGTCGGGCGGTTCGAAACCGGCCTCCTTTTGAGTTTCTGACTGGGGACGGTCGATGCTGGTGAAAAAGCACAGTCTCTCGCCGTTTTCCTGCATGGGTGTCTGCACCCGGGGGCACTAAGGACTCATGCGGTCGACTGCGTTCCTCACGCCCTCCCAGAACCCTGGGGCGTGGCCTGCCGATCGCAGCGTTCCGATGACGCTGCAGGTCCAGCAGGTGTACGAGGCGCACTTCGATTTCGTGTGGCGCACGGCCCGGCGACTCGGCGCACACGAATCGCAACTCGATGACGTGGTTCAAGAAGTGTTTCTGGTCGTTCAGCGGCGGCTCGCGAGTTTCGAAGGCCGGTCGGAGCTGAAGACGTGGTTGTTCGGAATCACGCGCAAAGTCGTGTATTCGACGCTGCGCCGCAGTGGAAATCGGCGCGAAGTCGCGTTGGGCGAAGACGAGGAGCTGCCGGATGTGAGCGCGCCGACCGCAGAGATGCAGCTCGCCGCCGACGAGGATACGCGCCTGCTCTACGCACTGCTCCGCGAGCTCGATGAAGACAAACGCGCAGTGTTCGTGCTTTCGGAGCTGGAAGAGATGTCTGGACCCGAGATCGCGGAAGCGCTCGATCTTCAGTTGAGCAACGTCTACGCGCGCGTGCGGGCTGCGCGGCAAGCGTTCGATGCGGCCTTGCGCCGATACCGTGCGCGTGAAGCGAGGTCGCCATGACGGATCTCAGTCGCGATGCACGTTCACTCGTCGCGCGCGCTCGCGGCAACGATGGTCCGAGCCTGCAGGATCGTGCGCGAATTCGAGCCAAGCTCGAACCGGCGTGGGCGGCCGGTATCGATCGAGCGTCCGCCGCATCGAGCCCGGAGCTGCTTCGACGCTGGGCGACCGCGAAGGCGCTCGTGCTGCTCGCAATCGCGAGCTGGTCGCCTTCGCAACCACAGCCGCCCGCTTCAAGTGAGCACCTGCCGCCAATAGCGGCTGGCGTTGCGGAGGTTCCGGTGAAGCCTGCGGCGCCGAGTCCGGAAGTCTCGCCAGCGCCTCTCTCGGCGAGCGCGTCGGCGCCGGTGCAGCTGGAAGCGGCTGCTGTCCGCGCTTCTGGACAGCTCGCACAAGCGCGGCGATCCACTCGCGCTTCAGCGCACGGGCTATCACACGGCGCTGAAGCCGCGGGAAACTCGGTCGCGCGGGCGACCGATCCGAAAGCGACGCTGCCAAATCCAAAGCTCCCATCCGCTGCGACGAGCGCGGCCGCTGCGAAGCTCGCATCCGCGACGAACACTTCGGGCGCTGTTGGCTCAACCGGTGCAACACGAAGCACGTCAGGCGTCGCGCCTTCCACGCCAGCCAGGCCAACCAGGCAAGCGGCGCCCACTCGCGCAATGGTTGCGCTCGTGAACCCGCAAAACCAGACGGCGCCCACGCAATCTCGGACGGAATTCAAGCCGCAAGCGATCGACGACGAGCTCGCCTGGATCGGCGCAGCGCAAGAAGCCCTGCAAAATCATCAGCCCTCTCTCGCCCTTCGGCTTGTCGAACAACACAGTTTCCGCTTCCCCGACGGTGCGCTCACGCAAGAACGCCTGGTCGTTCACACTCTTGCGCTGTGTGCCCTGGAACGATTCACCGCAGCCCGTAGAATGCTGGAGGTGCTTGCGCAGCGAGCACCCGACGCGCCGATCCTGGCGCGTGTGCGTAGCAACTGCGGGCTTTGAGCGAGATCCATCCGGGACAATCGAGACGCTTGACCGCGCGCGGCCGAGTCGCGCGTGGCCGTGCGGGTCGATTTGCGACTGCCGCCATCAGCGGCATGCTGTTCATCGCCTGTGAGGGTCCGACGTTGTGGATCGGCGACGCGGTGCAGGACGCCAGCGTAAAAACCGACGCCAGCCTGCCGGTGACGCCGCCCGCACTGTTCGATGCTTCGCTCGGCCTTCCGCCACCAGTCGAAGCACCCACGGCGCCTCCGCCGACCGACATGAAACCTGAAGTCACGACCGGCGCGCGACCGCCGATGACGAGTCCGCAAGAACCGGATCCAGAAGACGCGGGAGTCGAGCCAGGTCCGACGGTTCGACCGACCGAGCCACCGATCCTCCGGCCGCTCGCGTTGCCGCGCGCAGAAACACCCTGCCCCAAAATGACGGGCCACGGCATGTATCGCTTCGGCGACCCGGTCGGGCGAAACTTGAACGTCGAGGTGTACGTCGCGCCCGATGCGAAAACCAAACCTGACCCCGGCGGTCCGTTGATCCTGTACTGGCACGCGGTCGGCGATGATTCGACCGAAGTCACACTGGGACTTGGGCAAGCAGCGATCGACAAAGTCCTCGCGCAGGGCGGCGTCGTCGCCGCCTTCAACACGAAGCTGTGCGTGAATTGCGGCTTCGCTGACGACGCGGTTTGGTACGACCAGGACGACCCCGTCACCGATCACGTGGTCGCGTGTGCAGTCGAGCAGGCGAAGATCGACGTGAGGCACATCCACTCGATCGGGTTCAGCGCCGGCGCGCTGCGCTCGCTCCACCTCGCGCTCGCACGTTCGAACTACATCGCGAGCGTCGTGTCGTATTCGGGTGGAATGCTCGACGACATGGACGCCCTAGATCCTGACAATAAGGTGCCAGCGATTCTGTCCTTTGGTCGCCAAGGTCTCGACACGATCGTCTTGGACTTCACCGATCTAAGCCTGGCTTGGTACGAGACGAACCGTACACGCGGCTACTACTCGATGTTGTGCCAGCACGACGGGGCTCACACGATTCCCGAAGACCTGGTTCCCCATGCGCTTCAGTTCTTCGTCGATCATCCCTATCGAGTATCGCCAGAGCCGTATTCGACGGTGATCCCGAGCGGCTACCCGGCGTATTGCAACAACACGCCGCTCTGATTCAGTCACTTCGTCACATGGAATGCCGGCGGTGCCGGCACTCATGAGACATGCACGCGATTTCGATCGAGCGGCGCGAACCCGAATCGACCGTACCGTTCGTGAGAGTCGTCGAGCCGGAGCCAGGTCGCTCGGCGGAGCGCACCGTGGCCGCGGCCCTGGCGCACCTCTTGATGATGTTCGGGGTCAAACACGGCCTCGATCCGACGGCGCTGTGCGCGGCAGCAGGCTTCCAGACGACGGACCTCGCGGACCGCGACCGGCAAGTTCCCTACGCATGGTTCGCAGCGCTTGCGAGGGAGTTGAACGCGCGCGTACCGAATGTCTGCCTCGCAGCCGAGGTCGCGCGGTTCGCGGTGCTCGATCAGTTTGGCTACCTCGGCCAAGCGATCAAACACGCGGACACACCGCTCGGAGCGCTGCAGTTGCTCGCGCGATACGGACGCTGGCTCGACAGCACCTTGCAGTCGCACGAGCTCGCAGTCGTGCGCGAAGGCGATAGCGTGCACTTCATCGTTCCGGAGGTGTCGAGCGAGCGCCGGGCCTGGACCGAAGCGTTGCTCGCGGGCGCGCTCAGTGTGCTGCGTGCACTCGGCTCGCGCGATCTCACTCCGCGCGAGATTCGATTTGCGCGCGGGCCGATTGCGCTGCATCCCGAGTTGTCTGCGCTCTTCGATGCGCCAGTCTCGTTTGCGTGGGCTGACAATCGGCTCGTCTTCGATCGCGCGGCGCTCGAACAGCCCGCCAACTACGCGGATAGCCACAGCACGCAGCACTTTTGCGCGCAGGTGAACAAGCTCGTCGATGACCTCGACGAACCATTCGTGACGCTCGTGCATCGCGCGATCGCGACTCAGCTGACGCGTGGAGACTTGTCGCAGCGACGCATCGGACGCTGTCTCGCGCTGAGCCCGCGCTCACTGCAACGCAAGCTGCACCAGCACGGATTGAAGTACACGACGCTCGTGCATGAGACGCGAAAGTCGGTGGCGGCGCGGCTACTCCTCGACCCCGCCCATTCTGTGGGTGAGGTTGCAAACGCAGTCGGGTACCAAGACGTGAGCAGCTTCACGCGCATGTTCAAGCGTTGGACAGGTCTCAGCCCGCGTACGTATCGCGACCGACAGCGCGCGCTGAGCGTCGTGATGTAGCAAAGCGGAGTCGGGGACTGCGGACGACCTGGGGCCGCAATCAGCTCTGGGCTCGTTGACGTTCGTGGACGCCGGCCGTAGGCCTAGGTCCGAAGTTTTCCGGAGGGAAACATGACGAGCCAAGCTGAGAAGGGCCGCGCCTTTCGCGCGCTTCACGAACAAAAGCAGTGCTTCTTCATTCCGAACCCGTGGGACGCCGGCAGCGCGCGCATCCTCGAAGGGCTTGGCTTTCCGGCGCTCGCAACGACGAGCGGCGGATTCGCAAACTCCACCGGGAAGCTCGATGGTCAGCCCGGTCGCGAAGCCGTGCTCGAGCATGCAAAGCTCCTGACGAGCGCGACAAAGATTCCGGTCAGCGCCGATCTCGAGAGTGGCTTTGGCGACTCGCCGAAAGAGATCGCCGAGACGATTCGGCTCGCCGCTGCAGCGGGCCTTGTCGGTGGTTCGATCGAGGATTACTCGGGCAAGCGCGATGAACCCTTGTACGAGATTCCTCTCGCGGCCGACCGCGTGCGCGCTGCGGCGGAAGCCGCGAAGAAGCTCGATTTTCCGTTCACACTCACCGCACGTGCCGAGAACTTCTTTCGTGGGAAGCCCGATCTCGCGGACACGATCAAACGATTGCAAGCCTATCAAGAGGCGGGTGCGGACGTGCTGTTTGCGCCTGCGCTCCGTTCGCGAGAAGACATCGCGACGGTGCTGCGCGAGATCGATCGGCCGTTGAGCGTGCTCGGTGGCATCGGTGGGATCGCGACGCTCAGTCTCGCGGATTATCAAGCGCTCGGTGTTCGGCGCGTGAGTGTTGGAAGCTTGCTGTCGACTGTGGCGTACGGTGCGTTGATCGCCGCGGGACAAGAACTGAAGGATCAAGGAACGTTCACGTTCACCGGTGAGCTCGCGCGAGCGAAAGACCTCAAAACACTATTGCAACGCTGAGAAGCAAGTAGTTTTGCAGGCTGGGTCACGTGCTCACTACGATTTGCGTGACCCAGCAGTCGTCAACTTGTGCAATGGTCGCTTCGTGGGTCCTACCAACCGAACCACGAAGCGAGATCGAGGTCGCGCGATCGTGATCGGTGGCAGCGTCGCGGGCCTGTTGACCGCGCGCGTGCTGTCCGATCACTTCGAGCAAGTGACTGTGCTCGATCGCGATCAAATCACGGACGACACCGAGTATCGCAACGGAGTACCGCAGGGCCGGCACTTACACGTGTTGCTGATGCGCGGCCGTCAGATCCTCGACGAGCTGTTTCCAGGTCTCGAGTCTGACTATCGAGCGGCAAACGTTCCGCTGATGGATCTCTCACATGATCTCGAGCTCGCGCTCGGGGCGGGAGAGATGCCGCGGTACCGCTGCGGCTACACAGTGCGTTCGAGCAGCCGCGCGTGGCTCGAGTCCAAGATACGCAAGTACGTGCGGCAGTGCCGCGGTGTCGAAGTCCTCGCGCAGACGGAGGCGTTGGCGTTGTACGCAAACGCGGAGAAGGCGGTCAGCGGCGTGCACGTGCGGCACGGCAACACGCGGCAAACCTTGTATGCGGATCTGATCGTCGATGCGAGTGGCCGCAACTCGAAGTCGATCGAGTGGTTGAAAGCACTCGGGTATGGCAAGCCTTCGATTACGACGATCAACGCCTATCTCGGTTATGCGACTCGCTGGTACGAGCGGCCGCGCGACGTCGCGCACGATTGGAGTGCAGTTCTGACTGGGAGTCGGCCGACGTCGAATCCACGCGCCGGCGGGCTGTTTCCGGTCGAAGGTGATCGCTGGCTGCTCGCGCTCACTGGCATCGCACACGCGTATCCACCGACCGAAGAAGCCGGCTTTCTCGAGTTTGCGCGGCAGCTGATTCGCCCGACGATCTACGAGACGCTCAAGACGCTCACACCGATCTCGCCGATCTACGGGTACCGTCGCACCGAGAATCGCTGGGTGCACTTCGAGCAGCTGAAACGTTGGCCCGATGGCTTTCTGGTGACTGGCGACGCCGCATGCTGCTTCAATCCGTTTTACGGGCAGGGCATGGCAGTCAGCGCCGTCGAAGCGATGCTGCTCGACGAGACGCTTCGCGCGCATCGCGGCCAGGGTCCGGATCTACGCGGGCTCGCGCCGCGGTTTCAGCGGGCGCTGCCGAACGCTTTTAGGTCGGCCTGGCTGCTGGCGACCGGAGAAGATTTTCGCTGGCCGACAACCGATGGTGGCAAGCCCGATCGGTCGACGCGCTTCGCGCATTGGTACGTCGATCAGTTGTTCGAGGTGATGCCGAGGAGCACTCTGGCGTTCGAGGCGTTCCTGTCCGTCCAGCATTTGCTCGCACCGCCGACGGCGTTGTTCCACCCGAGCGTCATCGCGCGTTTGTTGGCACACAAGGCGCGCAAGTTCGTCGATGCGCATCTGCTGCCGCCTGTCCCCACACCCGTCGCTCAGCCCACTAATGCAGCAGTCCTAGTGCGCGACTGAGGTCGTGCGAAGCATTCGGGGAATTGCGCTTCCCTCCCCTTCGAGCTTCGCGGTCGCTGTCACTTCGAACGTGGCTTGATTCGTCGTGTCCGAGCTGCCGCCCACGAACACCGTGAATGTTCCGGCTTCCACGATCGGCAGAAAGTCCTCGCCGAGCAGCGCGAAGTCCTCTTGATCGAGCGTGAAACGCACATCCTGCGCTGCACCGGGCGCCAAGGTCACGCGGGTGAAGCCGCGCAGGTTTCTGACCGGGCGGGTGAAGGTCGCGAAGTCATCGCGCAGATACAGCTGCACGACCTCGGTTCCCGCGCGCGAGCCCGTGTTTTGAACGTTCACCGAGACCGTGAGTGGATCGGTCGGCCCCAGCTTCGCCGCGCTCAGCTGCGGCGTTCCAAACTTGAACGTCGTATAGCTGAGCCCGTGACCAAACGCGTAGAGCGGCGTCCACGGCACATCGATGTACTTGGACGTGTAACGCTCTGCTTCGCGCGGCGGGCGGCTGGTGTGTTTGTGGTTGTAGTAGATCGGGTTCTGCCCGGTCGCGCGCGGAAACGTCATCGGCAGCTTGCCGCTCGGGTTCACGTCGCCAAACAACACGTCCGCGACCGCGTTGCCCATCTCGTGGCCGAGGTACCAAGTTTCGACAATTGCCTGCGCTTGTTCCGCGAGCTGCGGGATCGCAAGCGGCCGGCCGTTCATCAGACACACCACGATCGGCTTTCCGAGCTTGCGCAGGCGGTCGAACAGCGCTTGCTGCGCGCCCGGTAACCCGACCCAGCTGCGGCTGTGCGCTTCACCGCTCATGTCCTCGGTCTCGCCCGCGACCCAGACGATCACGTCGGCAGTCTTCGCGACACGTTCGGCTTCCTCGATGCCGCGCGTAGCGGCAGACTTCGGAGACGCACCCGCGGCATACAGGATCTTCCCGTTTGCACCGGCGGCTCGCTGAATTCCGTCGAGCACGGTCACCGTGTCTTCGGGTCGCCCTGCCGCGGCCCACGCGCCGAGCGTCGATTGTTTGTCAGTTGCGAGCTCGCCGATGACTGCGATCGTCTTTCCGGCCTTCGGGAGCGGCAAGAGCCCCGCTGTGTTCTTCAGCAGCACGATCGACTTGCCCCCCGCCTCGCGTGCGAGCGCACGCGAGGCGGGCGTCAGCTCGTTTGCGCGTTCGCGCGCGAGATCCATGTGCCGGTAGGGATCGTTGAACAACCCCGCGCGCTCTTTTGCCTCGAGCACGCGACGCACGGCCGCGTCGAGCAACGCTTGTGGCACCTTACCGCTGCGCACGAGGCCGGGTAGCTGCTTCGAGTAGAGCCCACTCACCATGTCGATGTCGACAGTCGCATCGATCGCGCGAACGCTCGCTTCATCCGCCGTCGCCGCGATGCCGTGCATCTTCAGTTCCTCGATGCCGGTGTAGTCGCTTACGACTATGCCGTCGAAACCCCAACGACCGCGCAAGAGGTCGCGAATCATCGGCCGATTCGCGTGCATCGGAACGCCGGCGATCTCGTTGAACGACGGCATGATCGAGTCGACGCCGGCTTCGATCGCAGCTCGGAACGGCGGAAGATACGTCTCGCGAAGCGTGCGCTCGGACAGGTCGACCGTGTTGTAGTCGCGCCCGGCTTCCGCTGCGCCGTAGGCCGCAAAGTGCTTTGCAGTCGCGAGCAAACTCGTCAGCTCGCCGGGTTGTCCGCGGAAACCTCGCACGCGCGCGACCGCGAACGCCGAGCCGAGAAACGGATCTTCGCCAGAACCTTCGACCACGCGGCCCCAGCGTCCGTCGCGCGCGATGTCGACCATCGGCGCGTAAGTCCACTGCAGACCGTGGGCGGTCGCTTCGACTGCAGCGGCTCGCGCAGTCCGTTCCGCGAGCGCGAGGTCGAACGACGCCGACTCTGCGAGCGGCACCGGAAACTGCGTGACGTAGCCGTGGATGACGTCGTAGGCGAACAGCAGCGGAATCTTGAGTCGCGAACGCTCGACTGCGATGCGCTGCAGCGACCGCACACTCTCGACGCCGTGTGCGCCGAGGATCGAACCGATGCGCCCGGATCGGAGGTCGTCGTCATCGCCCCCGGCTTGAACGCGCGGACCGGTCGGCATCTGCTGCGCTCCGATCTGCGAAAGCTGGCCTGCCTTTTCTTCGAGCGTCATCTGCGCGAGTAGCGTGTCGATGCGGCTCACGGGTTTCGCTGGGACCGCACTCGATACCTGGGCGGAACCGGTGGTGCACGCCGCGCTGAGCAGTGCCGCGAGAATGGGGAGCAGCAGGCGGAAAGACATCGCGCGGGAGTATAGGCACGCGCGCCCTCACGTCCTCCTACACACGCCGTCGACCGCAAAAAGCGCCATTTCTAGGCAGTGTGAGCAACAAATCACAAATCGTGACATATCGGGCTTGAGGCGTGGTTGTGGGATCTGCTAGTCCGGGTGGGATACCCAGATCCGGTGACGAGGAAGTAGATG
>DASRXR010000005.1:0-6356 GCA_035687405.1 Polyangiales bacterium
CGACGTTCCGCTCGACCGGTTTACCGTCGATCAAGGTGGGGTTCGTCGAGCCCAGATCGAGATACGTGGTCTGCTCGTCATGGAAGCGAATGACACCGTGCCACTGGGATACGTAACCGTCATCGAGCTCCACGTCGTTCAGCGGATTGCGTCCGATACGCACGGGCGACTGCGCAAACGCACATGTCTCTGCGACGCGCTCTTTCAGGCGCTCGATCTGAATCACCAACGGCAGCATGGGAGGCCCTGCATCGTACCCGACGACTCGCAGCTTGCCCTGAATTTCAGCGTTAGCCGAGCGAAGCCTCGACCGTCGGAATCACGCCCGAGCTGGCGGCATTACCAGGTGCACACTGCGCGCCAATTCCGTGGGTTGAAGCGTCTGACGATTTGGGATAGACGCTGGTTTCGCTCGCTTTCCCCCACGCCGTGGGGTGCGATGCAGGGGACAGGGTTGAATGGCGATCCGTCGATACCGAGATCTTGCCAGCACGCGATCACTCGTCCATCGGCTATGCCGCCCGTTGCAGTCCGCGCTTCTGCTTGCGCTTCTTGCGTCGGGTGCATGCGCGGGCGTGGTGCCGACGTGCGTCGTTCCGAACTCGGTGGAGCTCGAGATCGAGACCTCCGATCGCGTGAACATCGATCAGTCGGGTGACGCTCTACCGACGATCATTCGGCTGTATCAATTGAAGAACTTGAGCGGAGTGCAGAGCGCAACGTTCGACGACATGCTCGATCGCCCGAAAGAAACGCTCGGCGAGTCGATCGTGCACGAGGACGAGCTCACGATCTATCCAGGCCAGATCGTGGTGCGGCGGTTCGAGCGCGAGCCAAAGGCAGACTATTTGATCGGCGTTGCCATCGTTCGCAACCCAGTTGGTACGGCGTGGCGAACGATTCAGGAGTATCCAATCCCGGGTGACCCCTGCAAAGAACAGGACGACCCTGAGGCCGCGCCAACGATCGCCGACCTCCGCGTCCGCATGTTCCTCAACGAATATCGGATCGAGTCGGTCAACAACTACGCCGAGCTGCCGATGCGCAGTTGTCCGAAGGGGACCGTCTGCAAGCCGGGTCAGGCACCGGATGAGCTGCCGGAAGAGTTACGGCATCGCCGGTTACGAACGTTCGAGGAAGACGAGAGTCAGCCCAATCCTACGACAGGGCGTTCTCAGCAGCCTGAGTAACGTTTTGGCGAGCGCGCGCGAGCGCGCGAGTGCACAGAGAGATCAGAAGCCATGAGGGGTGTTCAAAAAGTCGTGTGGTCCGAAGGGCTGTTGATGGCGCCGCAGCATCTTCAGCAGCAGGACCGCTATCACGAAGCGTTGCTTTGCGACCGCCTCGACGCGATGCACCCGTTCAACTGGGGCGTCATCAAGGTCGAGCTGGACAAGAAGTTGCTGTCTGCCGGGCAGATTCAGCTCGCGACGTTTCGCGGGGTGCTGCCTGACGGAACAGTGCTCGTGTTCGACCAGCAGCACCCGGAAGAGCTGCCCCCGATCCGCGTGATCGCGGAGCACTTCCCGCACACGCAGCCGACGTTGGACATCTGGCTCGGCTTGCCGGTCGAGCGCGAAGGCGCGGACAACTACGCCGAGCGCGCGGTTGCACGCTACTCGGCGGAGCGCCGGCACGTGTACGACATGACCGGCGGCGGTACCGCGGCCGAAGTCGCGTTTGCCCGGCGTCGCCCGGTGATGTTGTTCGGTGATGAATCGCGCGACGGCGTCGTGGCGATCAAGGTCGCCGAGCTGGTGCGGGACGACAGCAACAGCATGGTCGTGTCCGAGACGTACATTCCGCCGTGTCTGCGTGTGGATACCTCGCCGTTTTTGCTCGCCGCCCTGCGCCGCTTGTTGAGCACGCTCGTGCAGCGGCACAAGTCGCTCTCGGAAGCGCGCCGTGAAGCGTCGAAGTCGCAGGTGGAGTTCAGCGCGAAAGACGTCACGCGTTATCTGCTGTTGAACACCGTCAATCAATACGTGCCGGTGCTCGGCCACATCGTCGACTCGGGGTACATGTCCCCCGATCGCGTCTACACGCACTTGTGTGAGCTCGGCGGCCAGCTGACGACGTTCTCGACCGAGATCTCGCCGACCAGCTTCCCGCGTTTCGTCTACACCGACTTGCGCGCGACGTTCGAAGAGCTCGTCGCTCGCATCATCGCGCTGCTTCGGACCACGGTCGAAGAGCACTTCATCGCGATCGATCTGCAGGGCCGTCCCGACGGTATGTACGTCGCGACGATCAGCGAAGAGCGCTGGTGGTCCTGCTCGAGCTACTTGCTCGTGATCAAGACCGATTTGCCGGAGCAACCGACTGCGACCCAAGTTCCGCGCTTGGGCAAGATCGCGAGCTGGACGGACATCAACGGCATCTTGTCCGCGGCGACTCCGGGCGCTTCGGTCGAGGTCAACTATCGGCCGCCGCCCGAGATTCCGGTCAAGGCCGGCCTCGTCTACTTCTCGATCTCCACCGACAACAACTACTGGCGAAACATCTCTGCGGAGAAGAACATCGCGATCTATCTGCCGCCGCTGTTCGATCCGGCGAAGACCCAAGTTCAACTCATGGCCGTGCTCGGGACCGCGCCCCAGAAGCCACGGTGAGGGTCGTTAGGTCCTAGCGGATGGAGCGAGTCACCGAGATCACCGAAGCGGTGTTCAATGCGTTGGCGCAAGTCATCGTCATGGACAGCGATGCCGTGCCGATGCCGGAGATGATCCATCAGCAGCTGACGATCTACGTGGAGCAGGCGTCGCGCGCGGCGTTGAAGAACGGCTTTTCGCAGCAGGACACAGACGACATTCGCTACGCGCTCGTCGCGTTGATCGACGAAACGATGCTGCAGCGCGGCGGTGAGCTACGCGAGTTTTGGCTGCCGCGCGTCTTACAGCTGCGGTACTTCAACGAGAACGTCGCGGGTGAGGCGTTCTTCGTCCGGCTCGAGAGCTTGCGCAAAGACTCGGCGCGGCGGGACGTACTGCGGGTATACTTTTTGTGCTTGTTGTTCGGGTTTCACGGGCAGTACCGGATTCGCGGCGGGCAGGTCGAGCTCGCGGACATCATCGATCGCGTGCGCGACGACCTGGTGCGCGCGAACGTGTTGAACTCGGACCTTCCGCTGTCGCCGCGCGGTCCGCGGCCGCCCGAGCCGGTCGCAGATTCGAGGCGCAACTTGCTCTTGGTGTGGGTGTCGCTCGTAGCGGCGACGGCGTCGATCTTGCTGTACATCGGTTTGAAGCTGAGCCTGATCAGTCAGGTCACGCGGCTTGCGGAGTCGATCGCAGCACTGGCGGGAGGTTGACGCCGTGCTGATCAAAGTCCTCGTCGGCGCGTTGGTCTTCCTGTCGCTGATGTTCGTGGCGCTGCTGTGGATGGTCAGCGTCCTGGCGCACATTCCGCTCTGGATCCCCGGCAGCATCACCGGCTTCATCGTGCTGACGGTGCTGATCGTGTTCCTGTTCCGCGCGTATCGCGCGCAAAAGGCCGCGAGCGGGCTCGAGAACGCGCTGGTTCAGCAAGCGAAGGCGCAAGCGACTCAGGTTCGGCCCGACCTGCAGATCGAAGTCCAGCAGATGCAGGAGGAGTTCGACAAGGCGCTCAGTGCGCTCAAGCGAGCTGGGTCCGGGCGTCGCGGCCGCGATGCGCTGTACTTCTTGCCTTGGTACGCGATCATCGGGCCGCCCGGTGCGGGCAAATCGACGGCATTGCGCAACTCGGGTTTGAACTTCCCGTACACGTCGAAGTCGGGCAACGCGGCGATCAAGGGTCTCGGCGGTACGCGTAACTGCGACTGGTGGCTGACGAACGAAGCGGTGGTGCTGGACACGGCGGGCCGCTGGTCGACGCAAGAAGAAGATCACGACGAGTGGATCTCGTTTCTCGGGTTGCTCAAGCGTTATCGCCCGCGCAAGCCGCTGAACGGTTTGATCACGGCGATCAGCATCGGCGACATCGCGCACGCACAAGAAGACGAGATCGAGTCGCTCGCGACGCGGATGCGTGAACGGCTCGATGAAGTGCAGACGCAACTGCGCGTCTCGATCCCGGTCTACGTGCTGTTTACGAAGTGCGACTTGCTCGAGGGCTTCCTCGAGACGTTCAACGAGTTGCGGCGCACCGATCGCAACCAGGTGTGGGGTGCAACGCTGCCGCTCGCGAAGCGGCCGGCGAACCTCGGCGACACGGTGACCGACTGCCTCGACGAGCTCGCGACGGTGCTCGAGCCGCGTTCGCTCGCGCGCATGGCCGAAGAGCGCAGCATTCCGAAGCGCACGAAGATCTACGCATTCCCGCAGCAGTTTTCGGCGGTGAAGCGGAACATCGCGAAGTTCACGAGCGTGATGTTCCAGCACAACATTTATCAAACGATGCCGTCGCTGCGCGGCGTGTACTTCACGAGTGGTACCCAGGAGGGCCGGCCGTTCAACCTGCTCGTGAATCGCTTGGCCGAGGCGCTCGGGAGCCGTCAGAAGACGCAGAGCGAAGAGGGCGTCCTCGACCACAAGAGCTACTTCCTGCACGACTTGTTCATGAACGTGATCTTCGAGGATCGCGACGTGGCATCGGCGAGCCAAGCAGAGCTTTCGACGCAGCGCTGGCGCCGGGTGATGGTGACGGCAGTGCTCGGAAGCGTGTCGCTCGCGGTCGGGTTGATCCCGAGTTACGCCTGGTCGCTGAACAAGCTGCAGCTCACCCGCGTGCAAAACGCGATGGAGGAGTGGGAAGCGCCGGCGCAGAAGCGGCTCGACCCGCGGCAAAAGTTGCAGCGGCTCGATCCTCTGCTCGAGCAGCTGAACACGCTCGTCGAATACGAGAAGAGCGGCCCACCGCTGATGATGCGGATGGGCATGTACAACCAGGACGAGCTGGTCGCACCGCTGCGCCGCTACTACGCGAACTTGCTGCGGCGTGAGCTCGTGCAGTTGATCGTCGCGGCGGATCTCGACGCGATGACCGACTACGGCTTGCGGATGAATTCGGTGCCGCAGGCGAAGCCGTCGCCGGAAGAACAAGACGCGTATTACGAGTTGCTCAAGCTCCACCTCGAGCTGACTCAACCGAAGGCCGACTACGAGCCGCCGTTCGACGAGACGCAACAGGACTGGGTGCGCGAGCGGCTACTCGGGCGGTTTTTGCGAATCGCGGGTGAAGACGAGAAGCTGAAGCTGTCGGCGACTACGAATGCGAATCTGTACGTCACGTTCATGACCGAGTTTCCGGACCTGATGTTCACGCGCGACAAGGAAGTGGTCGCGCGGCTCCGGAGCGTGCTCAATCGGTTGCCTGCGACGGCGCGCACGCTCGCGCGTCTGATCGCGATGTGCGAAGCCGAAGACTACGGCCTCAATCTCAATCGGATGGTCGGTGCGACCGCTGCGATCCGCGAGTCCGGTGCGGTGCGCGGAGCGTTCACCCGGCGTGGTTGGGAGAACATCGTTCGCGATCGCTTGAACGCCGAGATGCTGGAAGACGCGGGCGAGTTATGGGTGCTCGGCTTGGCGGAGAACAAGCAGAAGGCGAACGAGCAGCGCGCCGACCAGGTCAACGAGCTGCGGCAAGCGTACTTCAAAGCCTACATCGAAGAGTGGCGCAACTACCTGAACGGTTTGCGCGTGGAGCGGCCGAGCAATCACCAAGCTGCGCTCGAGCTCTTGCGTGAGCTGTCACGGGGGATGCCGCCGCCGATCGCGCTGCTGATCACGCGCGTCTACGACAACGTGACGATCAAGCCGAAGGCGAGCGCCGAAGGCGTCGCGGGTGCGGTGGCGAGTGGCGTCATCGACAAGATGAAGAACAAGCTAGAGAACTTCCTCGGCGAAGGCGGCGGTAAGCCGGGCGTCGCGAGTCGGCTCAACACGTACGCGAATGCGCAGCGTCGCAACGCCAACATCACGCTCGCGGAGCCGGACGTCGGCAAAGCCTTCGAAGGTTTCTACGCATTTGCGGTGCCGCCGAACACCGGCGCGGATGCGAATCAGCCGCAAGGCGCTCCGCCGCCACGCGGGGGCGCGGTACCGTTCGATGCGTACCAAGAGCAACTGTACTTCGTGCGTGATGCGCTTCAGAAATACCTCGACAACCCGGGGGAAACCGAACAACTGCAATCTCGGATGGCTGAAGCGCGGGTCAAAGTGAGAAGTTCGATCGATCAGCAGGCGGTGGGTTTTCGCCCGTGGTTCGAGGCGCTGCTTTGGCCCCCGATCGAGCGTGCAGCCGTCAGCGGCACCTCCGCGATCGCGGAGGGCATCTCGGGTGGATACTGCGCCGACGTGTACGCGGAGTATCGCCGCACGATCGCCGGTCGTTACCCGTTCAATCGCAACGGGCAAGACTTGCCGCTCACGGAC
>DASRXR010000006.1:0-9035 GCA_035687405.1 Polyangiales bacterium
ACTGGGACCGGCCCGCGCCGCGCTGAAACGGGCCTCAACCGCGCTAGGCCCCACCGCAGGCCACATCCAAGCTATTTCCCCTCCCCTCTGCTACCCTCCCTGTTCGCGTCGCAAACCTGCCACGCGAGCCAAGCGGAGGCGCGATGCCATTTCTCGTTGGAAGCTACGTCGTTCATCGGAAACTCGCTGAACTGGGTTCCGGTGAAATCATGAAATCGGAGATGGGGACAATCACCATCCGTTTCGCATCGGGCGAACGCCGCTTCTCCGAAGTCCACCTCGTCAAACACCTCGAAAAGACGAACGAAGCACCGGTGCTACCGCCTCCGACCGCACGCAGAGCCGCCAAGAAGAAGGCTCCCGCAGCTGCAAAAGAGAAGGCCCCCAAGGCCGCTCCCGCGAGCGACCCTTCCTGATCCCGTCGGGCGCTACGCGCTCGGCAGCTCGTCGGTCCAGACACGAAAGCTTTCGAGTGTAGTCGCACCGAAGCTCGTGCTGATCGCAACGTCCGCAGCATCTCGGCCGCGCGCAATTAAAATGCGGCCGATGCGCGGCTTGAGATTGCGCGGATCGAACGTGTACCAAGTGCCGCCGAGATAGGCTTCGAACCAGCCCGAGAAGTCCATCGGGTCCGCGGAAAGCGGCACGCCGATATCACCCAAGTACCCGGTGCAGTACCGCGCGGGGATGTTCAAGCATCGACACAACGTGAGTGCGAGATGCGCGTAGTCGCGGCACACGCCCACTCGATCGTTGAACACCTGAAACGCAGTCTTGGTCGGATTGGCGTGCTGGTATCCGAAGGTGATGTGTTTGTGAACGAACTCACAGACGGCGTAGACGCGTGCCCAACCCGGCGGCACAGCCGAGAATAGTTTCCACGCGGTCTCCGACAATAGATCCGTTTCGCAATATCGACTGCCGAGCAGAAACAACAGCGCCTCCTCGGGGAGCTGTTGAACTGGATGCTGCACCGCAGACGGGACGACCGCGTCGGGAAGACCGCTGTCGTTCACGATCCCGTCCGCAGTGATTCGCGTTCGACCCGGCGGCAACAAGACTCGATGACACCAGTTGCCGTACAGATCGCGGTAAGCCGCGATCGGGATCGACGGTTGAAGCACGAGATGGTCGGGCTTCAACAGATCAGAAACACGGCTGTAATGAACGTTCAGCGTGAGGATCATTGGCGTAGGTTGCGGGCAACCGTAGACCAAGTCATAGCCGACTCGAATCTGCATGAAACTGAGCTCCCAGTGACAGAGGTGCGGGGCACGGATCACACGGCGACTTGCCGCAGTTCCGGCTAACCTCTGGCGTACTAGAGCTTCGCTGCAGAATCAGCCGAAATACGTCGCTTCGCACGAATACTTCAGCGTGCGATCGCAAAGCGCGTCGTTGATCACGCCGCGACACACGCTTTCGCCCTCGTACGTCGTCAGGTGGTCACTGAGAGCGCGCAGGATCGGTACGGTCAGATCATGGCGGCCATCGCAGCGGGGCTCGGTGCATCGAACTTCGAAAAACGCGGGCGCAGTGGCGACGACGATCGGTCGCGCATACGAAGCAGCGGTGGACCCGCCATTCTCACGCATCTCTTCGAACTTCAAACGCAGCGATTGAAGCTGCGGAACGCGTGCAAGCAGCCGCGGGGCAGCATCTTCGCGCCTCCGGTTTTCCGCCGAAGCTTCAGCACGGGCTTGGTCACGCTTGCGTCCGTTGAACATGTAATTCCTTTTTCAGTCTGGTCCGTCGTAGCGCGACGGCCCGCGGAAGGGCCTAGTGTGGCCCGAAGTCGCGGTAAGTCACGGCGACGCCGCGGAGCTTAGTCGCCAGACCCCTGGTTTGGTTCAGAGCTCTAAGCCGAAGTATACGCTTCAGCGACGTTTCGTGCCGGCAGACCTCGTTGGCTAACCCCGCGAAACGACGGTCCCGGCACCTAAACGACCGGACAGACCCGGGGGGGCTAGTAGGACGGCTCCCGCGCAGCCGAGCGTGTCGTCGAAGACCGCCCGTCTGGCCAGGGCAGGCAGCAATTTTGAACCAAGACGCCGGTCGAGACCCTACACGTCGGTCCGGAAGCGCAGCGGCAGTGATCGGGCCGACGGATCCGACTGGCTGATCGGTCGCGAGACCGCGCCGTAGCCGCTGCAGCTGATGGCTGCAGCAGCGCAACTGATACAACGCTCGGTTAGGTGCCCTCGTCGCCGTCGTAGCACCTAGAGTCTCGAGAATCCCAGACGCGCCCTGAATCGAGACAAATGTCGCGGTTCAAGCAGCCGGTGAGCCGAGCTGCAACGACGTATGCGACTAAAAGCACGGCTACGACGACGACGACCTTGCCGAGGCGCTGACGCAGCATCGCTCTGGTTCTAGGATATCAAACCTGGCAAGTGGCTACGAGAGCTGAATGACCGACGACTTCGTACGCGACCCAGCCCAGCAGCTATTGGCTGCAGTAACGCTAGCGGCTGTCGCCCTACTTCTGTTGGCCGAACGCCGACAATGGCGCACTGGCATCTGGATCGCCAAACCACTCGCATCACTCGGCTTCGTCGCAGTCGCTTGGCTCGATCGCGCACCGACGAGCTCGCATCTCGTGCTGATGATCGGCTTCGCGCTCTGCGCACTCGGCGATGTGCTGCTGATTCCAACCGGCAATTCCAAGTGGTTTCTGCTCGGCATTGGGAGCTTCGCGCTCGGCCACCTCGCGTTCGCGGTCGGCTTTTTCGCACACGGCATCGCGCTAGTGCCGAGTGCGGTCGCACTTGCGATCATGGCAGGCGTCGTCGCGGCCACACTTCGTTGGCTCCGCCCTCACCTGCCCGCGGACATGCGTGTGCCAGTTCGCGTGTACATGCTGGTGATCGCGCTCATGGTCGCTTCGGCGATCGGAGCGAGCGCTGCGTCAGCTGATTTGCGCCTCGCGATCGGTGCTGTTGCATTCGCCGCGTCCGACCTATCCGTCGCGCGCGAACGATTCGTGCACGCAAGCTTCGCAAACCTACTCTGGGGTTTGCCCTTGTACTACGTCGCGCAACTCGCGCTAGCTTTCGCAAGCGCCAGCTGACGGGCGGCGCGCAGGGCCTGCAACCACATTCTCAAAGCCGCACCATCGGTAGCGGCGACAACGGGTGCGTGCGCAGCCGGTCCAAACCAAAATCCAAAAGCCGCTTGTGAAACCCTGCACTCGGCCAGGCTGCATAGATGTCGCGCACGAACTCACGCGGCAACCCGAACTTGATCAAGCCTCCGGAGACGTCGATCAAATCCGCACGCCTAAACGGCTCCACGAGCCAAGCATCGTTGGCTCGGTAACGCGAGAGCTTGTGGTGCTGCCGAATCATCTCTTCGACCTCCGGCGACCACTCCGCCTTTCCCGACTTCGCGAGGCACGCAATCGCGAGCTGCGCCGACGGCTCCAAGTAGTCGAACGTGTGATCGGTCCAAATGCCGAGATCGTGACACGCAGCTGCGACCGCGATCTTCTCGAGCTGTGCGCGATCACCGCCCGTCAACGCAACGCAGATGTTTGCGACGCGATAGGTGTGGTTGCGATAGGCAGTCGCATCGCCACCGAGATCGGTGGCGTGCGCCTGCAGTAGCTCATCGAGAACGGGTATTTCGGTTACGAGCACGTATTGCGTCCTTCAAAGGTAAGGGGCATCGATACGTTGCGATGCGCTGGCGCGGCCGCGCGTCGCTCGATTGATGCGTCCGAGCGTGAGGGATGTCGCAACACGATTGAGCCGATGCGTACCACAGTCAGGGAGGTATGCGGCGTAGATCGAACCCGAGGGTGGGCCGCGTGGAACGGAACCGGACCTCGCTGGCCACTAACTCGACTGGTGCTGCTTTTCGCCTGGTTTGCGGTCAGCAGTGAATCCGTCGAGCAGTGCAGCCCGTTAATTTCTGGACAGGTCGAACTGGAAACCGCTTCGGCGCGTCGACGTGCTGCGTCTTCTCGCTCGCGTTAGTCCTCGCAATTGCGGTCGGCCACGTACGCGCCGAGGATGCGGTCGCCAGCGCCGTCTATGTCCGAACCGATTCTGACCACACCGTGGTGGTCTCGCCACTTGCGCGCGCGCGCAAGCAGTTAGTCGACGATACTGCGCTCGAAGTAACGTACACGGCCGATGTTTGGACGAGCGCATCGGTGGACATTCGCGCTTCGGCGTCGAAGCCAGTGACTGAACAGCGCGATGAGTTGGAGGGGACCGTGTCGCACGAGCTCACGGACCTGACACTTTCGGGGACATATCGTTATTCAGTCGAGAACGACTATACGTCGCACGGCGCGTTTGCGGGCGCTGCGTACGACTTCGCGGACAACAACGCGACTCTCGCGCTGAACGCGTTCGGACTGTTCGACACGGTAGGGCGCGCAGGATTTCCAACCTTCTCGCGGCGTCTCGATACGTTTGGTGGACGCCTATCGTTCACGCAGGTGCTGGACGCTCAGATGCTCGCTCAGATCACCTACGAGCTGGCTCACATGGATGGCTTCATGGCGAGCCCGTATCGCAAGGTCGGTATTGGGGGCACTGGGTTCGGGTGCGTCGACGCGCCGTTGTGTTTGGATGAGCATGAGCCCAGTGCTCGGACGCGGCATGCAGCGGCACTCGTGGTGCGGCGCGCACTATCCGATGCGTTTAGTGTCGGTGCCAGCTATCGATTCATCTTCGATGATTGGGGACTCAAGTCACACACCGCGACCTTGCAGCTTGGCCTGACGCTCGGAAGAGCGTCGCTCCTCGCGCTCAGATACCGGTTCTACACGCAGACAGGCGTGCGATTCTATCAGCGAGTCTACGCAGCACCGTTGGCGACTGGTGCGTACACGACGCGCGATCGCGAGCAATCGCCGATGCACGATCAACGGCTGGGTCTCGACTGGGAGCAGAAGGCACACGTCGCGCAAGGTCTCGATCTTGCGATCACGACGAGTGTTGCCGGAAGCATCTTCGAATACGACGCCTTCGTGGGCCTCGCGCATGCCTATGCGCTCGAACTCACGCTTGCGCTCGCGCTGGTGCGGTGACGTATGCGCGCCTTTCGCAATCTCGTCTGGCTTTGGATCGCGTTCGCAGGGTCGACCGCGATCGCAAGTCCTTGCGAGGCCGCACCGCATCACCGTACGAAGTCGCCGCACCACGGCGGCGCAAAGAAGCGTGCACGCGACAAACACCGGTCTGATTCGAACACGACTCAAGTCAGCGAAACAGCAGATTTGCGCGCGAGCGCAACCGGCCTGGACGACCTCGATGCTGTCGCGCCTTCACCTGCTACAGCGGAGCCTGCGGCAAGCGGACCCGACCTGGCGGCAGACGAATCGGTCGGCGAAACCGCAACGCCCGAGGATGGCTCGGCAGCTGGCGGCGGCGAGGCTGCGGACGAGATGTGCGCTCGCGTGAGGCTGGGCGTGTCCGGTGGCACGACGTATCGGCTGATCGAGATTCCGGCGGATGACGGCCTTCGCCGGTTGGACACCGGTTGGGTACCGGCAGTTGCGCTCGACTTGCGCGTAGCGGTCGGCGGCGTTCACTCGTGGTTGGAGTTTGCGGCACGCTACGAAACGTCGCTTCACACCTTCGGTTCACAACATGCGGCTGATCCGTCGAGTCAGATCCTGAAGACTCCAATCCGCAGCCATCGCTTCGAGGCGGGTGTTGCACCCAGTCTGCGTTTTGGCGATTCCGAGACAGGTCTCGCAGCAGGCTTGTTCGTGGGTTATGGCCTCCGCGCACTTGCCTCGGTAGCCGAGCTACAAGTGCCGCGCTTTACCGAGCATGGGCCGCTGGTGCGACTAGAGCTCGACATTCCGGTAGTCGGCGATGTCGTTCGCCTTCGCATCGCGCCAGAAGCGTTTGGATTGTTATCGATTAGTCACGCCGTGCGACGGATCGGCGCGACTGACGGGTTCGGGTTCGCAGTCGGTGGCGAAGTGAGCATGCACGTGAAACTGGTCGAGTGGCTTCGACTCGCGCTCGACTATCGCGAGTCACACGTATTTCTCCATTCGTCGCAGTCGGATCCATTTCGCGACGTCGAGCGGTACGTGCTGCTCGGCGCGCAGCTGCAACAGTGACGCGGGGTGGACGCGATTTAGTCGCGATGCCACACGACTCTTCGGGTGCGCCGATGCATTACGCGCGCTCGGAGGCCGAGTACGCCGAGCAATGCCAGAACGATCGTTAGCACGGCTCCGTGGGATGCTCCGCGTGGCGTCGTGGTCGCACACAGAGCTCGGACACTCGTCGCTGGCTCGGACTCCTGCGCTCCCGGTGATGCAAGTGCGTGGGTGAACGTTGCCACGCTGTCGCCCGCGAGCTTGCCGTTTGTGTTCGAGACGACGAGCGCACCGCTCAACATCGCGTCCGAAAACTGTACCGGCAGATGCGGGTCGAGCTGCGCGGGAGCCGTCCAGTTCAGCGTGGTTTGATGCTGGCCACAATCGATGGCTGAAATTACGGCGCGATCTGCGGAGACCGGCAAGATGCGCGCGCCTGTCGGCGTGTCTGTGCTCAACGTGCACTGATCGGCAGGTGTCAGAGTTGCGAGGTCAGGTTCGCTCCAGGTTCCGAACGTGCGTCCGAAACGATCGGACATCTCCATCGTGAGCGCGACGCGTGCCAGGTCGTCGGGCCAATCGATGGTGACTCGATAGAGGGCGCCCGGCTGGTACGCGCCGTCGGGTAAGCCGAACACGTTCACGCTCGGTGCGGACTCCGAGCGATGACAAACTTCACACGTGTACGCGTCGAGCGGTGCGCCGGTGAAGAATCGTCCCCCGCCGCCGCCTTGGGTTGGATCTGCGGTGAAGTTGTCGGGGTTTTGAAAGGCGCGCGCGGGAGGTGCGCTCAGAAGGCTGATTGCGAGCGTGATGAAGACGAAGAGCGCCGAGGTCGCGCCGCTCGCCGCTGCGGAGCGTACGGACCTCGCGGTGTGGATCGCGTGTAAGCGGCGGGTCCGGCGGGTCAAGGACGGCCCCCGGGCACTGCCGCATCGACGTCTGCTTCTGGTGCGCGTTCTTCGCCACTATCGACCGCCGCATCACTGCCTACGTCGCCAACTCGCAGCGCGCCGACGGTGGGACCTGGCGCAGCTTGAGTCGTTGGGGTCGTTGGAATCGGTTGGGTGACGGTGGGAGTCGTCGCCGCCGGTGGCTGCTGCGTCGTCGCCCATTGCCAGAGCATGACGTAGCGCGAGTCTGCGACGGTTTGAAAGATGTTGCGCCCGAAGTGGTCGACGCCTTCGTGTGACGCGCCGCCTGCACTAATTTCGAGCGGCTTCGTGAGCAGCGGTGATTCGAAAATAGATCCGCCGCCAGCCGAAACTAACATCGACCGCGTCCGATCGTAGGTCAGTTGGCGTTCACGAGGGCCAAGGTCTGGATCGGAGGGGTGGCCTGCGAGGCGGCTGCGACCGGGTCCGAACACTTGGAAGAATCGATGTTCAGCGCCATGGCATTCGCTGAATCCGCAGTCGCGGAGCAGCAGCGGATAAACATTGGTGTCGAAGCTAGCGCGGTCAGGCAGCGGCGGTTCAGTGGTCGCGCTAGTTTCGTTGTCGCAGGCGGACCCGGTAAACACGGCAGCGACGAGCATTGTGGCGAGCTCGATCAGCGAGAACATGCCAACACGGCGGCGCGCGCTACGCGCATTCGAGCGTGCTGATTTCTCGGCGCTCGTTTTAGGTGTGGCAAGCGGAACCGGCACGTTCGGGCCGCTGTGGCCGGCGCCGCGCTCTGCTGGCACGCAGTGAGACGGCCTGCGGTCCTCTCCCGGCGCCGCCTTCATCTGTTTCCCGCGTTGTGATCTGCTTCCTCGTCACTGCTTACGTCCCGGTCGGCGGGAGCGTCTGCGCTCGAATCACGAGCAGCCGGACCGTCCGCGCCTGCATCGTCACTTTCGACCGGCTCAATCGCGCCCGCGTCGGCCGCCGTGCCGGTTCCGGGATCGTCGACTCCAGCTTCGACTGCTGCGTCGCTCCCAGCTGCAGCGTCCCCGGCTTCGCCCGAGCCTGGCAGCGCGCCGGCATCGATCTCACCGCCCATACCCGCCGCTGAGGGCTGCAGGATTGGCGGATTCTCTTCGCCCGGACCGATCGGACCTCCGCTCGCCCCCGTGCCAGCTGTCGCACTCCCGCCACCTGCACCACCGGCCGGCGAGCCAGCCGCCCCGGCACCGCCTTCACCAGCGGCGCCGCCGTCAGCTGCAACCGCCCCGGCATCAGCCACGCTTGCGTCTTGCTCCCCCGCGTCGCCCTCACCGGCATCGCGCACACCCGCGTCGATCTCGACGCCCGCAAGCGATTCGATCCACTTCCGAATCGCCACCAACCCGTCCTCATCCACTTTCCGAGTCGCGAGCGGCGGCATCTGATCTGCCACCAACTCGTCGTCGCCCCGCGTTCCCATCCGATACACGATCGCGCTCGCGGCCGGATCTCCCGGCATCACACGCATCGTAAACTGCTCCGGATGATCCTCCCACTCGTCCGACAGCTCGACACCCACCGTCGTCCGATACGCGTCCAACTCCTCCACCTTCCGGTCCGCCTCTTCCGGCAAAATCCTCAGGTGCATGAAGTCAGCCATACCCATCTCGGCATGACAGTGACCGCAGTTCGCATGCATCGCACCGAACGCCTGCTTCTGCAGATCGTCACCGGATACCTCGAACGTTCGCCCGGGCTTCTCCGACAACCAACCCTTGCGCTCCACCGTCGTGAGCGTGCCTGACGCCGACAGCTGCACCGCCGAGAATCCGAGGACGCCACCCGGCTCACCTTGATGGCAGACTATGCAGTCCTTCTGACGCGGAACGTCATGCTCCGTACCGAGCACGTTGTCGCGACCTTCCGCAGTCAAGATCGCGTCCGACTGATCGGCACGCCAAATGAACGTGCCCATGAAGTAGTCGTTCTTGAGAAAGCCCGTCGCCTTCACGCGCTCGATCAAACGCGTCTCGAGCTTCTTCCCCTTGCGACTGAACTCTTTGAAGAACTTAGTCCCGAGCGGGAACACCCAATGC
>DASRXR010000007.1:0-2626 GCA_035687405.1 Polyangiales bacterium
GGGTGACTCGGCCATCGTCGCCGCCAGGTTCGGGATTAGACCCACGGCTTGCTTCAAGCCCTGCAGGGCGGGGCGGGACTTCTCGGGCGCGGACTCGATCGTGTGAATGCGATATTCGTGCATGGTTGCCTCCATGACGACGACTATGAGCATTGCCAGCGCAGCCTCAATTCCCTCCCAGGTAAGCGGCGACGATGATCGTCTGGGTCGACAAGAGCTGGCTTGATGCGCTCAGGATCCGTTCGGCCCATGTGTCGAGCTGATCCACGCCAGCCGATTGCACGCGGCCTTCCGGCTCATGGGTCGCCAAGTACTCGAACATCGCTTCGGAGGGCTCAAGCCAGAACATGCGAGGCCGTATGCTGCTACAGCTTGCGCTCGTGCTCGGTGACGGATCCCACTCGGTGCCGAGCGCGCCCTGCCATGTAGCGATGCTCGCAACCATTTATCCCTCGGTCTCGCAACTGAGCTACGCCGCGCGAAGAGGCGCCCACTCGTCGACAGGCACAGGCGAGAGTCCGAGCCGAGCCCGCACTTCGTTGAGATCGGAGACGGTAATCGCTCGCGGCGCTGTGATCTCGATACCGATCGGTGTGCCTGCTTTGTCGTAGTCGACCCGGAGCCCATGGCCTGCGTCGGTCGTTCGCGCTGCCTTGGTGGCGGGAGCCCGCGGAAGATAGAGATAGGCCGCGAACGGCTTGCCGCGGCGGAACGTCACTTCGAGGTAGCGTTGCTTCATGCTCGTTGCTCCACGGGATGACGCGTCTCGATCACGAAGCGACCATCGACCACATCATCTTGAAGCTCGTCGCTTGCTCCAGCATCAGCCGTAAGTGCGTGAGCTCAATCTCCCAAGCCCACCAAGATGGCCACGTCGGCATCGCTAGCAGGCCTCTAGTTGACTTCGATCTCTTTGCGAGCGCCACGCGGCATAGGACAGCGCTGCCGCGATGTCTTCGCGCTCCAGGTACGGATAGGCGTCGAGAATCTGATCGTGTGAATGACCTACCGCGAGGAGGCCGACGACCGTTCCCACGGTCACGCGCGTCCCGCGAATGCATGGCCGACCGCCCATCATCGCCGGATCTTGCGTGATTCGGGAAAGCGTCATCCGGGCGAGTCTAGCTCGGGCTGGCCGACTGGCGAAAACCAGCCCCGGTTCGACCGGAGCGGACGCACCCGCCGCGAAGACCTCGGTGCCAGGCTCGCGCACCGGCTCGTGGACGACGGGGTCGATCGGAGCCGCGCTCAGACGAAGAACTTCTGCCGACGGCAAAGTCGAGATCAAACGTTCTACGTTGCAGAGACAGTCTGCAGCGAATAGCGCTCGCGCCGATCAGCACCCACTTGGTATCGCCAAGAATTCTCGCGAGTGACGAGAGCGCTTCGACTTGAGACGGCGTGAAAGTGTTGGTCACCGCCCGTTGCGCTCCGGCTCGAGGAAGCGAGCATAGACCTCAGCAGCTGCGTCGCGTGCACGGCCGTCGTGCTCGGACAGCAGATCCGCATAGACGAGGAGCGGATGCACGCAGCGCGGGTGCGGCGATTCGAAGGCAACCTCGGACGGCGGCAGAGAGAGAGCTATCGGTCCCTGACGATCTGGAATCAAGCGCAACCGCTGGGGGAGATCGGCCGGAGGGTTGGACACGTAGAGAGTCGTGCGCTCGGACCGATAGTATTCGGTGAGTCGCATTGCAGCTGCGCCGCCTCCGTATCGCCAAGCACAGCTGTCGTCGAGCAACGGCTCGAGTCGAGCCTCAAGGGCTTCGACATCACGTTCCGCAGCTCGGTAACGGCCGATGAGTAGGGCGGGTGCGAGTGATGCTGAGAAGCCGGTGACGAACATATTGAGCGCATCTTTGCGGTGCTCGGGTAGCCAGAGTACTTGCGCACGCGTCCGAGCCACGATTCCGCGCTCGATCAGTCGTTGCTTCAGGTCAGACGCTGTCTGCGGTGAAACGCTGGCCACCTTGGCGATCTCTCTGACCGGAGCAGCAATCAATGCCGGTCGCACCAACAACGTAAAAAGCACGCGATAGGCCGGGGCCCGCAACGCACGATCGTTCGGCCCGGACCGCGCCTGTCTTCTGCCCTGCACACGGGCTACATGCCTTTCGTCCAATCGCAGGTGACAGTTGCCTGCGCGGTCCATGAAATTGACGCCAGCTGCTTCGAAGAGCTCGCCAAGGTCGCGGCCGATGGAAGGTGCAAACACCACGAGCGTGGGTTGCCGCTGAGCCATCACAATCAGATGCTCTGCCGCAGCGCGGCTAAGGTGGCTGTGCTCGACGACGCACGGCAGCGTCCGCGTCCGACCGCCGGCCTGGACGACGAGCCGGGCGGTTGCGCTGGAATCGTTCTTGGCCCCGTTCGGCGCTAGCTCAGCGCTTTGAACGAACGGCAGCCGCCGCAACTGCTCCAAGCAGTCGCGCGCCAAGCCATCGAGGGCGAGAACCGGTGCCTTTCGGCGCATCTCGTCTGCCTGGATGACATGTCCATTAGTAATGGACAAGTGGTCTGGGTCGACAAGCGCTCTTTCCCGCTGGGGTTTGAGGCGTGGCCGCGGCCCGGGTTAGGGCTCGGACTCATCGGGAGCACTGGCCGCGAGGACCTCGGCACCAACCTC
>DASRXR010000008.1:0-9317 GCA_035687405.1 Polyangiales bacterium
AATGCTGAATGAAGCGCTCGAGCTGCTGGTCGTTCATGAGGCCGGGCGCGTCTGGCCGCTCAGAGCGGCGAAGGTCGCGCTCTTGTTGTTCTCGAAAGCCTTGAACCGCCGCGAAGTCTGGCGCTGCGAGAAACGCGAGCATGTCGAGTTCCATCCACAACGAGGCGTACGACTGGCCGAGCTGGGTGTTCACGAAACTTCGAAACTGACCGGCGGCATCATGCTCGCGCTCGAGCGCGTTGATCGGAGTCACGAGGTCGGAGTCACGCTCCGGAGACGCACCGATACACCAGCCTTCGAACAACACGACATCGAACTTTCCGGTGACCGTGCGAATGTCGGAGCGCCGATCATCGTCCGCTTTGCTGAACTGAAGCAGCTCCACCGATTCACCCGGTGCGGCATCTGCCACACGGCGGAGCGCGCTGTACAACGCGCCGACGTCGTGCGTACCGGGAACACCGCGCGTCGCGAGCAGGGGGTGCACTGTACGCGCGAGCTCGAGCCGCGCTGCTTTCGGCAGGTAGTAGTCGTCGAGCGACACGATGACCGTGCGCAAAGCGAACGAGTTGGCGAGCATGTCGCCGAGCAGCGCCGCCAATGTCGACTTGCCCGTACCTTGCGCGCCCGAGATGCCCACGGTCACGCAACGCGGCGAGCGACCTGCCCGCTCCGCGATCGCAGATACAATCGGCAGACACTCAGCTCGCTTCACGATTCTCCCCCGGCATCGGCGTCGAGTTAGTTTGCGCGGCGCCAGAATCTCACGCGTACGCCAGGTTCGCCATGCTCGCGATGAACCAGTATTTGCAGGACGACATCGATGCGTTCCCCGAAGGACGGCGGGTGAACCTGATTCAACCCCGCGTGTTTTGATAGAGCCGTAACGCGTTTCGCAATGCCATCGTGACCGTCATCGGGCCGACACGCGGTGCAAAGGCTCCCGCCTTGCCCTCGATGTCCGGATCGAAGTTCTTGTAAGTCGAGACGTTGATGCACACGCAGCCTTCGCGAATCTCCGACGCTCGGATCAATGGGAAACTCTGCGAGGGAACACCGGTCACTATGATGTCCGCCTGACTCAACGCTTTGGCGCGATCAACCGGCGTCTCACTGACTTCGTGCACGCCCTCCGGCTTGTCCGAGGGCGTATACAACTGCGGACCATCGATATCGAACGAGTACACGCGCGCTCCGTCGTGCGCCAACATGGAAGCGAGCGGCCGTCCGACGACCTCACTCCGATTGAAGACGCAGACGGTACGGCCTTCGAGCGGCCTACCTTTCGGCGCAAACACGCCCGCAGCTTCGATCAACTTCAAAATCGCGAGCGGCGTACACGGCAGGATCGCTTTTTTCGAGCGGTCCGGATCCAAGTAGCGGCGATTCTCGTACAAGCTGCGCGCCCAATACGAGTGCAAGCCTTCGATGTCTTTCGCGGGGTCGACCGTGTCGCGCAAGTAGCTGTCGCGCTCGGTGCCGAACACCGGGTAGTAGACCATCATGCCGTGGACGGCTGCATCGGCGTTGCACTCGCGAATCACGGCCTCGGCCTCGAGCCTGTGCGCGTGGCGAAGCTGGAACCGAACTCCGACCTCTTCCGACGCCTTTTGCGCGTACTTCGCATAGGTGGCGGATGGACCGCGCTCCGCCGTCAAAATACCCACTAAACTCAAGGGCTCGGAGAGGGACGCCAGCTCGGCCCGGATCTCCTCGCGAAACTTCGCAGCCGTCGCGGCCGCGTCGATCGTCACTGTCATGGCGGCAGCGCAGCATGCAGCTCGAGGCTCGTCAAGCGCACACTTCGCCCGGTCCGCAGCCGCCCGCTCAGTTCGCGCCGGTGCACCGCGTCACTCGCCGTACCGCTCGGTCCGCACGATCTTCGGGTCGATGCCGAGCGCCGTGACCGCATTGGCCGCGGCCTCGACGAACGGGTTCGAGCCACAGACGAACACGCCGCTCACAGCTGCACCCAAGCGATCCAGCATTTCCTTGACCATCGCAGAATCCACGCGCCGCGACGCGACATCGGGCCGCGATGGCGCCTCGCGCGTCACGGTCAGCTTCACCTCGAACCCGGTCTGCGCCTGCGCAAGGTCGAGGAGCTCGTCGCGAAACAAGACGTCGTCCCACGTGATCGCCGAGAGGATGAGCCCCATGCGCGCCGTAGATTTCTGCAGCGCGCGATGCCGGACCATCGACATCAACGGGACGAGCCCGGACCCACCGCCGATCAGCAGGATCGGCCCGCCGTCCGACGTCCGCCAGATGAAGTGCCCGCCGAGGGGCCCGCGAATCTCCAGCGTATCGCCGACGGCCGCGGTGTCGTGGAAGTAGCCGGACACTTCGCCGCCCGGCAGCTCCTCGATCGCGAGCTCGATTACCGCACCCGAGTCCGGCGCGGACGCGATCGAGTAGCTTCGCTCCGCCGAATAGCCGTCGTCCGCGGTCAGGCGAACCTTCACGTACTGGCCCGCGACGTAAGAAAACGGGCGCTCCGGCGCGAGAAAGAAGCTGCGAATGCGCGGCGTCCGGGACTCGATCGCGAGGATCACCGCCTTCTGCCAGGGTTGCTTCTTGCTCTTTGCAGGGCGTGCTGTGTCCAGCTCAGTCACCGGTGTATCGCTGCTCGCGCCATGGATCGCCGTAGATGTGATAACCGCGCAGCTCCCAAAAGCCAGCCTCGTCGCGCGTCGTGAACTGCAAACCGTTGACCCACTTCGCCGACTTCCAAAAATACAAATGCGGCACGAGCAGCCGGGCCGGACCGCCGTGCTCTGCAGCCAACGGCTGCCCAGCGTACTGAGTCGCGATCATCGCGCGACCGCCGAGCAAGTCCTTCGTCGGCACGTTCGTCGTGTAGTCGTCGAACGAGTGCGCGAGCGCGAACTCGGCCGGCGCTGCAACGCCCGCCGCTGCGAGCAGATCGTCGATCGTCACGCCTTGCCACGAAGTGTCGAGCTTCGTCCACTTCGTGACGCAGTGAATGTCACACATCAGCTTCGTCTGCGGCAGCGCATTGAACTCGGTCCATGACCATTGCTTAACCGGCTTTGGACCGTGTTTGAGCGTGAACACCCAATCTTCGGTGCGCACGCGCGGCGTGGGCCCAGCGGAGAGCACCGGAAAATCAGTCACGAGGGACTGCCCCGGCGGTAACCGTGCGCTCGTTTCGGGCGACCGTCCTCGACCTTTGAAACCGCGCGTGACCATGCTCAACCCCGACGTTCGCGTGCTTCTTGCGTGCTCGCGGCAAAGCGCGCCCACGGAACCAGCTTGAGCCGCGCGTAGCCGATCGGCTCATCGGTGTCCTCGTCCAAGCCGTACTCGCCTTCGTCCATCTTCGAGAGCGCGTGGTCGATCTCTTCGACCCGCTGGTGCTCGGTCTCCGCGAGCCGCACCAAGCGATCCTCGTCACCCGCGCGCGCCGCTGCGTCGCCTTCGTCTTCTACTTCCGAGACGAGTCCCGTCCGCGCGCGCAGCTGCCCAGAGCGGCGCATGGTGAGCTCCACGCGCGCATCGAGCAGCAACTGCCTGAGCTCGGTCAGCTGACCCGCGGTCAGGCCGGCGTCGTTCGTAGGTTTGCTCATCTGTGGCTCTCCCGGCGAAAGTTCACCCGGACATATAGCGCAGATCGACCGGCTGGCGCCCACGGAGTGGTCAATCCGCGCGACCTGCGGTAACAGAAAAGGGATTTCGCGGGAGGGACCATGGCATCGACGCCGATCGCAAGTCGTCCGCACATGCCTGGCTATGGCCTATTAGCGGCCGACCAGGGCAGCGGACTTAAACCCTGGAGCTACGCGGTCGAGCGCCTGACGCGAACCCGCGGGTATTGGATCTCGACGACGTGCCCAGACGGGCGCCCGCACTCCGTGCCGATTTGGGGTGTGTGGTTGAAGGACGTGTTCGCGTTCAGCACAGGTGCGCAATCGGTGAAGACGAAGAACCTAGCGAACGATCCGCGAGTGGTGATCGGGGTCGAGCCAACCGAAGACTCGATCGTCCTCGAGGGTGTCGCGAAGCTCCAGCCAGACCCCGGCTTCTTGCGAGAGTTCAAGGCGGTCTACGCGAAGAAGTACGACATGGACATGGACGACTTCGCGGAACCCGTCTGGGTGGTGACGCCGACGCGGGCATTCTCGTTCGGAAGCAAGGGCGACGACTTCACGGCGGGTTCGACACGCTGGAAGTTCTAGCCCCCGTCTCAAAAAACAAATGGTGGCGAGCCGCGCGACTCGCCACCATCAGCCCCGTCCCTGACTCGCGAGTCGCCCGAGCGCTCGCGCCGACAAATCACTTCCCTAGAACGCGGCGTACGCCGTAGCTGCCCATCGGCAGATACAAATAGTCCCCTTCGCGCACGAGCTTCGACACGTACCCGACGGTTCGCGAAGCACCGAGGATGGTGGGATTCGCGAAGTCCGCAGTGTCGAGAATCAGAAGCCCAGTCGGATAGGTCGACGAGAGGTAGACCTTCGACCCCTCGATATCGAGTAGATCGAAGTGATAGCCCGACACGTCGTGCACGTCCGTGCTCGACACGGTTCCTAGCTCATCGAACCGCAACCGCGTCAGCCGCGTATACGGCTGGCGCGAATCCGGCGAGTCGTCGTTGCGCCCGTACCACGGATAACTGTGTGTGCTCAGCCAAACCTCGCGGTCGAGATACTTCGCGCGATCGATCTCGTCGCCGACCGGCAACACGGTGACGAGCGTCGCCGTGTCGTTCTCGAGGCGCAAGATGTTGAACGAGTTGCGGCGTTGACCGTGCTCGTCCCATTGATAGTCGACGGTGTAGAGCAACTTGCCCGCCGCATCGACGTCCACGAGCCGGCCCGGGATGTTGATCTTCGGCAGCGCCTTCAACGTGGTCGGATCGGTCGCGTCGACGCGATCCAAGAAATACTTCTCGTGGTACTGTTTCGGATTCCCGTTCGCGTCGAGCGCAGGCTCCGTGTGCGTCGAATACAGCAACTTGCCGTGACCGACCTTGTTCACGAACGGATAGTCGGGCATGCCCAAGCTACCGCTCGCGAGCCCGGGGGCATCGGGGTTGCGCAAGTCGATCAAGCGCAATGTGTTCTCGTAGTAACGCCGGCCGTTTGGATCGCCCTTCACAGTGCGTGTCGTCGCCGGCAGTAGTTGCGCCTCGAGCGGCATGCCCGCGTTCGGATTCCAGTAGTAGTCGTAGAAGCTCCAATAGCCGCGATACGCACCGCTGTAGATGTGTTGGATCTCGTCCGACAACCGATACGTCCCGCGCCAGCGTGGCTTCAGCGGATCGGTGAAGTCGGCCGTGCGAATCAGCTGGTTCCCGGTCGCTTGTTCGGTACCGATCACCGTGATGAAGTCGCCCGAACGGATCTGATACATCACGTTCATGTCGATCGGCAGCTCGACGAGGCTCTTCGCCATGTCGTCTTCGCCGAACGGCAACACGAAGAAGCGCCACTTGTCGTCGTTTTCAGCCGTGCCGAGCTGGACCGCGTTGCCCTTGATGTTGAACACGTCGACCACGTTGCGGACCAAGAAAAGGTTCGCAGTCGCAACCGGCTGATCGCGATTGCTCGCGTCGATCACCTGCACTTGATCGTCGGAGATGCTGACGACGCGATTCTTGAACGCGATCGCACGCTGCACATTCCCGTTCTGGGCGAGGCGACCGCGAAGTACGACTTGGTCGTTCTGCCAATCGACGAGTTGCGCGCCCTGTTTGAAGAGCGTCGCCCCCGTCGAATCGGGCTCGACCCAGGTGAGCGGCAAGAGAATCAAGCCGAGCTCTTCGATGATCTTGAACGCTTTGTAGTCTTGCAACGCAACGCTGGACGAGCCCGTGGTCGCGACGTTTGCGACTGACAGGCGCGTCACGTTGCGGAGGTCCGCAATGTTGAAGAGGGCGATCTGCGGCTGCTGCGCATAAGTCGTCGGCGCGTAGGTGCCGAGCGAGATCAGTCGATCGCCGCGCGCTTCGAAGTGTGTGATCGCGCCGTCGACCGGCAGTGTGCCGACTTTACCCGGCTGATCCGGATTCGACAGGTCATAGAAGTCGAGCCGGCATTGTTGGTACGAGGTGTTGTACCAGCACAAGTTCACGAACAAGTCAGCACCCACGAACCGCGTGGCTTGCGGCTGCACGCTGTTGCCGGTGATGCCGGTGTCGTTTGCGATCACGATCTGCGCGCGCTGCTTCAGCTGCCCTTGCACCGACGCGTCGAGCACCGTGAGGGTGCCGGGCGCGCTCGAGTCCCAGTACCAGTCTTGCGAGATCACGCGCAGCTGGCCCTTGTCCAAGTCCATCTTGAACTTGTCTTGCACCGCACCGGGCACGTACGCGCTCCCGCCGATTGTCACCGCACCCTTCGGATCGGAGATGTCGACGTACGTGATCTTGGTCTGACGGGCGTTGTCTTCGTCGACCAAGTAGTAGTTCGGATCGATCGCAGCGACGCTCAACGCCGTTTCGTACACTTGAATGATGCTGGCGGAGCCTCGGAACTCTTTTTCATCCACCTTGTGGATGTTCGCGATGTCGCTCAGATCGATCGAGAGCACCCACGACGTGTCTTGCCAATCTTGTGTGTCGTAGCGCCAGTACTCGACGTTGCGCTTCGACACCGCGTACAGCACGTCGCCGACGATGCGCGTGTCAGTCACTTCACCCTGCACGTTGAAGCTGCCGTTCACGGCCGGCGCGGAAGGATTCACGACGTCGACGACGAGGACCTGGCTGCCGTGGAAGCCGAGCGGATCCGCGTCCGCGTCGAACTGCCAATACGTGAAGTAGTCACTCATCACGATGTAGGCTTTGCCGTTCTTCAAATACATGTCGACCGGCTGCGCTTGGAACGGAACGCGGCCGCGCACAAACGGGCTGTCCGGCACTGACATGTCGATCAACACGAGCCCGCGAAAGCGATTCAACACGTACAAGATGTCGCCTTGCGCTTGCACGATGTCGGCCTCGACGATCTCGCGCATCGCGTCCGGAAGCGAACCTGGATTGGCGCTGGCGCCCGGAGTGGTCGTGACCGGCGCGGGTGCTCCAACAGAGCCCGCGGCATTGGCCCCCGGTGTGACAGGCAAATCCGCCGCGCCAGAGGGTCCTGACGCTGTCGGCGGCGTCGCACCCTCCGCAGCCCCGTTGCCTGGCAACCCTCCCCTCGAGCCAAAGCTGACCCCCGAACTCGAATCACCCTCGACTGCCTTTGCGGTCTCGAACGTCGTCGCACCCGACTGCGGAAACTTCGCTCCACCGATATCGGAGACATCGACCGGGTCGCCCGCGGGGACCTCGGTGTTGCCGATCTTCATCGGGTCTGACTGATTCGGAGAGCTCGGCGCTGACGGCTGCGCCGGATCATCCCCGTCCCCACTGCAGCCGACGGCTGCGAGCAAACCTACCGCGAGGCACGCGCGCGCAAGCTTCCACCCTGCAGACCGATTCACCGTCATGTTTTCCTCCGTGAACGCTCTTCGGGCGACCTGCCCAGCAGCTAACGTGCCAAACGCGTTCGAGCGAAAACGCACGATAATCCGCAGGTTTCTGGTGCGGGCACTGGCACATGCCGGCACACGCTCGCAAATCCTGACCTGTCTGCCGGGCTAGCGTCGTCGCGGAAAGCCTGGCCGCGCCGACAGAACGGTAGGACGTCGTTCGGGTTTGCGACTATGCTGCCCGCGTAGCATGCAGCCTGCCGTCGTCGTTACCTCAGCTCTTGGTGCCGCCGCGATCTTGGCGTGGCGCATGCGCGAGACCACTCGCCCCGTCACCGCACGCAGCATTCTCATTCCGCCGATCGGCATGAGCACCGGCTTCAGCATGTTCGCGTACGCGCCGGCGCGTATCCCTGCTTGGTGGGGCCTGCTGGCGTTTGCGATCGGTGCGGCCCTGCTCGCCTACCCGATGATCAAGACCTCGCGGCTGGTGCGCGAAGGCGACACGATCTTCCTGCGCCGCTCGCGCGCCTTCATCGGCATCGTGCTCGGGTTGATCGCGTTACGCTTCGCGCTGCGCGACTACGTCGGGCACTACTTGAGCCCGCTTCAAACCGGCTCGCTGATGTTCGTGCTCGCGTTCGGGATGATCGTGCGCTGGCGCGCGATCATGTACCTCGAGTACCGGAAGCTCCGCGCAGACCCGACGATCACCGAACCGGTCACGCTTTAGACTCGCGGCGCGGCCGCACCAGCAGCTCTTGCGCAACGGTCGCGATGTGCGCGCCGTCCGGCATGAAGATGTGGCCGAGCGTAAGGCCGCGCCCGCCGCCGAGCCAGTGCACTGCAAAGTCGTAGAGGTGCCAGTTCTCCGCACGCAGCGGACGATGAAACCAAATCGCGTGGTCGAGGCTCGTCGCCCACACGTCTTTCATCGTGACGCGGTCGGGATGGACTGCGATCACCGCGTCCATCGGCATGTCGTCCGAGGCGTAGGCGAGCGCACACGCGTGGCGCACCGACTGATCACCCACTTCGTTCAACAAGCGAAACCAGGCTTGGCCACGCCCACTCTCCGGCGTACTCGGAACCTGGCGCCGGTCGAACAGCGGACTCCAACTATCGGGCTTGAGCGAGTCGGGCGCGGGCGCATCCGGCATTTGGATCGTCTGCGCTTCAGCCCCCGCTTCGGCGAGTTGGAACGACGCCGACATGTTGAGAATCGCGCCGGTCGACTGCCGTGCGACGACACGCCGTGTGAAAAAGCTACGGCCGTCCCGGATGCGGTCGACTTCGAAACGGATCGGCGCGGAAGCATCGCCACGCCGGATGAAATACGCATGCAGTGAGTGGATCGCGAACTCTTCGGGCACGCTGTGCGCAGCCGCCATCAGACCTTGTGCAACGATCTGTCCACCATACAAACCGCCCCACGGATAACTTGGTCCGGTACCCACCCATGTGTCCGGTCCGTGAGGCTCGAGCGCGAGTAAATCTCCAAGCTGCATCGCGCCAACCCTACTCGTGATGGAAGGCGCTGCCAACGCCCGAGCGGGCTGCGAGGAACACTCGAAACGCTCATCGCCGAGTGTTCCTCACGCGATGTTCGTTCATTGCACCGCCACTTGATTCGAAGGCTGGATCGTCTTGGCCCAGTTCAAGAGCCGCTTCGCCTGACGCTCATCGGGGGCCGAGAGAAACACCCAGAAGCCACCACCCGCAGATGCGACCGAGACCTGGACCTTACTAACATTCGGCCGGCACGCCTGGTCTGCACCCGCTTGGAGCCGCGCCATCTCGCGCTGAACACTCAACGTGAGCCACTCCTTGGTCAGGCCCGGCCGCGCGGTAACGTAAAACTGCGCGCCCTTCAACACCGT
>DASRXR010000009.1:0-22699 GCA_035687405.1 Polyangiales bacterium
CGGGGCCGAGGGGACGTCGGAGCCGACGCCGAATATGCCGACACCGGGCTTGCCCGGACCCGGGACGAGTTGCTCCGAACCCGATGTCGACGCGCTGACGTTCGATCCCGCATGGATCGAGGAGCTCGCAAACGGGCGCCACGAGACCATGTTTCACTGGGGCGAGTTCGGAAGTGCAGCGACTGCAATGCCTCTGGGTTTCGAAGTCCAACAACGCAGCAAGAGTAAGACGAGCAAGAAATGCGGGGGGGTCTCGGCCTACAATGTCGACGTGGTTGTCAGGATGCCGGGTCAACGCACCGCGACGTTCAAAGGCTACGTGCAGGGCTCGCCGCGCGGTGCCCTCGTTTCCGCGACCGCGAGCACGAGTGTTCGCTCCGCGCTAGCGATTCCTGGTGCAGCTCTGAGCGGCGAAGACCATCCAGGTTATCGTGTCTTCGCCCACGTCGACGACGATGGGGTGAGCGGCGAGCTCGCGTTCACGTCCGGATCCACCGGCGAATGCACTGCGGCTTCGTGGCCTGCCGAACGAAACTGCCCACTCTTCCAGCGTGAGGAGCAGTCAGACGCGCACTTCGGAGACTTTTCGTTTGCAGACCTGCACGAGCGTCTCACCGGCCGCGAGCATACGGTGCGTTGGAATGACGGTTCGTCTGCCGCGCTCGAGTTGAGCCTGGAGTCGGAGGACAGCCCAGTCTGCGTCGGAAACTTGTTCGGCGATCTGCAGCCTGACGGAACGCGGCCGGACCGGTTGAGTCAGTTCGTCAGATTGCGCGTGCGTACGAGCGACCAGCGGCTCGACGTGGTGGTGCCTGCGATGCTCATGGTTCTCTATAGCGAGGAAGGCGTGCTGACCGCGTCGGCTGATCAGTTTCAGTTGTCAGCCAGCGCGATCGGCCACTTCGCTAAAGCCGAGGAGGGCGACTTCGACACGTTGGAGCTGACTGCCGACTTCAGCGCTGAAGCGGTCAGCGGCAGCGTGTCCCTCAGCTCGGTTGCGCTAAGCAATCCGCCGGCTTCGCTCGATACCACCGGCGTGGTGGAGTCCCTGCGAAACGGCGAATGCTGGGGCATCTCCTATCCGCACGACGGCGACGCGCCGCGCGCGACAGGAACGCTCGAGTGATGTGAGCACCCGTGCCCGGAGGAAGGCCAACTCTGGGTAGACTTTAACCGCAGGGTTTCGCGAAGCCCTCGAAAACGGATCGTCATTCGGGGGCTTCGGACTAGCGCCAGTAGTTGTTGGCAGCAGCAATCGTCTGAAACTCGATCGCCACGACCTGGCTCGCCGCCATCAAACTGTCAGGATTCGCCGCGTATTTGGACCGGCCTTCTTTCAACACGTCGAGATCCGGCTGAATGTTGTGAATCATATGGCGCGCGAGCGTTAACGCTAACGCGCGGCCTTCCTCCGGTGTCTTGGTGATCAACGTGCCACCAGGAACGAGCACCAGCTCTGAGTCGGGTACGCGGGTCATGCAACAACTCTCCTCGTTTGGATTTCGAGGACCGCGAGCGCGCGACATTGCCTTCGAACCGTTCGCTCGCTGCCCGGAAGCAGCAAGACCATGCGATGCACCATCCCGCAAGGCAAATGTGTGCGCTGCTGTCTGTTGCAAAGCGACTCGGTCGACAGATCACGCCGTGCACACCGTGCGGCCCGACGTCTAGAATTCCCGATTGAACCGTTTCACGAACAGCCCATCCGCAAACTGCACAACACAACACGAGCCGAGCTGGGGTGGCACGAAGGTTGCGCGATCCCGCGGAACGATCCCGAAGTGTGCCACTGCCTGGGCATGGCCGTGAGATCGCCTCAGAACCAACAAATCACGGCGCTGACGCTCGGTCGACCGTGCGCTTCAACGCGCTGGAGAGGCTAGGGGGGGCTAGCTCACGCGCAATCAGGGCCGCGCGCATCGCCGCGTTCGCTTCGATCTCGCCACGCAACGCTGCAGTGGCGCCGCCGCTTTCCCAGTACGAACGATGCAGGATGCGCTTGGCTTGTTGGGCACGCCGAAGCGCTCCCATCAAATCAGTTGCAGCGTGACGTTCAGCGTCTTCTCGGATGCGCCGAGCATAGTCCGCGAGCGCCCGCTGGCTCTCACCGCGTGCAGTCGCGGATAACTGCTCGGCGCGTTCATACCAACGGACTGCCGAGGACTCACGACCCTCGGCGCCCAACTTTCGTGCATGTCCGAGCCAGTCCGCAGCCCTCAACTCGCATGCATGCTCATCGAGCACATCGACAGTGAGCAGCGGCAATCGCCGACCCGCGACCACGACCTGCAGCTGGTAGTGTCCACTTCGACCGGGCGTGCGAGCTGTGATGAAGTCGGTGAAGAGTTCGTCGGCATTCCACTGCTCAGCGGGATCGACTTGCCTCCACAGGACGTGCGAAGCGTTCGCTGAGAAGCGCTCCCCGTCGATCTCCCATTCGAGCTGACGCTCGACGAACGCGGCGTCGACACCTGCTACCCGTCTCCAAAACAAGGTGAGTGAAGCGCTCTGACCTATTCGTGCGGCTGGCGCGACGTCGAGCCCTACGAGCTCGACACCCAAAGCAGCTGTGCTCGGCACGACAGGCGCAGGTGGGGTGCTCCAGTCAGGTGGTTCTCCCCCCAATACCAGCGAGCGCCGCAAGAGGTACCTTCCACGATCGAGCAGCAAATACGGCGTATTCTGCCGTACTGCCCGGCCTATGTACCCGTCAAATCGCGGATTCCCGTGAAGGCGCACCAAGTCAGGCAGCACGAGTGAAGCATAACGAACGCAGCGTTGTGGAGTTCGGCGGCCTCTACACCCAACGGTGTCGCGCGTTACGAGTCCACCCGTGTCCAATACGTCAAAGCCGCCCGCCGCATACCCCTGGCCGCCGATGTCGAAGCTCGATAGGACTGAACCGGGTGGAGCCAGCGTCGCAAAGAACGCGCCCTCTGCCAGCTTGTTCTCTGCATTCACGTATCGCGCTTGTTGTATCTCTTGTGACTGAGTGAGCTGAGGGGGGACTGTGATTGCGAGTGTAGCGGCCACAATCATCCACCTGACCGGACGTGCGAAACGGCCCGCTACGACGGCTCCGAGGCCGATTAGCTCCACCGAAAGTATGATCAACGCCGGCAGCATCGGCACGCCGAAGCGGAATCCTGGAGCCCAGTCCTCCCCGGCGCGAGCGATGAAGACGAGCTGAACCATAACGACTAACAGAAGTGCCGCGTTTCGGCGGCGGAACCTACGTCTTGATAGCGTGAGTGGTAGGGCCGCCAACAGCAACAACGGCGCCCCGATGTCAGACAACCCCTTCGCCAGGTACGAGCCCTCGCGAAGTTGCGCTTCAATACCGAGCCCGAGCACCTGCAGCGCTCCGTTCATTCCGTGAACAGCACTGGTCTTCGCATAATATGTTTGAGGCAGCGCAGAGCCGTAATACGAAGCGGACAGTACGAGCTCGGCCACATATACAAGTGGCGGTACAACGTAAAACACAATGTCACGGGCTGAAACCCGTCGGCGAATGACACGTACCCAGATATCGTGAAATACCATGGCGCAAAAGAAGAGTGCGCCCTCAGGCCGAGTCAGCAATGCCGCAGCAAACAGCGCTGCCGACCACGGTGGAGAGTCTGTGCGTTGCTCACTCAATCGTCTCACCACGGCCGCAAACATGACCGTGGTGTAGAAACCTGTTTCGAGTCCGCTGGTGAAGTGAACTGCAACAGGAGTAGAGCCAGCCAGAAGGGCCAATGCCCACAACAGGCGCTCGCGCACGGCGTCTTCGGGCTGATGTGTATACAGGCTGCGTATCAGCCAACATAGATATGCGAACGACCCGAGACCAATGATCTTTGAGAATGGATTCGGATCAAACCCGAAGAGTTCGGGCGCCGTCATCAGCAAGGTATAGAGGGTGTTTGAATACCCTTTAATGTATTCGCCAGGGCTATAGACGAGGCCTAGACCCCGCGCCAGATTGCGAGAGTAGCGATACGAAATGTACGCGTCGTCGAGCGTGTAAGCAGTGTGAAACCAGAGGTGAGCAAGTCCGAGAACTACGAGCAATGCGGCTGCGACATTCTCTATACGACGTGGGCGCGATTCTGGGATCAATCCGATCCTCCACTCGAGTTCGGGTACCGGGCGCGCCCAGCCTACACGAAGACGCCGCCAGCCGAAGTGGCAGGCAGCCCGCGCAGGAGACGTACGCCCTTGAGGACGCTTTTGCAGACGGCGAGTTCGAGCTGCGGAACATCGACGATACCATCTCGTCTGTCGCACGAGACCGAAGGCGAGATTCGCCGACGGCGGAGAGAAGATTCGAGACAAGTCCATGACGGAACAACCTGCGGAGCCCTCGTCACTCACGACCTGCAATGCCTGTGGCCGGGGGAATCCGGCGGTGGAGACCACCAGCTATCGCTTGCTGCGCGGCGGGATCGCCGACAAGTTGACTGGCATCGCCGGACATCCGTTCGCTCCGGAGGCTCCGATCTGTCGGACCTGCGTGAACGACGCTCAGCGAGCCTATGTCACCGCGCGCTTGACGGCTGAGCGTGGCGAGCTCACGGCGCTCGAAACAGAAATCGCGCGTAAGGCGGCCGATCACGCCGCAATCGCCACGCACATCGACGACTTGTTCACGCGCCAGACGTCGCGTGGGCAGCGCGTCGCCGATGCAGTCGCTCGGGTCGGCGGCTCATGGGGCTTCGTGATCACGTTCGTCAGCATCTTGGTCGCGTGGATGTTGTTCAACACGTGGGTGCTCGCTGGCCACGCGTTCGATCCGTATCCCTATATCCTTCTCAATCTGCTGCTCTCCTGCGTTGCTGCTCTGCAAGCGCCGGCCGTCTCTGGTTTGCCTTTGTCTGAAAGTCGCCGCTGCCTGGGCGGCGAGTGCCGCTTCATCTGCGCATTGGGACGCTTGGATTTCAGCGTTTCAGCTCGAAGTGCGCTTGCGGACACGTTTCTTCGCCGGCGCCGGTTTCGCTGACTCTCGAGGACGCGCCAACGCACGCTCGAACTCCTCGACCACCGCACGCATGGACTGACGCGTGAGTTGCTCGGCTGCATCGGCGTCGTGTTTTGCAATCGCTTCCGCAATCGGCTGGCGAAAGCCACTCTTCCTCGCCTCACGTGCCGACCACTGCTGCGCCACATCACCCATCGCAAGGGAGGCCTTGATCATGCTGTTGAGCGCGAGGCGGCAGACGACGTTGTCCGCACCGTCCTGCACACGATCCCAAAACCGAACCTCGAGCGCGTAGAGCGTCGCGTCGTCGCCCGCGGCACGCATTTCGCGAGAGATGCGCAACAAGTCGGTACAAACCGTTCGGTCCGCTCGGCGCGCGCAAAGCCGCGCCATCTCAGCACCAACCGCGACACGGAGCTCCAAGACGCCGAGCCAGAACCGTGCGGTCTCAGGTCCTCCACGCGCGTGCTCGGCCAACAGCCACAAGAGGTCCAGCCCGGCATGTTTGCGATAATCGAGCACGCGCGTGCTGCCGCCCTGAGCGACACGCACGAGACCGGCTTGCTCGAGGCGCCGAATCGCCTCCCTCACGACGTGCCGATTGACGCCGAGCGTCGTCGCCAAGATTCGCTCGGCGGGCAACGTCGCCTCCGCCGCATAGCGGCCCGAGATGATCTCAGCCACGAGTTGATCGAAGACCTGATCGGAGAGCGGATTATTTCGTACGGCGTGCAGGGCCATTCAAACGGTCCGTTGCTTCCAGCCACGCTAGCACCAACGACGCGAAGCCTCCGGGATTTGTGGCGCTTCGAGCAGCTCGCCCCCGCCGGCCGAGCATATGTCCAGTGGCTGGACCCTCGGCGCGCCCCAGACAAGCGGCTCGCGTCAGACCGCCAGCTATGCTACTGGTCCAACCAGTGGACCATATGCTCTTCGAACCCTCGCGACGGTACGGTTTGATCGCCTGCGGGCTCGTCCTGGCCGGCATCGCTGCCTGCAAAGGCTCGAGACAGGAGCCGACCGCACTCACCACAGCTGGAGCTGGCGGAGCCTCCAGCACGACCGCGGCAGGAAGCGCAGCGTCCTCCGGGGGTGCAGGCGCACGCGCGACGACCGCCGCTGGCAGCGGCGGCTCGAGCGTCGTGGCGACCGCGGGTCAGACTGGCGCGGCCGGTGCGAGCTCGGATACCGACGACGCGGGGACGTCCCAGCCGCCGACGAATAACGATCCTGTCCTGAGCGGTCCGTTCACGGCAGCCGAGCTCGAATCGCAGCACTGCGCTCCTTCCCGCCCAGGATTTGCGTATCGTGCCGGGCGCGGCTCGAACGCTGCTACTGCAGCGAAGCCCGCGGAAGGCGCGCTGGCTCCGATCCCATGCGCGACGAACACGGACGTGGGCTCGACCGAGAGCACGCTCGGCATCACGAAGGACGGGAACGTGTTCTTCGCGCCAGCATTCAAGAATGAAGGCGTGGGCCTGTTGCGTTCGGCCGACTTCGGCGCGAGCTGGCAGTTCGTCGAACCCAAGCTCGAGAACGGTAGCAGTCACGGCCGAATGCAGCCTTACGTATACGTCGATCCCACGACGGATCGAATCTTCTTCGCCACGACTGCGAGCGCCGCGCCAATGGCGATGTACTCGGGCGGCTTTGACCTGAGCATCAGCAGCGATGCCGGCAAAACGTTCACGTCGAGTAACCTCGCGTCGGACACATTCGATTGGATCAAGATCTTCGCCGGCCCTCCACGCACGAGCACGACGCAGAACTATCCCAACATCGTTTACGCCTCGGCACCAAGTCCGATCTCGACGCCGATTCCAATTGTGTCTTTAGTCGGGCTCGCGCCGCAATATCAGTCGATCTATCGCTCTCTCGACGGCGGGCACTCCTGGGAACGCGCAGCGACGCCGAGTCTCCTCGCGTCGGACGTCCCGGGCTGCGCTGCTTCGAATGAATGGGTGATCTACGGCGCGGGCGCAGTCGACGAGAGTGGCACCGCTTACCTGGTCGTGCGTCGTTGCCGTAAACTCGCAGTCGCTGTCAGTAGCGACGAAGGTTCGACCTGGAACTTGCATGAGATCCCAGGTGTCACGTTGCCACCATTCGACACTTCAAACTTGCTGCAGATCGTCGCAAATCCGAACTTGCTCGTCACGGAGCAGTTGGCCGTGGATGGCGCTGGCGCTGTGTATTTGGCCTGGATCGACGCAGAGGGTGGCCTTCGGTTCGCATACTCACGCGACGCCGCGCAGACGTGGTCGACGCCTGTAACGGTCGCCGCGCCCGAGGTCACGGACGTGCGTTACGCCGGGCTAGCGACGCGTGGATCAGGTGTGCTCGCGATCGCATACTACGGCAGCACCGACGGCGTTAAGTACAACGGTTATGTCACCGAGACTTCGAACGCGTTCGACGAAGAACCTCTGTTCATGTCGGTGGTGCTCAACGACCCCGCGGATCCGCTCTTCCCGTGGGGCTTCGAAGTTGGCTACCTGGGCGTCACGAACGGCTCCGACTTGCACGAGATCATCCAGGCGAAGTACGCACCGAACGGAGATCTCTGGGTCTCGCTCGTGAAAGACATGTGTGAGAGTGCGACGACGACGCGCTGCCACTGGGACACGGCGGCGCATGCAGGTTCGCCGTATCAAGGCGTCGTCGGCCGCATGATCCACGGAGTTTCTTCGCGCTGGAGCGAAGCGCACGCGGCGGATCCCGACCGATTCAAGACGACGTGCGAACAGTCACCCGACAACGAACAGCAGTGCGACGCGATCGCGAGTGGTGAGAACATTTGTGAGGAGCTCGCAAGTTGCGTGTGCACGTCATGTGCGTGCTCCATTCTGGATTGCAAGAAGGACAGCCATTGCGACGCGGTGCGCCAGTGCGCGACAAAAAACAACTGCCGCGGAATCGATTGCATCTTGAGCTGCCAGGACGTCGCGCTCGAAGCCGGCGAGCTCATGACGACGCGGGCACTCGGGGTTGCAAACTGTTTGACTGCCCATGAGTGTCCTGCGAGCTGCCCTCCCTTCTGAGGTTGGGCGTTCGATTTGCACACCCGGCTCATGCGTGATCAAGTCCGCCTACTCGGCCATCCCGGTCGGGGCCGACGAAACGCCGTCTGTCATGAGTGCTGCTGTTGCTCGCGTCGCATCTCACAACTTTCGGGGCGTCGTGGCGGCTCGAGACTTGGCCAGTCGAAGACGAGCTGACCGCCCACAGGAAGTGTTCGCCACAACGGCGCCAGGGCATCCAGTCGCGCGACGACGCGCTCGACGGATCTTGCGTCCTCCGGTCGCAGCACGGGGGCCACGCGCAGTGTGTCTGGTTGCTGACCGGCTTTCCGCCGCCACACGACGTCGCTTAGCGCGGCGATCCGTTCCGACGTAGCCATCTCGGCTGCAGGCAGGCCACCTTGCGAGCGCAAAGCACGCTCGCGCTTATGTTGCTTGCGCTGCTGGCGCACGCGTTCTCGCGCACTGATGTCGTGCTCTGAAGTCGTGACGAACGTGCCTGCGCCTCGGGCGGCTCGTCCGTAGACGCCATTTGTAAGACGCAGCTCAGCCTCAACGACGTAGTGCACTAGGTCGTGAGGAATGTCGTGGTCGTACCCGGGTGCAGGATCGGCCGCGAGGGTCGGCCCCCCTGGGACGGTGACGACGACGGCGTAGCGGCGCACTCCGGTGCGTTTGAAGGAGACCTGCACGGGGCAATTTTGGAGCGCAGCTGCGCGAGCCGCAAGTGGGCTCAGCCGACCGGCTTTTGTCAGCTACTGATTGCGCCGGGTTCGCGGCTCGCGAACCATCTCGCCGCCGCTCGTGTGACTTCCTCGGGACTGGGAGTCGTATCGCTCGCCCATCCAACAAACCCATCAGGACGCACGAGCAACGCGCAGAGACCAAGGCATTCCTTAGCGTCGCTAGCCACGTACCTGACCTGGTCGCCCCAAAGGCCATCCAGCGCTTGGAGCGACGACCGCCCGCCGAAGTCCAACAGCAAACCGATTCCTTCTCGGAGCAAAGTGCCGAGCCTCGTTCCGTCGGCGAGCTCGAAATCCGGGCAGCTGCGACCCACCAACGGGTGTTGATCGCCGAGGTCGTAGCGCAGGGACACACCCCAAAGACGTTCCGCGAAGTAGGTCGCGCCGTCGCGCGTATCGAGCAGGTCGCGCAGGATGGCTTCGAGCGCGCGGGAATGGCGAGTGGGTCGCATCAGCACAACCTGGGCCCGCGTCCAATCGAGGATGCGCGCCCCGACCGGATGTCGCTCCGCGGTGTAGCTGTCGAGTAAGCCGTCGGGAGCGTCGCCTCGGATGGTTGCAGCAAGCTTCCACCCGAGGTTCATTGCGTCGCCAAGTCCGAGGTTCAAGCCTTGTCCGCCGAGCGGCGAATGAATGTGCGCGGCGTCGCCCGCCAGCAACACCCGTCCATTGCGGTAGCTCGTTGTTTGCTGCGCGCGGTCGGTCCATGTCGAGGCGACGTTCAACGCTGTGAGTGTCACGTCAGTGCAGGACACGCGCCGTAAGACCTCTTGCACGTGCTCGCACGTGACCGGTTGCGTGCGATGAAATGCGCCGCCGTCGAAGTCGACCATCGCGATCACGCCGGGCTGCCACTGAGTGTACATACCGGTCGGCGTGTAGTGACGACCCACGGGGAGTCTCTCCGGGTCGGCGATGTCGACTTGGACCGAATAGCCCGTGAACTCAGGCTCGGTACCGACGAACTCGAAGCCACCTCGCTTGCGGACTGTGCTGCGGCCACCGTCGCAACCCACGAGCCAACGCGCGCGAACACGTTGCTCGCCGGCACGGACGGAGATCTCATCGGTCGAAGTCTCGAAGCCTTCGACACCATGGCCGCGCTGGATCTCAACTCCGACGGACAGTGCGTGAGCGGCGAGCACGCGTTCGAGATGCTCCATCTCGCTCCCCAACTGCGTGTCGGCCGGGCCCGGTAGTCGGTACGTCCACCGCGACGAATCGATATTGCTGTAGTCGAACTGGATTCCCGCGAAGTGGCCGGCGGGCCCGCGGCGCTGTGATCCAGACGCGATTGATCCAGGTCTCGGCTGGCCAGGGGCACCAGCGTCGGCACGACGTTGCGATGCAATTTTTTCCAAGAGGCCGCGCCGGTAGAATGCTTCGATGCTTGGGCCCCAGAGTCCTCGCATTCCAAACGGGAGCCGCTTCAGCGGTGAGTGCGGATCCTCCAATTGTTCAAGCACCAGCACAGAGAGCTTCGCGAGCCGCAGCTCGCAGGCTAGGAACAAGCCGACCGGGCCGGCCCCTGCGATGATCACGTCGTAGACCAAAGTGTCCTCTTGGCTCGGGTGTTTGGAGCGCGCCCTACGCTGGCGAGAGACGATCGCCTTCTAGTTGCCACCGTCGAACGACGTACCGTCGGAAGTGTTCGCGGAAACTATGTACGAGAACCGGACGTGTGCGAAGCCGGATGGAGCGGTTGCATTCACTGCGTAAGAGTCGACGCTCTTTCTGAGGTCGAGCTTCATGACGGGGCCTTCCGGGAAGATCTCGTTTTCAGTCACTTGGAACCAGAGGGTATAGTCGCCGTCAGGAACGACACGACCTCGGAAGTCTTTAGTGTCCCACGTCGCAGAGTGCTGCGTTGGTTGATCCAAGGTTGCGCTCGTGATCACGTCAGGCGCCGTGATCGTCGCATCTGTTTTACACACGCTTTGGTACCAGGCTACAATCGAGTCCGGTCGCTCGCGTGCCCACAGTTCTAGCGTCCGCACGTAGAACCCTCGCGAGTCCTCGATCCAGACAGCACCACAGTTTCGCGGTGTGTACATCCCACCGTTCGTTACGGTTTCGAACGAAATGGTCAGCTTTCCTTGTACGCCCGCTGGCCCGACGCGGTGGTCGGCACAACGATCCGCACTCGCCCAATCGTCGGTGGGTGAAGTTGTTTCTGGGAATGTCGGTGAAGGTGAATCCGGGAGTGGCGTCCGTGGCGCAGCGTCCTGTGCGTCCTGTGCGTCCTGTGCGTCCTGTGGATCGTGTGGATCGTGTGCATCGTGCGCGCGCCAGCAACCGTCACCCTTCGACGCGGATGCTTCCGCGCAGGTGGGAGGCGCGTTTTCCATCATCGATTCAGGGCTATGCTCGTCGTAACATGCGAACAAACATCCGATCGCGCCGAGCAACCCAAGACACTTCACATGAGTTAGACGGGGACTGCGTCGCATGGGCAGGGCCTCCCTTTGGCTTCTGCTCGCGGCGATCAAACCGGCCGGTACAGAACACGTGTCTCAGGTGTAGCTCGAGTTCGAGCTCCGCTCACGAACAACCTGCAGCAACTATAAGTGAATCCGCGTACGCACCCCGCAAGTTGGGACTAATCTCGATGCAGCAGAGTGTTAGACAACGTTTGATGCTTCGACGCCGCGAGGCGGGAAGCGCCGCCGCCCGAGCTCTCCGAAGCTGGCCGCGAGCAGACACACCACGCCACCGACCGCGATCGGCGCGCGCCCACCCGAGAGGTCGGCGATTTGCCCGACGATGGGCCCACCGACGAGCGCCGTGCCGCCAATCAGCGCAGTCTGGAGCGCCAGCACGCGGCCATGCATGTCACGCCGCGTGTCGATCTGCGCGATCGTGGTGGACGCAGTCATGTAGATGACGGTCGCCGCACCCACGAAAAACGCCGCGAGCACCGCCGCGTGCACCGACGGCATGAGCGACAAGAGCAGCATGGCGCAGCCAAGCGCGAGCGCGGCGACGACGACGTGACGGAGCTCCACGAGCCGTTTATGCGCGATCACGAGCGTGCCGACCACGGCGCCAGAGCTCATCGTGGCGTAGAGCACGGCGAACGCGACCTCCGTGCCGTGGAGCGATCGGGTGACGAACAGCGGCAGCGCGACGCGCAGGTTGAAGGAGAAGAGCCCGACACAAGCGAACATCGCGAAGCTGATCCAGAGCCGCGGAACCGACGCGACGTAGGCGAGCCCTTCACGCACCTCACGACCGGTGCGCGCTCGGGGCGGCTGCTGGAAGAGCTCGCCCTTACGCATCAGAGTCAGACACGCGATCACCGCGAGGTACGTGATCGCATCGAGGGCGAAGCACCAACCGAAGCCGACGGTCGTGACGAGCGCGCCCGCCAGCGCCGGACCCGAAACCTGCGACAAGGCAACGATGGTGCTGTAGAGCACGACCGCGTTGGGCAGGTCGTCTTTCGACACCATCTCCGGGACGAAGGAGCGCCGGAGCGGGTTGTCGAAGGCCAAGAGCACGCCGCCCGCGAGGGCAAGCGCATACAGCACCACGAGCGGCGGATGGGGCAGGAAGGCGAGCACGGCGAGCACGGCGGACTGAGCCATTTCGAGGAGCTGCGTCAAGACCAGCGCTCGACGCTTGTCGGTCCGGTCAGCCACTGCGCCGGCCCACGCCGAGAGCACGACCAGCGGCCCGAACTGGCATGCGGCGAGCGCGCCGACGGCGAGGCCGCTGTGTCCGAGCTTGAGCACGAACAGGATCAACGCGACGTTCGTCAGCTGGTTGCCTGTATTCGAGATCAGCTGGCCGATGAAGAAGAGCCGGAAGTTGTAGGTCGCGAGCGACTGGAACGTCTTGCCAAGCGCGGACGCCGCGCGACTGCGGGCGGCGGAGGAGGCGGACGGAAGCGGAGGCGATGTGGACATGCGCGGCGGTGGGACTAGGACTCGGGACGGCCGGCGTCGGCGAGGCGCTCGAGCAGCTCGATCGACTTCTCGAGCGCGGCACGCTCACGCGGCGAGACGACGCTCTCGATGGCTCGCGCGAGCCAGGCGTCACGCGACGCGATCGCCGACTCGAACAGGCGGTTGCCAGCCGGCGTGACGCTGATGATGCTCTTGCGACCGTCGCTCGGGTCCGCCTCCGAGCGGACGAGCTTCGCGCGCTTCAACGGCGCGAGTGTCTGTGTGATCGCCTGGTGCGTGACGTGTTCGGCGGCGGCGAGGGCGGATGCCGTGGTCGGCCCCTCGTTGCGGAGCCGTTTGATCACGGCGACGTGTGCGATCGGCAGCTCGACGCCGCCGGCCCAGGCCGCCTCGCGAAAGCGCGCGCGCAAGCGCTTGATCGCGACCGCAAGCCGTACCGCCAACGGGTCGGCGGCGGGGATTCGAGCTCGACTAGCGCCCATGTCACCACCATGATTTATACAAGCTACTTGCGCAAGTGGCTTGTGTACTTCAAACTCGACCCATGCCCGACCAAGCCGATCGCTCCGCATTGCTCGTGATGGACGTCCAGCCTGGAATCATCGAGCGCACACCGGACCCCGCCGCTTACCTCGCGCGCGTCAGCGAAGCGGTCCACGCGGCGCGCGACCGCGCCGTTCTGGTGATCCACGTAATCGTCGGTTTCCGCCCCGGCATGCCCGAGGTGAGCGTGCGCAACCAGGCCTTCAGTGCCGCCAAGCAGCAGCGCCCGGCCTTCCTCTCCGATCCGCGGCCGGCGATCACTCCGGAAGGCAGCGACGTGGTCGTGACTAAGCGCCGCGTGAGCGCGTTCACGGGGAGCGATCTCGAGGTCGTCTTGCGCGCTGGAGACATCGACCACGTCGTGCTCTGCGGCATCGCGACGAGCGGCGTCGTCCTCTCCACCCTGCGTGAGGCCGCCGACAAAGACTACCGTTGTACGGTGCTCGCCGACCTCTGCGCGGACATGGACGCCGAAGTGCACGCCGTGCTCATGGGCAAGGTGTTTCCGCGGCAAGCGAGCGTCATTACCGCGGCGGATTGGGCGGCAGCGAGCGTGGATCCGGCGGGCCGCTAAGCACTTCGCACAACGGGGCTTCTATTCGCGATCTGAAGCGGAACGCAGCGCGCTCGCTGGCGAAGCGGAGACCGCGGTCGTCGTGTTACGCTCGTCTCATTGGACATCCGCATTAGTACTTGGAACTGCTTCGGCATGGGGCAGGGTGTTGCCGCGCTGGCCGCTCGTCGCGCACATTGCGCGGAGCGATTCCAGCATGATCACGTGGTCTCCACGTGCGCCGCAGCCGACATCCTGTGCCTGCAGGAGCTCTTGTCTCGCGACGCGCAACAATTCTTTGATCGTCTGCCGCTAGGGCGTTTGACGTCGCATTTTCGCGACCACAATCGCATTGCCTTCGGTCCCCCAATCACGGTGCGCGGGTCTGGGCTCGGCATCGGCGCGCGATCCCCGCTGACAAAAACTCTCGTGCGCCCCTTTACCGGCGCAACAGCGGGTTGGGATCGCCTGGCACGGAAGGGCGCGCTTTACACGCAGCTCGCGTTTCGGCCCGACCTCGTGATCGACCTGATCACCGTACACCTGCAGGCGGGCCCGAGCGCGCGCGCCGCCACGATTCGCGCAGCGCAGCTCGCCGATCTGAAAGCGTTCGTGGATGCCGTCGGTGCGCCCGGCCGGCCTTTCATCATCTGCGGAGACTTCAACATCGACGGCCTCGCCTACGCCCGCGCGAATTCCGAATACCGCAGTCTCAGGCATGCATTGGACCACTTCGAGGATCTCGGAGCAGCGGCCGACCTCGCGACATTCGATCCACATCCGCGCGGCAATGCGCTCGCGCATGAGTTCGAGCCGGACGGACTCGCTCGACGCATCGACTACATCTTTCTTCGGCCTGCGCGTGGGCCGAAGGAGGAGCTGCGCTGCAAGCGCGTCGAGATCTTTTTCGACAAGCCGCTCACACTGCGGCGAAGCGATGGAACGGCCGCCTGGGCATCTGATCACTACGGGCTGAGCGCCACCTTCGAGTGCAACGAGGAGAACGTCGTCGCCTGATTGTTCGGCAGCGTCCTCCAGCGCTCATGCGAGCGCATTGAGTCCGGATCAGGAGATGTGCGCCGTCACGAGCGCTAAGTGCTTCTGATCCGAAGCTGCATCGTCGCGTCCGGTCTACCGAGACCCGTACACGATAACCGCGGTTCCAAGCACGCACAGGCCGGTGCCGAGCAGGTCGGTGGTCGTTGGGACTTGCCGCTCGATCAGCCAGAGCCAAAGAACGGACGCTGCAACGTACACGCCGCCGTAGGCTGCATACGTGCGGCCGGCTCCTTCGGGATGCAGCGTCAGTAACCAGGCGAACAGTGCGAGCGAGGCTGCGGCCGGGACGAGCAGCCACCACGAGGCGCCTTTTCGCAACCAGAGGTAAGGCAAGAAGCAGCCCGCGATCTCGGCGAGGGCGGTCAGAGCGTAGAGCAGTGCGCGAGTCAGCATGGCGTGCTCTTCGCACGAGACGGCCGCGCACCAAGCTTCTGGGTGCGACGACCGGCTGCCGGTTCGAGCAGCGGGCAGGCGCCAGCGTCACAGCGGCGCAATGTTCCGATGAGGCTTCGTCGCACTTTTCGTAGCTCGGCGATCCGAGCTTCGACGCGTGCGAGCACACTCTCGAAGTGACGGCGCTCGTTGCCGCAGGTCGCGTGACCGGAGTCCACCGCGCGCAAGAGCTCGACGATCTCTCTCAGTCGGAACCCGAGGGTTTGAAGCTCTTTCGCCAAGCGAATGCGCTCGACGCTCGCGTCCGAGAACTCGCGGTAGCCCGAGCGCCGTCGCGGCACTCGAGGCAAGATCCCGCGCTTCTCGTAGTAGCGAACGGTGTCGATGCCGACGCTGGCGAGCTTCGCGACCTCGCCGATTTTGAGCGGTTTCAACATATCCGAGGCCTAGCTTGACTCTGGACTTAGGTCCAGAGTCATCCTGAGGCTGGAGACATGCCATGACTCAGGACCAGCCGATCATCTGCATTCCGAGTGCCCTGACGCATAAACAGCGAGCGCGTGCGAGAGAGCTGCGCGCCCGTTTGGCAGGCGCCACGTCCAATGTCCGCGAAGAAAGCGACGGCTACGCGTACGCGTATGCGTATGCGGCCGACCCCGAGTTGCTTCGCATGTTGGGCGAGTGGATCGGCCTCGAGCGTCTGTGCTGCCCGTTTTTGACGTTCGAGGTTCGCTGGCCGAGTGGCGACGACGCCCCGACGCTTCGGCTGTCAGGGCCCGAAGGCGTCAAAGACTTTCTGCGTGCCGAGATGCCCGAGCTCGCTTCGCAGATTTAGAGGTACTCCATTCGCTTCAGCGCTCGACGGCGGCAACGCGGCGCGCAGGATAGAGCAACTCACGGCACGCCGATCGTCGAGGCGCTCGAGCCGCAATCGCCCGCGGTTGCGGCTGGACTATGAGCGGCTTCACGCCTGACGCCAACGGCGGCGGCCCGCTGACGGCGGCACGTGCCCGCCGTGCCCGCCCGCGGTGCCGGCATGGGTGTGTCTCGCCCCACACTCAAGCCGAACTGAACCGTTCCCACGCCGACCGTCGGCCCGATCCAGGGTGCGCGAGGGGCGGCATGTTTCCTGCGCTGCAGCGTGGGAGCAGCAGTCGCGAGGGGTCGCGGGCTGAAGGAGAATCCATCTTGTTTTCGCAAGCTAGGCGGCGGTCCGGGCTCATTGGCGTTAGTTCGACATCGCTCGCAGCGCTGGGTTGGGCGTTTGGGCTGTGCGGCTGCGAGCAGCCGCGCCCGGTCGAACCAGTGCGCTCGATCGCCGGGCTGATCACGAGTGATTGGCCGAGTCCGATCGTACAGCTGGATGCACCGCTGGTTCCGAGCGACCCGTTGCTCTCCGGAAGGTTCGGGACACGTATTGCCATCAGCGACAACCGGCTCGTCGCGACGGCTCCGAGCACGTACTTCGACAGCGTCTATTCGGTCGGCGGCGCGTACGTGTTCGAGCGCGACGCCGTCAGCGGCGCGTGGACCGAGCTCACGAAGCTGGTGCCCGACGGCGCATCCAACCAAGAGACGTTCAGCGCGGCGATCGACGGCGACACCGTCGTGCTCGGTACACCCTATCGCACCATCGGCGGCGGGTGGCAGGAGGGCGCGCTCTACATCTTCGAGCGGGATCAGGGCGGTGCCGGCCAGTGGGGCGAGGTCAAGCGCATCAGCGGGGTGGCGCTGGGCGAGTTCTCGCAGTTCGGAGCGAGCCTGGTGCTGCGCGACGACCTGCTGATCGTCGGAGCGTTGGATCCAGACGACGTGGGCTACGTCCAGGTGTTCGAGCGGAACCGCGGCGGTCCCGGTGCGTGGGGCCTGGTGACGAATGTCGGATATCAAGACGGCGGCCTCGGCCCCGAGCTCTTCGGCGTCTCGATCGAACTCGACGGCGACTTGCTGCTCGTCGGTGCGACCAAGGCCGACGTGAGCGACTACGCGAGCAACGACGGCGCTGCCTACCTGTTCCAGCGCGACCCGATCAACCGCGACGCGTGGAGCTTCGTGAAGCGCTTCACCCTGCCCGAAGCCGTGCGCTGCACCGGCGGGCTCACAATCTCGGAGATGTGGACGCAGTCGGTGGAAGCGCAGCAAGCTTGGCAGGACTGCGCTGCCGCCGACCTGTCGACGCATGACGCGGCCTTCGGCGGCAACTTCAGCGTCAGCGGCGACACGGTCGTGATCGGCCATGGCGGTTTGGTCTACGTGTTTCGGCGCGATCCGCTGGACTCGAGCCTGTGGCCGCAGGTCGCGTTGCTCGAGAACGACGATAGCGTCGGCTATGGCCGACTGCTCCTGAAGGGCGATCGCTTGTATGCAGGCTCATCGGGAGCCGAGGTCGATTCGATGCCGGCACGCGGCGCGGTTCACGTGCTCGATCGCGACCCGAATACCGGCGAGTTCAACCGAATCGAGACCCTGATCGCCAGTGACGGTCTCGGCGGCGACTACTTCGGCAATTCGATCGCCGTGGACGACACCAACCTCGCCATCGCGGCCTACGCGCGCGGCGGCTATCGCGGCGCGGTGTACGTCCGCCAGATCGATGCCGCGCCGCAGCTGCCCGATCCGCCTGGCTGTCAGCCGCGCCGGCCGCCCACCGATACGCTCGAACCCCGCGGCAGCGTCGCAGACCCTTCCGGATTGGTGCTTGCGGCACCGCGAGCGGCGTTGGCGGCTCGGATGCCGGTCTGGATCGAAGTGGTGCCGGCTCCGGCCGAGCCGCTACCGCTCGCCGCAGCCGTCAGCGGCGACTACTTCGAAGTCGGCGCCGAATGCGCGGCGCTCGCGCCTTCCGGAAACGCCTTCAACGTCACCTTGCCGGTGCCGCCGACTGCTGATCCGGCGCGCCTGTCGGCGGCGGTGCTGGTGCCCGCATCGGCGCTGCAAGACAGCACGAGCACGGGCCGCGTCTGGTTGCCGCTGCCCGGGCGTTACGACGGTACGCGCTCGGTGTATTCGGTCCGCGTGGCAGGTCTGAGTCCAGAAGGCGTGACCTTTGTGCTGTACGAAGACCCCAATCTCATTTCGTCGCCTCCTCAACCTGCGCGCACCGGGGCGCCGTTCTGGGTGTCGTGTTTCGGGCTGAGCGCGCAGGACTGCGTTCCTCAACTGCAGGACGACGTTCGGGACGCGCTGGTGGAGGCCTTGCAGATCTTCGAGCTGCAACGTTTTCCAGCCCCACACTTGGTGAAGGTGCCGGTGCCCGCGTCTTCCGGCGCGATCGAAGCTTATCCAGCGTATTTGACCGCCGGCACCGACCCGGCTTGCACCTCGGCGGAGGGTGTGCGGTCAGCCGCGTTCTTCGACCAACTCACCGGCAGCATTCACATGTGCGTGTACCCGGCCGATCCGGCCCTCGCGCCTGACGCGCTGCGACGATTGATGCGACACGAACTGTTTCACGCGATTCAGTTCGCATTTCCGCTGATCCTCGACGACCCCGGCGCCGCTCGCTGGGTGTTCGAAGGTACGGCCGACGCGGCAGCCGGCTGGGACGGAAGCGTCATGCGCCGCCGTCCAAATCGCGACTTCCGCAAAGTCGACTCGTCGCTCGCCGACGACGGGCTCACGACGGACACGACCTGGCTCCCTTACAACGCGCAAGACTTCTGGGTTCACCTGTTCCGATCGACTGGAGCAGATGGCACCAGACGCAACATCCCGCTCGGCGAGCTCAACTCCTTCTTCGAGCTCGGCGCCACCACTCAATCAGTCGCCGATCGACTCGCAGGTTCGGCTGGTCCATCGTTCCGCTCGCTCGCGGACGAATATTGGGCGTGGGCGAAGAACCAGGCGTTCGAGCACACCGACGTGGACTTCGACGGAGTGCTTACGAATCCGTGTGCGCTCGGGTCCGAGGCCGGCATCGTGAACTACCACGTGTATTCGGCGGGTGCGGAGGCTAACGAGGATGAGCTCTTCGTCGGTCTGAACGCCGGGCTGCTAACCAAGACGACCGTGGTTCAGTTCCCGAGCGGCTTGATCAACGCGATCATCGAGGTCGAAGCCCCACCGGGCATCCAATACAAGATCTATCTAGAGAACGACCCGTCGGTGGCCGACTGTCGCGGCGGGGTCAGCGACGGTGATCGAATGTTCGCCGAACTGCTCCCCAACGCGAGCGTGGTGGTGTTGATTGCCAACACCGCTCACAGCGACGCAGTCCCGCCGCCGGTCAAGTTGACGATCCGCACTCCGTGATCGCTCACTCGCTTGCACCACTGGTCAGGTGCAACAACGTCATCGGAAACCAAGTCACCATGTTCTTGGCAAGGTGCCACGGCCAATGCCCGACTCTACTCTAGCCCAAGTCCTCAGCCACAACGCGCGCGATGCCTCTGGCACTCGTCCTGTGGGCGACGCGCGCAACGCGCGACGCCCCAGCTACTCACCAGCATTGCGGTCGGCTGAATCGTGGTAGTCCGGTTGCTCGTCATACGAGCAATCCATAGCGTCCGCGATCCTTCGGACCATGTTTCCCAGGTCGTCTTCACGCACGACCCTGTGTGTGAAGAGCTCGCCGTTGCTCAGGCCACCATCCGGTGTTTGATGAAATACGTTCTGCTCTAAGAGGCTGAGGTACCCACGATTGTCAGAGGACGTTGTGAACAACGCGCCCAACCTCTCAGCGATCTTCAACGGGACGCGCGGCACCGCGAATATGCCGTTCGTCAGCAAGCCGCCGGATATACGTACGACGAGCAGTTCTTCCGCGGCGAACCACGGCTCCTCGAGCTGAAGAGTCACATACGTCACGGCGCCCTCATCGTCCGGCCGTGCATTTTCCATCGACGCAACGACATAGATGCCGCCGCTGGCGACGTTCGGTGCGTGCACCAATGTGCAGAGCGAAGACAGTGAACGAGTCGCGGAGGGTGGCGGCGTTCCAACCGTGTCTCCAGGCGCGCGCGCATGCGCAGGCTCGGATGCTTGCCCGTCGTGAAACGAGCTGCTCATCTCGGATTCCTCGGACGCACGAGATTTGGCGAACTGACTCGTTTCCTCGGAGCAAGCGGCTCCGAGGACCAGGGCTCCGGATAACAGCAAGGTCAACGGTCTCTTGTACACACCGACGCCTCGCTTGCGTGAAACCACAGGCATACGCCAATGCACAGATTGCGCCGTTATTTCGATTGAATTGATTATCTATTTCTCGACGTGCGATGTGTCATGTTGTGCCGACTAATCGTCGCCGTGCCAGGTGCCATGCCGCTTCGGTCCATGCTCGCCACGATCCATCCGAGACACGCGCCGGGTCGTGCGAGCGGCGAGACGGTGGACGACGCCGAGTTCGATGGTCGCGCCGACGGCTGCGAATCCAATCGCGCCGGAGTCGTTTGCGACAAGCGAACGCGCGAACTGCGCGAAATTGAGCTTGCCGCTGACGGCGGCGGCGGGCAGAGTAGGGGAAGGGGAGCTGCGCCGCTTCTGGTCGCCGTTCTCGCTCGCCTACTCCGATTCTTTCCTCGCCCGCCTCAGCTTTTGCGACACATCGCGGGCCGCCCTCTTGGCTCCCTCGTCACCTTGTTTCGCTGCACGGTTGTACCACAGCCAAGCTTTCTTGAGGTTCGAGCGCACTCCGTCGCCGAACTCGTAGCTGAGCGCGACGGCGTACTGCGCATCACTACGGCCGCCAACGGCGGCGACGACGAACCATCGCACGGCCTCGGCGCGATCCTCGCGATGGCCGATCCCATAGTACAGGCATCTAGCGACCGCCGCGGCCGAGTCCACATCACCATGTTTGGCTGCCTCGCGGTACAGGTTGAACGCCTTCTTGGCGTTTTTTGATCGTCCTTTGCCCGTTTCGTAGCAGACAGCAAGATCGAACATCGCGTCGGCCTCACCGAGCCTTGCAGCCTTCGCCATAAAATCCGCTGCTCGCTTGTAGTTCTTGCGAACAGCGATGCCGTGGAGGTGCCAGTTACCTAGAGCGTAGTTGGCTTCTCCATGCCCAGCGGTAGCCGCGCGCTGCAGCAGACTGAGAGCTTCTCGAAGTTGGCGCTTCGTTCTCTTTGGGTTCGCAGCCAACTTGGCAGCCGCGACGACGGCCTCACTGGCATCGAACGCCGCCGACTTTGATCGTGTGCTCATGTTGTGGATCGTCGCCTGCACCAACGACGAAGCATCAGTCTAGCGAACATCGGTACTGGCGCACAGGCGCTCGGAAACATCTAACATGACGTCGAGACGCGGAACTTCATTGCTCGGCCGTGCAAGACCTAACGCCCGTCGCTTTGAGCTTCGCGTCGAGGGTCTCGCACATTGTCGAGTGTGTCAGCGATGTGGCAGTCTTGGTAGCCTAGCGGAATGGAGCGGTATCATGGCGACTGAGGGCTGTGATGCAGGTCGATCTGTTTGGCGATGATGAATGAATCCGAACCGATCGAGCCGCACCACGCGAAGAAGGGGTCAGAGTAACCCACCGAAGGTACAAAGCAGCAGTTCGAGTTCGCGGGGGGCTGGCTAGTGCACGGAGACCATACTGTTAGGTCATAGTTGTATGCCGTATTGGCCGGGCTGACCACTGTTGTCTTGCAGCCCGCGGGCGTCGATGCTTGTGAAGCGCAGTTGAAGACGACCGCGTCCTCGATGTTCTTGTAGTAGATCGGGACTCCAGCGAAAAAACCTTGCCCGGACACGCTGCCGCCGCCGCCGTTGGTCCAAGCGGGGCCAAGGTATTCGGACCTTGGAAAGGGAGGGGGATTTTCGAAGTGGAAGGCGTTCGGATTCGGAGCGCCGATCTGCGCGAAATACGAACTGCTAGTTGCGGTACTCGCGCAATACAGGGTGCCTCCATTCGCAAAACAGTCTGATGGGTAGAGTGACTTCGGATAGTCTGTTGTCGTCTCCCAGGCGCCAATTCCGTTGGCCGAAAAACTCGCGAAGAAGACTGGACTCGAGAGATAGTAAAGGTATGAGTCTCCGATCGCATAAGTTGCGGAAACCGCGGTGGGAAGTTCGGTCGTAGCCTTCCATGTGCCGATCCCGCTCGAAGTAAGAGGCGCGTAGTAGGAAGGGCTGTAACAGTCGCTCCCCGGCGATGTGGGAGGGCAATTTCCTGCGCCGAAGCAGAAGGCGTATCCACCGCTGGAAACGCAGCCTGCTGTCATGCTCGGCGGTGCGGTAGTCGGAACCCACGCTCCGACACCGCTCGATGAAATCTTCGCGTAGTAGGCATCGCGTACATACGGGGGGTCGGGCGTAACGGAGACGCAATACATGTATCCAGAATCAGTCATACACTGCGCGCCGGCGACATGCGGGAAGGGGGTGGATGCGGTCCAGGCGCCGATGCCTAGCGACGAGAGAGGTGCAAAATAGACGTCCGCCGTCCAACTGGACGCGCTGCCTTGCATTCCGCCGGTTCGACCGCTCACGCAATAGATGTAGTTGGAGCTGATCACGCAGCTCGCATCCTCCACCTGCACAGGATAGTCGGCGGTGGGAACCCAAGGCCC
>DASRXR010000010.1:0-3889 GCA_035687405.1 Polyangiales bacterium
CGACGGTCACGACCGACCAGACCGGTTTACCTGTGCCCGCATCGAGCGCGATCAACCGGCCATCGAGCGTGCCGAAGTACAGCCGCCCTTTCCACGCCGCAACACCGCGATTGACTACGTCGCAGCACGCTTTCGGCCCGGTCGTTCCGGGGACGAACGGATCGTACTGCCAGAGCAACTTGCCCGTCGCAGCGTCGATCGCTTGGACCTTGCTCCACGCGCTCGTCGAGTACATCACGCCGTCGATGATCAGCGGCGTCGCCTCTTGCCCCCGATTGGTGTCGAGGTCGAGCGACCACGCCAAGCCGAGTGTCTTGACGGTCGCGGCGTCGATCTGCGCGAGTGGTGAGAACCGCTCTTCCGAGTACGTTCCGCCGTGGGTGACCCAGTTCGCGGCATCTTGCGCTGCGCCCGTGATGCGGGATGCATCGACTTGAGCGACCGGCTTCGGCGGCTGTTGCACCGCCGGTGGAGAACCGTGCGAGCACGCGACGACCGACATCGTGCCGAGCGCGAGCGCGGCAGATGCCAGCGCACTTGCCGACCGCGAAACCCGAGCTGTTTCGTTCCACCACCCAAGCTGTCTCATGTAGTCCGCTCCGTTCGCGCCAGTGACTTTCCACCAGCGAACCGTGTGCCCGCCGCACCCTAGCGATGCGGGCAATCGCTTCGCAAGATGCCATAGAGGCCAAACTCAAGTAGTCACCAACTCTGATGAGTTCTAGTGATCTACTAAAACACGACTCCAAACGAGAAGCGCGCTTCGAAGTAGACCGGGTGCAAGGGTCCATTCAGATCGGCGGTTTCCGTCAGGTTGCGGTTGAGCGCGATCAACTGGCGGCCTTCACAGTCACTGCTGCGTCCAGTCACGCGAAACGTGTCGTCATCCCCTGACGACGCGCGCGCCAACCCACAGCGCGTATTTTGATTGAGCTCGAGCCCGAGCCCGAATCCGCCTGCGATGGTGAACGGACCGAAGCGGCTGTGCGAGCCGAAGAACGTGGTGATGCGCCGTTCGGTGACTTCGATCTTATCGAACGTGCCGCCGCCATCAGCTGCGTTGTACGTGTAGGCGTAATTGGTGAAGTTCAAACGCACCACGTAACCGCTGAACGGCTCGCCGAACAGCCAGAAGCCGACACCCAAGCTCGCCCCCGAGATCGGTCCGATGCCGCGGCTGTGCTGCGTGAGCGTTCCGTCGAACCGCGAGTAGTTCAGGAGCAGCGGCTCGGAGCTCGTCACGAATACGGGGATCAACTCGACGCTGATGAACTTCCACGCCGACATCTCGAGCTCGATACCCAGCCGGCCGAGCAGGAGCCAGTTCAACGGATCGATCCGCACCGAAAACTCGCGATGTTCTTCCTCGCGAAACTGTGCTTCCGGTTCTTCGTCGGTATCGGTCGCGAGTGAATCATCGCTTCCTGAAGCCGTGTTCGTACCGTGCGAGCCGGCGTAGTCGCCTGCGTTTACAGGTGCAGGCGGTGGTTCGGGCGCCGACGGATCCGCCGGCCCTGGGGCCAGTTGCGGTTCGGGCTCGGGTGGCTGAACCGGCACGGGCGCGGGTGGCGCGGGTGCGGGCGCGGGCGCGGGCGCGGGTGGCGCTTGGGGTGGCTTTGCGCGGCCCGCGCGCCGACTCGGAGCTCCCGTATCTGGAGTATCGATCGCAGGCGCGACGTCCTGCGCTTGGGCGGGCGATGCCATCACCGACCAGCTCGCGCACGCCAACGCCAAACAACCCGCGAACCACCGCCGCTGCATGGCGCGCAGCATAATCGCCAGTGCCGCTGCGCGCGAGTTTCACGCGCCGCGAACAAACGGCGAAAGTTTGTGCTCGCCGAGGGTGGCCCCGTACGATCCGAACCTCGTTGCAGCGGAGCGTTTCATGCCCCCCAATCCAGTCGTCCACCGCATACCTATCTTGACGACGTTCGAGGCGCCTCCCCGCATGGTCGTCGAGGAAGTGCTCGGCCCGTGTTGGGGCATCACCGTGCGCTCGCGTAGCGTGATCGGCACGGCGTGTGCTGGCTGTCAGCAGATCGTCGGCGGGGAAATCTCCGCGCTGACGACGCTCGCGACCGAGTCGCGCAACGAAGCGATGTCGCGACTCGAGATGCATGCACTGTCGCTCGGTGCGAATTGCGTGCTCGCGATGCGCTTCGATTCTGGCGAGCTGATGCAGAACACCAACGAGATCGTCGCCTACGGGACCGCGGTCCGGCTCGGGCCTGCGCAATCATGAGCGCGCACATCGCTCCGGACATCGCGCGCCGCCTCGATCGACTCGCGCGTCGTGCGCACGCGTTTCACCGCTTCGCGCATCACCCGCTGTGCGATCGGTACTCGGGCGAGTTGATCGCGCTCGGCTCGCGGACCCGCGTCTGTCGCGGTTGCACGTGCGCCATCTCGGGAACGTTGCTCGGCGCATCGCTCGGTGCGTTCGTGCAGTTTCCGGTGAGTGCCGCGGTCGCGTTCGCAGCGCTCTCGACCTCGATTCCAATCCTCGCGCAACGTTTCGATTCTGATCGCGCCGACGCGGGGCGACCGCGGCTCGGCAAGTTGTGGACGCGAAGTGTGCCTCTCGGTGCGCTCGCGCTCGCGTTTGCCGCGGGGTTACGTGCACAGAACGCCGCCGGTGCGGTGGCCGCTGTTTCGATCGCGTTTGCGCTCTTTGCGCTGCTTCGCGTGTATCGCGCGACCGGCCCCGATCGTTCGCCGTGCGCGCGCTGTCCCGAGCGTGGATCGTCCGTGCCGTGTTCGGGGTTTCGTGACATCGTGCGGGCGGAGCGCGCGTTCGTGCGTCGCTCGCGACAAGTGATGACCTACCCGCCGAGTGCGCGGCGGTCGGCGTAAGCAGCAACTCGCTGCAGGGCGCGCGATCGGCGGAGAAGAAGTTAGCGCATGACGGACTTTGTCGTGACTGGCTCCGGGGGAGCCCTCGGTAGCGTGTTGATGCGCGAGCTTGTGCGGCTGGGTCGTCCGACCGAAGGTTTGGTGTCGCCGCACGGTCCGGTCCCGTTCACTGGCCAGGCGTGGAGCGCGGATCTGCTCGACTCGCGCACGTATCGCGAACGGGTGCTCGCGCTCGCACCGAAAGTGATCGTGCATCTCGGTGCGGTCGCGCTTCCGAGCGAAGCGTACGCAGACCCGGAGCGCGCGCGGAGGGTCAACGTCGAGTCGACGTCGATCTTGCTCTCACTCGCGGAAAAGTGCGGCGCACGCTTCTTGTACGCTTCGACCGATCTCGTGTTCGACGGCGAAGAAGCGCCATATTCGGAAGACGACGCGCCCGAGCCCTCCACGATCTACGGTCGCACGAAGCTCGAAGCCGAAGCGCACGTGTTCACGTATAAGCGTGGGCTCGCGATTCGGTTTCCGTTGATGTACGGCTTTCCCGACGCGGCGCGAAAACCGACTTTCTTCGAAACGATGGTCGAAAATTTACGCACGCAAAAGCCGGTACGTCTGTTCACCGATGAGTACCGCACGCCACTCTGGTTGGACGACGCAGCGCGCGCGTGCATCGCGCTCGCCGATAGCGAACTGCGCGGAGCCGTGCACGTTGGTGGTCCTGAGCGGCTTTCTCGTTTTGAAATGGGTGAACGCGTCGCCACAGCGATCGGTGCCCCGGTTGCTCTGCTCCAAGCAGTCAGCCGAGACGATTTTGCCTCCCCCGAACCGCGCGTGCGCGATGTGAGCCTCGTCAGCCAGCGCTACGCCGATCATTTCGGTGGCCCGCCAGGCAGGGCAATGCACGAAGCGATGGCGCTGTTGCTCGCGCAGCCTCCCAACCGGCTCCTAAGTTGAGGAACCAGAGGTAACTGCGGCTTTGGCGAGTTTTCTAAAGTTTTCATTCGAGGACCCATCCGAGCCGCGTCGCCGAACGAGG
>DASRXR010000011.1:0-5134 GCA_035687405.1 Polyangiales bacterium
GGTTGGGTGGGCCAAGCCGAGTTCCTGGTAGACGCGCTTGGCAACGTTCATTGCCATGCTGCGAAACGGCTCCCTGCGGCGTCTACCGCTTGCCATCGCGTTCCTTGAGAAGATGGCGAAGCGCGCGGATTGCCTGACGGAGGTCTTCCTCCTTCGCAGTCTCAAACTTCATGTAGTGCATGCCTGCAGATGGTCCAGCCTGCTCGAGAAGTCTTTGTGCGACTTGAAACAACTCGGGAAGCGATAGCTGTTCGTCGGCTGGCTCAGCCGCAAGACGCCGGAGTTCGTTGTCGCGTTCGCGTGCCGCACGAGCCCAGCGCTGCTTCCGTTCGGCTGCGTCATGGTCCGCAACTTGCTGTCGAAGACGCGCTGCAAGTTGCGAGACGTTGATACCGAGCGAACGAACGGCATCCTTTTGCTCCGCCTCGTCGACGTCATCGTCGAGCGCGTCGACTAGGAAGTCGGCAAATGACTTCTTGTCGTCGCTACTCATTGTTGGCCTCGATCTGATCTGCCTTCGTGCGTTCTCGCAGTCGCGCTATCCGGCGTTGAAGCTTCTTCGCAATCACCGATACCTTTTCCGGCGTCCATTCCAGCGCTGCCGCGATGTCTTCCCGTTTTGTGTTCCCTTCGTCGACGGCGAGCAAGTAGAGCTGGCAGTCTTCATCATCTCCGGCCGCCTCCTTCGCGAGGTTGACGATCGGGGCGTCGTCATCGGACGCCTTGGAGGTCGTCTCGCCGCTGTGCTCGTGCAAGTCCGCCTCGTCGGTAAGCGGCCCGCGGCGCCGGACTTTTTTCACTTCGTCCATCACAACGCTTCTCATCGTGCTGCAGAGGACGCGCTCGATGTCTCCTTCGTGGCCCTTGATCCAGTTTCTCTGACCGCTCAGAACGCGGCGAACGGCTTCGCTGAGCACCTCGTGAACATCGAGTTGACTCGGCTGCGCCCCGGAAGTCGGCAACCACCCATACCAGTGCAGGTACCGGCGCGCGCGCGCGACCAGCCTGGGCGCAAGCGCATCCCAGTCCACGGTCTTGATCGCGTCGGCAGGCTCGTTGGCCATCTTCGGAGACAACCGGTCTTCGCTCCTCGCCGACCTTTCTGGTCACGCCTCGAAAAAAAACCGAAACGCCACAGCGCGTGACCAGGATGGGCCCTGGCCGGCGAAGACCCTGTGAACGCCCTCACGGGCCAAAACAGGAGTTTGTCGTGGAGAAGGAAGCTCAGCACCCCAACGTTGCCCCCGGGCACACGTTCATGATCAAGGTCAACGGCCGCAAGCTCGAGTTCAGCGCGCAGGTCGTCACCGCGCGCGAGATCCTCAACAAGGCCGGCTTCGAGGGCGAGTTCTGCCTCGCGGCGACCCACGGCGAGAGCGGCAAGGTCACGCAGAAGTTGGCCGATAACGAGCGCGTCGACTTGCATGAGCACAAGCACTTCCGCGCGACGTTCTGCGGGTCCGAGGTCGTCTCGTGATCGAGAAGGTCCTGCGGGACCTGCACGACGCCGGGTACGAGGAGGCACGTGTGTTCGGTCAGCGACCGAACATCGTGGACGTGCTCGTGCCCGGCTTCGTGTTGCCGCCCGAGTCGTGCATGCAGGCGACCGCGGACATCGTGCTTCCGCTCCCGACGACGTTTCCGAGCTCTGCTCCGTACGGCTTCTTCGCGATGACGTCGATCACCAAGCGTCAGGGCACGTGGCGCAACGTGTCGAAGGCAGAGCCGTACGCGGCCGCCGACTTCTTTTCGCGCAAGTGCCCGGTCTGGGACCAGACCAAGCACGACGTCGTCACGTACCTCGGCTTCGTGAACGGGTGGTTGACGTCATGAGCGCCGAGTTGCACTTCGCCATCGACGAGGAGATGCACCAGCGGTTGACCGCGCTGTTGCTTCGCAACCAGCCTGAAGAGGAGGTCTGCTTCGCGCTCATCAGCGCGAGCACCGGCAACACGCGCAGGACGCTGATCATCCGGGACATCATCGAACCGGCACCGGGAGAGCGCGAGGTTCACGGCAACGTGTCGTTCTCGGCGCCTTTCGTTGATCGAGCGATCGATGCCGCCATTGACGCCGGCACCGGGCTGGCACTGGTCCACAGCCACCCGTTCGGCGTCGGTTTTCAACGGCCGAGCATCGACGATCGTCGCGCTGAGGCGCGTACCGCTGATACGGCGGCGTTCGCCCTGCCGGGTAAGCCGATCGCGGGTATCATCTTGTCCGGCGACGGCACGCTCTCCGGCCGGGAGTACAGCTTCACGAGCCCTGGTGCTGCGCCCACTATCCAGGAGAACGACGCGACGCGCGTCGTCGGGCGCCATCTCGTGATGCAGCGTCGCGGTCAGGCGCTCGCGCCGCTGGCCGACGTGCACCGCAGCCAGGTCGGCTTGTTCGGTCGGATGGGGCAGCCGGTTCTGGCCGGTCTGAAGGTCGGTGTTGTCGGCGTCGGCAGCGTCGGTGGTTGGGTCGCGCTGCAGCTCGCTCGAATGGGGGTCGGCGTCGTCGGCGGCACTGACTATGATCACGTCGAAGCACGGAACCTCAACCGACTACCGGCCTTTCCGGATGACGTCGGGCTCCGTAAGGTGCTGGTCAGCGCTCGTGAAGCGAAGCGAGCCGCGACGGCGAGCGCCTTCAAGTTCCTTCCGCTCGTAGCCAGCATCGTCGAGGAGGATGGTGCTCGAGCCGCTCGCGACTTCGACGTCTTGTTCTCCTGCGCGGACTCGCATTGGAGTCGGCAGGTTCTGAACGCCATCTCGTACGCTCACCTCATTCCGGTGATCGACGGGGGCACGGCTATCCGCTCGGCGGCAGGTGCGTTTCAGACGGCGTCGTTTCGGACTCAGGTGACGGGCCCGGGGCGCGGGTGCTTGGAGTGCGGCCGCGGCTTCGACCCCGCGGCGATCGGTGAAGAGATGGCGGGCATCGTCGCGCCGCACTACGCACCCGACGACCCGCGCCTCGTCGGTGAGCCAAGCGTGATCGCGTTGAACAGCGCGCTCGCCAGCTTCGAGGTCATGCGGTTCATGGAGCTTGTGCTGCGCATCGCTGACGAGCGCGAGCTTCCGGCTCAACGCTTCGACTACCGCGGTGGCGACGTCCAACTTGAACCCGTTGAGTGTCGGTCGACATGCGTCTGGGCAAAGACGACCGGCCTCGGGGATGGCGCGGTGCTGCCGCTTGGCGTCGACCCACGGTTCGAGCGGGCGCGCGCTGCCTGAGCTCGTGCGCCTACCGGCGACGCTCCCCACTAAGCTTCACGTCGAGGAGCTTGGCCACGTGCTCGAGCGGGCTGTCTTGCATCGGACGACCGCTTCCGTTGATCGCCCGAAGCGCACATTTAGGAACTTTCGGTTCCCTTTCGTACGAATCCGCGGGATTCACAGAGTCCCGGCAGTCCTCGGGAATCTCGGCCGCAGCACTGCAATCTGCTGCAAATCCGATGCAGCCACGGCCTCGACCCCGTCCCCGCTTCGGGATTTCCTGGGCCGCGGCCACACCGGCCGGACGTTTGAACATCCTCGTGTCGCCGGTTCTATACCGCCCTTGGCACCACCAATCCGGCCCCCGCGGGGTTTGGTGCTTGAGGTCTTTACTCGTGTGTCCTGAGAGTCCACTCAATCCAGCTGAGTCTGCTGCAACCGGGCTTCACGCGCAGTGCCTTCGTGGCTGACGCCGGCCCACGCGATGGTGTCGCGCGCATTAGCTGGTCTGCGTGTCGCGCCGATTCGAAATGGCGTCGCTGCTGAGCTTGCGGCCCACCCTCAGGATCCAGATCGTGCTTAGAGGACCGAACCCAGTCGCCCTGCCGAACGCCCAAGCGCGGGGGTCAGCGGCGAGCAGCGCGCCGACGTAGAGACCCGACACCATGTCGCCCACTGCGTTGGTACACGCGAGCACGCCGAAGCCAAAACTGCGTTGGTCTCGCGGAAGTAGCTCGGCCACGGCCGACCGCTCGACGATCTCTTGAATCGCAATGTACGTGCCCGAGCAGACCACGGCGATTGCGAGCCCGAACAGCGCGCCAAACCTCCGAGCGCGGTCGGGCGCCCGCCCCGCTGCTTCGCGACACAGCGAGCGGCGAGTTTCGTTGCCACAGGGTTGCCACGACGACGTGGAAACAGGCGGCACCGGATGGTACGAGCTGGACCAGTATCCCGTGCCGACGCGGGACCGAACCTCGTGATTTCGCTTCGGAATGTTGCACAAGCACGCGTCACAACACCGTTTTCTCCGAAGCGCCCTCACGAGGTTCGAATCCCTCCGGGCGCGCCACTTATAACTACTCTGAGCTCCAGCGCTTTCTCAATCGGTCCCAGGCTCGTTGGCGGATGCTCGCTTCCCCTCACGATAGGCCAGCAGTCGAAGCGCATTCGCTACGACGAGCAACGTGGCGCCTTCGTGAAGTGCCACGGCGATGCCGATGCGTGCAAAGCCGAGCATCGTGGCTGGCACGAGGAACGCCACCATGCCGAGACTGAACCAAAGGTTTTGCACGATGATGCTCCGAGCCGCGCGACTCAGGCCAACGGCAAACGGCAGCGCTCGAAGGTCATCAGCCATGAGTGCGATGTCGGCAGTCTCGAGCGCGACGTCGGAGCCGCCAGCACCCATAGCGATGCCCACAGTCGCGTTCGCCATGGCGGGCGCGTCGTTGACGCCGTCGCCTACCATCGCCACTCGGTTCGATGACCGCGCCAGCTCTGCGATGGCGGAGACCTTCTGCTCCGGCAAGAGATCGCCGCGCGCGGTACGGAGGCCGATGTGCTTGGCGACCGCATCGGCGACCCGCTGATTGTCGCCACTCAACATGATCGTCTGCTCGATGCCCAGCCGGTGAAGCTCGGCTACTACGTCGCGGGCGCTGTCGCGTGGCGTGTCCATCACGCCGAGCACGCCGAGAAAGCGCTCGCCCGATTTCACGATCATCACCGTTCGACCCGCGTTCTGGAGCGTCTCGACCGATGCGGAAACCGCGCTCGAGAGCGCGGCATCACGCGTAAACAATCCCGGTTTGCCGATCAGCACCGCAGCGCCGCTTATGGAAGCGCTCACACCGAAGCCGACGATGGCTTCAACGTTCGTCGCGTCTAGCGTCGCGACGCCGGCCGGCAGCCGCGTGGCCGCACCGCTG
>DASRXR010000012.1:0-3914 GCA_035687405.1 Polyangiales bacterium
CTCGCGGCTGATGCGCGTGGCCTTCGGAATCGCGAGATCTTTGCCGGAAAATCCCGCCTGCTCGAGCGCGCGAAGTACGTCGCCGCGGCGAATCGTGATCGATCCACCGGGGAGCGGTTCGGCTGCGATCGGCACGGCGCCGAGCTCGGTTCCGGCGAGGCTCGGCAAGATCTCGGCGACCAAGATCTGCTGCGCTTCCGCACTCGCGACGCTCGCGCCGTGCATTGCGTGCGCTGCAACGAACAGCGTCACGAGCCCAAAACATGATCCCAGACTGCTTCTCATGCTGCTGGGAGTAGTTGCAGCTTTCGGGCCAAGCTGCTTGCAGCTCTTGGCGGCGGAGGACGGGTTTGAGGACTCCTACCCGGCGCTCCGCCGTCAAAAACTCGCCGCCGCTACAGGCGATCCGTCACACGCTGGAGCATCTCGTCCGCGGTCGTGATCACGCGCTGATTCACTTCGTACGCGCGCTGACTCGCGATGAGATCGATCATCTCTTGCACGACTTCGACGTTGGAAGCCTCGAGAAAACCCGATGCGAGCGTGCCCAAACCTTCTTGACCCGGCTGACCCGTGATCGCTTCACCGCTCGCGTCCGTCGGAACGAACATCGTGCGGCCGATCGCGAGCAAGCCCGAGGGATTCACGAAGTTCGCGAGCGTCAACTGGCCGACGTCCTGGGTCGCGGTCGAACCTGCCGTTTGAACACTGACTAGGCCGTTGGGCGAGATCGTGACGGCGGTGGCGTTCGTCGGGATCGAGATCGCGGGTTCGACCTGATACCCATCCACCGTGACCATGCGGCCCTCCGCATCGACGCGGAAGTTGCCGGCACGCGTATAGGCGATCTGGCCGCCCGGGCGCGTGATCTGAAAGAAGCCGTCGCCTTCGACCGCGACGTCGAGCGTGCTTTCCGTCTGAATCAAGCTGCCCTGATGGTGCATTTGCGTCGTCGACACGACGCGCACGCCTTCACCGATCTGAATGCCGGTCGGCAGCTTCTGGCCTTCACCCGTCGTGCCACCCGGCGTCCGGATCGTCTGATAGATCAGATCCTCGAACTCCGCTCGCTGCTTGCGAAAGCCCGTGGTGTTCACGTTGGCAAGGTTGTGGGCGATCACGTCGACGTTAGTCTGCTGGGCAGCCATGCCCGACGCGGCGGTGTTGAGTGCTCTCATCATGGTGATATGTCCTTCGTCACTGTAAAAAAACTAACTGCGGCCTGCCACGTCGCGGGCAGTGCGGCTGTCGAGGTCGCGGAACGTTTCGATGACCTTCTGCAACGCTTCGAACGAGCGCTGCACGACGATCAACTCAGTCATGCCTTGAACCGGATTGATGTTCGCGTCTTCCAGGTAACCCTGTTCGCAAGTCGTCGTCGGTTCGGCTTGAAGTGGCTGTGCGTCGTTCTGGGTCGTGAACCAGGTGAGCCCGTCTTTGATCAAGTCTTGCTGGGCATCGGCGAAGCGCACGAGCTTCAGCTTTCCGATTTCGACGTTGTCGGCGCGCACGCTGCCATCCGGATTGATCGCGACCTCACGTGTGTTCTGCGGAACCTTGATTTCGCGACCTTTTTGCGTCATGAGAGGACCGTTTTCGCCCATGACGCGCTGGCCTCCGAGCGTGCGTAGGGTGCCTTCATGATCGATCACGAACGACCCCGCGCGCGTGTAGCGCTCACCTTTGGGCGTCTCGATCGTGAAGAACCCGTCACCTTGCAGCGCGACGTCGAGCGGGCGTTCAGTGAGTCTGAACGAGCCCATGCCGTGGTCGGTCTGCACGTCCGCGACGTGGACGTAGCGAAGTGATGGCGCGAGTGCCTGCGGGTTTTTGACCTTCGTCAGCGTCTCGTAGAACGAGGGCCGGTCGGCTTTGAAGCCGGCCGTGTTCGCGTTCGCGACGTTGTTCGCAGTGACCTGAAGGTTGCGCTCTTGCGCCAGCGCGCCGGACAGCGCGCTGTAGATTCCGTCTGACATGCCTTAGCTCCGTGCTTTCGCCTTCCGGCCTTCTGCGGGAGGAATCTCGTCGAGCAACGCGCGCAGACGCGCCGTCGCTTCACCGAGGATCTGACACACACGACTCTCAGTGACGCCGAGGATCTCGCCGATCTCTGCTTGCGTGCACTCTTCCTGATAGTAGAGCGCGAGCACTTGTTGCGTGCGCTCGGTCAACTTGCCGACTGCGAGCGCGAGCCGGCGCTTCAAGTCGTTGTCGAGCAGGGTCGCATCCGGCCCGGCGATGCTCGATTCCGCGTCGTCGGGTGCGACGCTCGACAACCCTTGCAGTGTCGGACCGCGCATCAAATCGCCGGTCAAACGCTGGTACTGGTCGAGCGGCATGCCGAGGCGCTCTGCGACTTCGTCTTCCGCCGGCTGGCGCCCGAGCTGTTGCTGCAGCAGTTTGATCGTGTTCGTGATCTCCGCCATGCGGCTGCGGCCGTAGCGCGTCAGGCTGTCGTTTGCGCGCAGCTCGTCCAAGATCGCACCACGAATGCGCGTCTTCGCGTACGGCTCGAAGTGCGGATAGCGCTCCGGGTCGTAGTGCTGCACGGCTTTGAGCAAGCCTTCGGTGCCCGCGCCGATCAGATCGTTGACGTCGACGTTGGGCGGCAGCCTGCGCGCCATCCGAAACGCCATGCGCCGTACCAGCGGCAAACCGAGACGGACGAGGTCTTCCCGACCAGTGTCCGGTTTGCTGATTGTAGATTGCGCGTAAGGACTCATCGGTTCGCCTAACACATCAGGTCCGGGGTCGTGCTGCGTTGCATCAACCTCTCGACTAACGACTCGAGTGCGCGCGCTGCTTTGGAATGCGGCGCGCCGATCACGTACGGATGGCCGCTTGCCACCGCACGCGCGACGGTTTCGTCTTTCGGGATGCAGCCAAGGTAACGGAGCTCGAGCGACAAGAAGCGCTGAGCGATCCCGAGCAGACGTTCGTACACTTCGAGGCCGCCTGCCTCGGAAGAAACTTGATTTGCGACCAGCTGAATCGCGTCCACGCCGGCGCGCTTGTTCAGCACCTTCGCCATTGCATACGCATCGCGCAGCGACGTGGGGTCGGGCGTGGTGACGAGCAATACCTCATTCGCGAGCGCAGCGAAGCCGACCGAGTTCGCGCCGATGCCCGCACCGGTGTCGATGATCAGCACGTCGAAGCGTCGCGCCAGTTCTTCGATCGTCGCACGCAGCTTCTCGCGTTCGGCCGGGCCGAGGTTCGCCATCTCGTAGCGACCCGGGCACGCCGGCACGAGCATCACGCCGAACGCAGCTTCCACGAGAATGTCGTCGATGTTGCGTTCGCCGCGGATCACCGAGAGTAGGTCTGCGTGTGGGTGGATGCCGAGCGCGAGATCGAGGCTCGCGAGCCCCAAGTCGGCGTCGAGCAAGAGGACGCGTTGCCCGCGCTTGCCGAGTGCGAGCGCGAGATTTGCGCTGAGTTGTGTCTTACCGACGCCACCTTTGCCGCTCGTAACGGCGATCGAACGCGCCGTGTCGATCGTGTCGCGCAGTGGCCGCAGCTGAGGCGCACGCGAGTCGCGCGCCAAACGAATCCCATCTGCCTGATCCGAAGTTCGAAACATTTCAGTTTACGTCCTCTCCGCAAAGCAACGCCGCCAGGCCTTCTGCCGATGCGACGCTGATGTCTTCGGGCACACGTTGTCCGGTCGTGAAGTAACCGAGCGGCAGGCCGCTCTGAACGTGGGCGGCGACGATCGCGCCGCAGCAGACCGACTCGTCGATCTTGGTGCAGGTGAGTCGCGACGGAGAAAGCACGGCGCAGTGTTCGATCGCGGTGCGCATCTCGCGCTCGCGCATCGCCACCGGCAAACACAGGTGCACTTCGATCGGCTCTTGGGCGTCGCGCAGACACTCGGCCATCGCCGTGAGAGCCCAGGCATCGCGGGGCGAACG
>DASRXR010000013.1:0-2446 GCA_035687405.1 Polyangiales bacterium
CCGGCCGGCAGCGTCACCGTGCCGGTCACGTCCGTCGTGCGGAAGTAGAACTGCGGCCGGTAGCCCTGGAAGAACGGCGTGTGGCGTCCGCCCTCTTCCTTCTTCAGGACGTAGACCTCGCACGTGAAGTGGTTGTGCGGCGGGATCGTGCCCTTCTTGCAGAGCACCATGCCGCGCTCGATCTCTTCGCGCTTCGTGCCGCGGAGCAGGACGCCGACGTTGTCGCCGGCCTGGCCCTGGTCGAGCAGCTTCCTGAACATCTCGACGCCCGTGCAGGTCGTCTGCCGGGTGTCGCCGAGACCCACGATGTCGAGCTCGTCGCCGACCTTCACGATGCCGCGCTCGATGCGTCCCGTCACGACCGTGCCGCGTCCGGTGATCGTGAACACGTCCTCGACCGGCATCAGGAACGGCTTGTCGAGCTCGCGGATCGGCTCGGGGATGAACGAGTCACACGCTTCCATCAGCCGCGCGATCGACGGCGTGCCGTAGTCCGACGCATCGCCCTCGAGCGCCTTGAGCGCCGAGCCGCGGATGATCGGCGTCTCTTCCTTGTAGCCGTTCTTCACCAGCAGCTCGCGAAGCTCCATCTCGACCAGGTCGAGCAGCTCCTCGTCGCCCTTGCCGATCATGTCGCACTTGTTCAGGTACACGACCATCGCCGGGATGTTCACCTGGCGACCGAGCAGCACGTGCTCGCGCGTCTGCGGCATCGGGCCGTCCGGCGCCGACACCACGAGGATCGCGCCGTCCATCTGCGCCGCGCCCGTGATCATGTTCTTGATGTAGTCGGCGTGGCCGGGGCAGTCGACGTGCGCGTAGTGGCGCTTGTCGCTCTCGTACTCGACGTGTGCCGTCGAGATCGTGATGCCGCGGGCCTTCTCTTCCGGTGCCTTGTCGATCTGATCGAACGCGGTGAACTTCGCGAAGCCCTTGGTCGATTGGACCTTCGTGATCGCTGCGGTCAACGTGGTCTTGCCGTGGTCGACGTGACCGATGGTTCCGATGTTGACGTGCGGCTTGTTGCGGACGAACTTTTCCTTCGACATGGTCTCTTTCGCTCTGGTTACGGTTGCGATTTGAAGTCCGAGCCCTCTGTGAGAATTGAACTCACGACCCCCTCCTTACCAAGGAGGTGCACTGCCACTGTGCTAAGAGGGCTGATTCGTTTTTCTACTCGAGCGGGCGATGGGACTCGAACCCACGACAACCAGCTTGGAAGGCTGGAGCTCTACCAATTGAGCTACGCCCGCAGACGTTATGTGGAGGGAGAAGGATTCGAACCTTCGAAGGCATGAGCCGGCAGATTTACAGTCTGCTCCCTTTGGCCGCTCGGGCATCCCTCCGGGTATGTAGAAGCTAACGTCTTGAGCTGGCGGTGGGACTCGAACCCGCGACCTCCTGATTACAAGTCAGGTGCTCTACCGGTTGAGCTACGCCAGCCGGAGAGAGCACTTGATAGATGAGGCGTCCTAGGTCGTCAACGTCGAAAGTGAGATTTCGAGCCGGTGCGCGCATTTCCAGCCGACGCGTTGCGACCCAAACGCGTTCGCGGCGTCCCTGGAACATGAGGACGACGATCATCCTGGTGCTCGCGTTCGCCTCTCCGGCGACCGCGTGGTCGAACGCAGATCCGAGCCCGGAACCGGAAGCTGCGCAGCGGACGGACCCACCCGATGCGGTCACCGGTACCGGTCAGATTCGCGAGGCACTCGTGTGGGTCACCGAGGGCCGGCTCGAGGTCCGCACGCCCGCCGGCTGGACGCGCGTCGCGCTGGATACCGACTGGGAGAACGCGTTCGAATCCATGCAGCTGGTTGACCTGACCGGGGATGCCGAACCCGAGCTCCGGCTCGAGACCTCGTGGGACCACTATCCCTGCGCGGCCTGCGACGACGGGCCGTGGTTCACGAACACGCAGATCGTCGTGTGCCGCGCGCGCGGTGACGGTGTCCAGTGCGCGTCGCCGATCAAGACCGCGTCCTACGGCGACGTTCCGTACGAGAAGTCCTACAGCGCCGACCTGGCGATCTCGAGAGGCGGGATCGCGCGGCTCCGGATCCGCGAGTCGAAGGGGATCTCGCGCCGCCAGCGCGCCGTGATCGAGCGGCCGCGCCGGCTGTTTCGCTAGCCAACGCGTGTTCCAGAGGGTTGAACCGCGAAACCGCAAAGGTCGCCAAAACCAGAGTCGACAGGGGGCTGGCGCAACACGCGAGGAATCGATCGGTCCGGGCTTCGTCTCTCGGGCACGCGCGCGTTTGGAGATCGCCTCGCTTCAACGTTCCGCCAACCAGTCGATTCGAGCGATCGCCTAGCTCCGACGCGTGTTCCAGAAGGTTGAACCGCCAAAACGCCAAAGTCGCCAAACCAGAGTCGATTCGAGGAGTGATCCGAGGAATCGATCGGTCCGGACTTCGTCTCGTTTGGCGGCTTTCGCGTTTTCGCG
>DASRXR010000014.1:0-3624 GCA_035687405.1 Polyangiales bacterium
GCGCAGCGCTGTCGCGCGGGCTCGGGCGGTCGTATGGCGATGCGTCGCTGCCGGCGCAGGGCGGCACGGTGGTCGGCACGACGCTGGCGGACCGCATCCTCGCGTTCGATGAAGCGACCGGTCTGCTGCGCGTGGAAGCCGGTGTGTGCTTGGGCGATCTCAACCGGCTGCTTCTGCCGCGCGGGTTTTTCACGCCGGTCACGCCGGGCACCACGTACGTGACGCTCGGCGGCATGGTCGCCTCCGACGTGCACGGCAAGAACCACCACGTCGCCGGCACGTTCGGGAAGCACGTGCGCAGCTTGCTGATCCGCACCGGCACCGGGCAGGTCGTGAAGTGCTCGCGCGAGCAAGAGCGCGAGCTGTTCCTGGCCACGCTCGGCGGCATGGGCCTCACCGGTCATATATTAGAGATCGAAGTCGCGTTTCCTAAGATCCCTTCACCTTGGATCTATGAGGAGACCGAGACGGCGCCCAACTTCGACGTGTTCCTCGAGAAGCTCAACAAGGCCAGCCAAAACTTCCCGATGACGGTGAGCTGGATCGACACGATCTCGAGCGGCGCGAGCATGGGCCGCGGCATCGTGTTCGCGGGCCGCTGGGCCGAGCCGAACGAAGCGAAGGAAGGCTTGCCCAAGCCGCGCGCCGCGATCCCGATGATCCCGCTGCCCAGCTTCGCGCTCAACCGCTTCACGATGGGCGTGTTCAACACCGCGCTCTACACCGTCTCGCCCAAGCGCCAGCAGCACATCGTCTCGCCGGAGAAGTTCTTCTACCCGCTCGACCGCATCCACGCCTGGAACCGGATGTACGGCAAGAGCGGCGTCACGCAACACCAGTGCGTGATCCCCAAGGACAAAGCCAACGCCGGCGTGCGCAAGCTGTTCGACACGCTGCGCGTGCACGGCGCGTGCTCGTTCCTCACCGTGCTGAAAGATTGCGGGCCCGAGGGCGACGGTCTCTTGTCCTTCCCGAAGCCCGGCATCTCGGTCGCGCTGGATATTCCGATCCGTTCGAACACGCAGCTCGTGATCGACAAGCTGAACGAGATCGTGATCGAGAACGAAGGGCGGATTTACCTGACGAAGGACGGCTTCACGCGGCCCGACCACTTCCGGGCGATGGACCCGCGCGTCGACACGTTCCTCGAGGTCGTCCGCAAATGGGACCCCGAAGGCACGCTGCGCAGCGCGCAGAGCGAGCGCGTGTTCGGAAGCTCGCGCAGCTGAAAACGCTACGGCGTCACGTCGCAGCGTTCCACGTCGGTCGTGTCCGCTTCGAAGCAAGCGACCCAGCGTCCGCCGGTAACGTCACCTTCGCAGCGCAGAGTATACGACTGGATGTAGCCGAGCTCTGGATCGTGCTCGACGCTTTGCGCCGCGCACCCGTCCTCGTCGCCCGCCGCGACGCGCGTGAACATGGCGTCGAGCGGGCTCTCGTTGCCGGCGTGCTCGGCGGTGAAATCTTGCCAGCCAAAGTCTTCAGCGCCGACGCGTTCGGCATAGATCTGCTCGGCGATCGATACGGTTTCACCGCCCTCAATCACGGCACGAATGCAGCCGGGTGGCTGGAGGCCGATGGTGCACGTCTGCACGACATATTGGTCGGGCTCGTGTGACTTCCAGCGCTCAAAGGACTTCGCTGTTTGCGAATCATCCGAAGGGCAACCCACGAGCGCGGGCAAGCTGAGCGCAAGGAACACAGACATCTGCAAAGCTGGTCGCATGCTGGAGCATGAAGGATTCGCGGGCACGTAGCTGAGGTACGAGCGATCAACCGTATACCAGTCGTGTATACGGTGCTCACGGCCGCTCATGCAGAACACCCTCCGGTCATTCTATTTTGTCGCGCTCGTAGTCCTTGCTGCCTGCGCTCCGAGCACACCACAAGAGCCCGTGCCCGCCGAGCCCCAAGCAGCGCCGACGCCTGCCCCAGCGCTGCCCGAGCGCACCTGCGATCAGCTGCAGGACGACGCGGCCACCCTGATCAACACGCACAACGCTTGCACGGCCGACGCCGACTGCGCGGCCGCAGCTGCCGGCTGCCCAAACGGCTTTGCATGCGGCGTTGCGGTGCGCGCAGGCGACCTCGCGCATGTCGACGCCGAAATGGCGTCGATCTCGGATCGCTACAAGACACAGTGCAAGCACTGCGCTCGCGAGCGCGTGCGCTGCATGAAGCTGAACCCGGTATGCAACGATGGGCATTGCGCGCATGCACCGGACCAAGCGGTTTGCGATCGTCTCGACCAAGAAGCCGAAGCGCTGGTCCAAAAGCACAACGCCTGCGCCAGCGATGCGGACTGCGTGTTCGCGCGCGGCAGCGGAGGGTGCCCGGAGGCCTTCGCATGCGGCGTCTCCGTGAACAAGGACCAGGAGAAAGCCTTCGTCGAGCTCGCAGCGCCGCTCTCGAAGACGTTCTACGAGTACTGCGACCGTTGCACGTCCCAGACCGCTGAATGTGTCGCCGCGACGCCGGTCTGCAGCGAAGGCCGCTGCTCGCGCAAACGCTGAAGCTCCTCTTAGAATTGGGACTTGAACATGCACGACATCTTGCGTTCATTCCTCTTGGCTGCCCTCGCGTTACTGGCTGCGTGTGCGTCGAGCACGCCGGCAACCGAGCCCGAAGTCACCGCTCCCGCCGAGACCCAAGCGCCTCCCCCGAAGCCACCGGCACAACCATTGCCCGAGCGTAGCTGCAGAGAGCTGGATCGCGACATTCACGCCGTGATGGCGGCGCACAACGCGTGCACGTCCAGCACCGAGTGTGGAACAGCTGCGGGGGCGTGCCCGAAAGGCGTTGCGTGCGGGATTGCCGTGCGCGTGAGCGACATCGCGCAAGTCGACACCGAGGTGGCCGCGATCTCGGAGCGCTACAAGGCACAATGCAACCTGTGCGCTCGCGAGCACGTGAGCTGCATCAAGCCGAATTCGGTTTGCCGTGAAGGGCGCTGCAAGCATGAGCCGGACCAGGCGACGCACGATCGGCTCGAGCAAGAGGCCGCAGCATTGGTCCAAAAGCACAACCGATGCGCCAGCGACGCGGACTGTGTAATCGCACGCGGGGACGGAGGCTGCCTGGAGGCGTTCGCGTGCAGCGTCTCTGTGAACAAGGATCAAGAGCAGGCTTTTGTCGCGCTCGCCGCGCCGCTCTCGGCTACGTTCTACGAGTACTGGGGCGATTGCGTAGAAGCGAGAGCGGCATGCTTTATCGCAACGCCGATCTGCCGTGAGGGCCGCTGCTCCCGCAAGCGCGCGCCGTGATAAAGAGAGGCACCATGACCGAGCTATCGAAAATCGCGCCGGCGTTCGTCGAGATGGCGCACCGGATCGTGTGGTGTGGCGCGGCGACGGTCGATCGGCAAGGGCGGCCGCGGACGCGCATCCTGCATCCGCTCTGGCATTGGGACGGCAGGGTGTTGTCGGGTGTGATCGCGACCAGCCCGACGCCGCTCAAGCGCGCGCACCTCGAAGCGAGCCCGTTCATCTCGCTCAACTACTGGTCGCCCGCGCAAGACACTTGCGTGGCCGAGTGCCGAGTCGAGTGGGCGTTCGACGACGCCACGCGCGAGCAGGTCTGGCACGCGTTCAAAGCTGCGCCGGCGCCGGTCGGCTACGACCCGGC
>DASRXR010000015.1:0-12802 GCA_035687405.1 Polyangiales bacterium
ACCAAGCCTTGCAACAGCCAGCGCTTCGCCTTTGCAAAACGCGCGCGAATCTCGAGCTTGCTGCCGTCCGCGTGCGAGAGCGTCCCGTGGAACTGATCGCTGCTCAGAAACCCAGGCAGAAACGACCAGACTGCTTCCGACACGCCGTACGAAACCTGCAGCCCGACGACGCGCGCGCTCCCGCACAACAGCGCTTGCGCCGCCACCTCGAGCTGCGCCGGATAGATCTTCGGTAAGTTGCTCTCGGTGTAGAAAAAATCGGTGTCCATGCCGCCGTGCGTCAAGTCGCGCAGCGCGTCCACCGACGGCATCGCACCGCCGCAGCCCGCCGCAGCAGCCTGCATCTGCGTCGGCTTGCCCGACTTCGCCTTGAGCTGGCGCACGGCATCGAGGTGAATCGAAAGTTTGTTCTGCTCGATCGTGAGCTTGTGAACCTCCGTCGACAGCGTCTCGAGCTCGCCTTCCGTCATGGCCAAGACTTGCTGCCGGAACGCAGCATCGGTCGGCGGCGCGGCTGGCGCGGGCGCGGCTCCACCCAGCGGCGCCCCGAAGAGCGAGTCCGCTGCGCGAATCGGATTCACTTGCGTGCGGATCCAATCGCCGTCGCGGAACAGCGCGTTTTTTGCGCCGGCGTTGAACTGCTCGCCGACCGACTTCAACGGCACGGCTCCGAGCAGCAGCGCAGGCGACCCGAGACTCTTCGCCACGATCTGCTCGAAGGAGGTCCCGACCTCTCTGCCAGGCAACAGCAGCTGTGAGATCGACTCGTGATTTTCTTCGCCGCCGCCGATCTTCAGCCCGAGCAGCACGTTGAGCTGCTTCTTGTATGGCTCGAGCGGACCGAGCACGGCCTCACCGACGTTCAGGTCGAAGCTGTCGGCTGCGCCCTTCGGCGTGTAGTGCTCCGGCGGAACACCATCCGGGAAGTACACCACCATCAATCGCGCCGGCCGCGGCGCGGGGGCAGCCAGGACGCGCCGCGCGAATGCAGCTGCGAGCGGCGCCGTCAGGCCGAGCCCCAGCGCTTTCAAGAACACGCGTCGTTGCAACTCGCGCGATCGGTTCATCGTACAGCTAAGCCCACATCAAGCGCAGAACAGACCATCCTGGCGCAGCCGCAGCAGAGTTCAAGACGCTCGCACGCGCCTGCCAGCGTTGTAAATTCGGTGGGCTGAAGGCGCGCGATAAGGTTCAAGAATGTTGGCGGGCGCCCGCGAATAAACTCCCGGTCTTCCGCATTCCTGAGATCCGCACTGAGGCATTCGTGCGCATCCACCGTACTGCGGCCCCCCGCCTTTGACCCTTTCCTGATGCTGGCTCGGCCGCGTCTTTACGACTTCTTGATGCGCCGGCTCTTAGGCTTTCCAACATCCGCCTCACTCCGAGAGCCAGCCCATGACCGACCTGTTCTTCATCGCGACGGGCGTCGCCTGTTTCGCGCTCGCCATCGCCTACACGTACGGCTGCGAAAAGCTGCGAGGACGCCATGACTGACGCCCTGTGGATCGGCGCCGTCACGCTCTTCGTGTTCGGCTACCTGCTCTACGCGCTGCTCGTCCCGGAAAAGTTTTAGCCATGACGACCTCCGCAACATTCCAAATCATCCTCTACTTCGGCGTCCTGCTGCTGATCACGAAGCCACTCGGCTCGTACATGGCGCGCGTGTTTGCCGGCGAGCGGACGTTTTTCCACCCTGCGCTCGGCCGGCTCGAGCGCGGCACCTATCGCGTGCTCGGTATCGACCCCTCGCGCAATATGAAGTGGACGACGTACGCCGTCGCGATGCTCGCGTTCTCGTTCGCGTCGTTCCTGTTCAGCTACGCCGCGCTTCGCTTGCAAGGCGTTCTGCCGCTGAACCCACAACACTTCGGCGCCAAACAGATGACGCCCGACCTCGCGTTCAACACCGCGATGTCGTTCACGACGAACACCAACTGGCAGAGCTACTCGCCGGAAGTGACCGTCTCGTACTTCTCGAACATGGTCGCGCTCGCGATCCACAACTGGGCGTCGGCCGCAGTCGGCATCGCGATCGCGATCGCAGTGATCCGCGGCTTCGCACACAAGAGCGCCGACGGCATCGGTAACTTCTGGGCCGACGCCGTGCGCGCGACGCTTTACGTGCTGCTTCCGATCGCGTTCATCGGCGCAATCGTGTTCGTCGCGATCGGCGTCCCCCAAAACTTCGACGCGTACACGATCGCGCACACGCTCGAAGGCGCGACGCAGACGATCGCGCAAGGCCCAGTCGCGTCCCAAGAGATCATCAAACAGCTCGGCACGAACGGTGGTGGCTTCTTCAACGTCAACTCGGCGCACCCGTTCGAAAACCCTTCCCCGCTCTCGAACTTCTTCACGCTCGTGCTGATCTGGTCGATCCCCGCCGCGATCACCCACACCTTCGGCAAGATGGTCGGCAACCCGAAGCAAGGCTGGGCGATCTTCGGCGCGATGAGCGCGCTCGCCTTGGTGGGCATCCTGATTTGCACCAGCGCCGAGCAAGCCGGAACCCCGCACCTCGCCCATGCCGGCATTCAAACACAAGCCACCGCGTTGCAAGCGGGTGGCAACCTGGAAGGCAAAGAGACGCGCTTCGGCAACGCGGGCTCCGCGTTGTTCGCCGCGGTCACGACCGGCGCTTCGTGCGGCGCAGTGAACTCGATGCACGACAGCCTCACGCCGATCGGTGGCCTCGTGCCGCTGTTCAACATGCTCACCGGCGAAGTCGTGTTCGGCGGCGTCGGCGCAGGCTTGTACGGCATGCTGATGTTTGCGGTGCTCGCCGTGTTCATCGCCGGGCTGATGGTCGGCCGCACACCCGAATACGTCGGCAAGAAGATCGAAAAGTTCGAAGTGCAGATGGCGATGCTCGCAATGCTCGTGTGTTGCGCCAGCGTGCTCGGTTTCACCGCTATCTCGAGCGTGGTTCACCTGCCGAAGGAAGGCTTTTGGGCCGCGCTCAACACCTGGCCCGGCAGCGCCTACGGCGGCAGCGATAGCGTGTACGGCCCCGCAACCGGCAACCTCAACAACACAGGGCCGCACGGCTTCAGCGAGATTTTCTACGCGTACGCATCCGGCACCGCGAACAACGGTTCCGCGTTCGCGGGCATCACCGCGAACACGCCTTGGTACAACACCACGCTCGCGCTCGCGATGATGTTCGGCCGCTTCATGATGATCGTGCCCTTGCTCGCGATGGCAGGCGCACTCGCGCAGAAGAAGAGCGTGCCCGCGTCGTCTGGAACGTTCCCTACCGACACCACCACATTTGCGACCTTGCTCGTCGGCATCGTGGTCATCGTCGGCGCACTGACCTATTTCCCCGGCCTCGCACTCGGCCCGATCGTCGAGCACTTCAAAATGCTCGCGCTCGCGACGCACTGAGAGAGAAAGTGTCATGACTGCAGAACCCAAACGGCAGCTTGCGGAGCCCGCGTCCGCGTATCCATCGATCGCGCCCGCACCCACTCAAACTCAGGCGCCACGACATTCCGTTCGCCCCAAGAACGCCCCTCGAGCGTTGTTCGAAGGGCACATCGTTAGACGCGCCATTCGCGATGCCTTCGTCAAACTCGACCCGCGCGTTGTCGCTAAGAACCCTGTGATGTTCGTAGTTGAAGTCGGCAGCGCCGTTACCAGCTATTTCTGGATTCGGGGGGTGATCAGCGGCGCTGCCGACAACCTCTTCATCGGGCAAGTCAGCGCGTGGTTGTGGTTCACCGTGTTATTTGCAAACTTTGCCGAAGCCATGGCCGAAGGCCGCGGCAAAGCCCAAGCCGACTCCCTGCGAAAAGCCAAAACCGACACGGTCGCACGCAGGCTCATCCGCGGCGCCGATCGCGAAGAACGCATCCCGGCGCCACAACTCGCGAAAGGCGACGTCTTCGTCTGCGAAGCGGGCGACGTGATCGCTGCCGACGGCGAGATCATCGATGGCATCGCGAGCGTCGACGAGTCCGCGATCACCGGTGAGTCTGCCCCAGTCATCCGCGAGAGTGGCGGCGACCGCAGCGCAGTCACCGGCGGCACCAAGGTGCTGTCCGACCGCATCGTCGTACGCGTCACGCAAGACCCCGGGCACAGCTTCCTCGACCGCATGATCGCACTCGTCGAAGGCGCCAAACGCCAAAAGACGCCAAACGAGATCGCGCTCTCGATCCTGCTCGCCGGCCTGACGATCATCTTCTTACTCGCGACGGTGACACTGCTGCCGTTCGCACAATACGCCGCCGGCGACACTCACAACGTTCCGAGCATTCCAGTGTTGGTCGCCCTCCTCGTCTGCCTGATCCCGACGACGATCGGCGGCCTGTTGAGCGCGATCGGGATCGCCGGCATGGACCGCGTGATGCAACACAACGTGCTCGCGATGAGCGGTAAAGCCGTCGAAGCGGCCGGCGACGTGAACACGCTGCTACTCGACAAGACCGGTACGATCACGCTCGGCAATCGCCAAGCGACGGACTTCTACCCAGCCAACGGCGTCCGCATCGAGGAGCTCGCACGCGTCGCGCAACTCGCATCACTCGCCGACGAAACCCCGGAAGGCCGCAGCATCGTCGTGCTCGCCAAGGATCGACACGGCCTGGCCGGGCGCGAGCTCGGCGACCTCCACGGCGCGCAATTCGTCGAATTCACAGCACAGACGCGCATGAGCGGCGTCGACTACGCCGGCAAGCAAATCCGAAAGGGCGCCGCCGACAGCATCAAGCGCTTCGTCGAATCGAACGGCGGGAGTTATCCCTCCGACGTGCAAGCCACCGTCGAACGCGTCAGTCGCGAAGGTGGCACACCGCTCGTCGTCTCCGAGAGCGCGCGCGTGCTCGGCGTCGTTCACCTGAAGGACGTCGTCAAAGGAGGCATCCGCCAGCGCTTCGCGCAGCTGCGCGAGATGGGCATCAAGACCGTGATGATCACCGGCGACAATCCGCTGACGGCTGCAGCGATCGCGGCCGAATCGGGCGTCGACGACTTTTTGGCGGAAGCCACGCCCGAGATGAAGCTCGCGTTCATTCGGCAGGAACAAGCCGGCGGTCGCTTGGTCGCGATGACGGGCGACGGCACGAACGACGCTCCCGCGCTTGCGCAGGCAGACGTCGGCGTCGCGATGAACACGGGGACACAAGCAGCGAAGGAGGCCGGCAACATGGTCGACCTCGACTCCAATCCGACGAAGCTGATCGAAGTCGTCGAGATCGGCAAACAAATGCTGATGACGCGCGGCTCGCTCACGACGTTCAGCATCGCGAACGACGTCGCCAAGTACTTCGCGATCATTCCCGCGATGTTCTTCGTCACCTATCCCGCGCTCGGCAAGCTCAACTTCATGGGCTTGTCGAACCCGCAATCCGCCGTGCTCGCAGCCGTGATCTTCAACGCGCTGATCATCATCGCGCTGATCCCGCTCGCGCTGCGCGGCGTCTCGTACCGCCCGTCGAACGCCGTCGCAGTGTTGCGGCGCAACCTGCTGGTCTACGGCGTCGGGGGCGTGATCGCGCCGTTCCCGGCGATCTGGCTCATCGATCGTTTACTCGTCGCGTTGAGGCTCGCCTGATCATGGAACACCTTCGTCCCGCACTTCTTCTCACTGGGTTTTTCGTCGTCGTCACCGGGCTCGCATTCCCGGTCGCGATCTGGGGCATCGGCAGCGTGACATTCCCCTCGCAAGCGAAAGGCAGCCTGATTCGCGATGCACACGGCGCCGTGATCGGGTCCGCGCTGATCGGTCAGGCGTTCGCGAAACCCGAGTACTTCCACCCGCGCCCGTCCGCGGCAGGCACCGGCTACGACGCGGCCAACTCGAGCGGCACGAACCTCGGGCCGACGAGCGACAAGCTCATCCACGGCATCCCGGACGACCCTGCGACCAAAGACGTCGACGAATCGTACGCCGGCTTCGTCGATCTCGCGAAAGCCTATCGCGCGGAAAACGGCCTTGCTCCCGATACCGTGATCCCCGCGGATGCTGCGACGCGTTCCGCAAGCGGCTTGGACCCCGACATCAGCCCTGCAAACGCCGAGCTGCAAGTCGCACGTGTCGCGAAGGCACGCGGCCTCGCACCGGAACAAGTGCAAACCATCGTCGCGGCCAACACGACCGGGCGAACGCTCGGCGTGTTCGGGGAACCGCGCGTCAACGTGTTAGGCCTGAACCTCGCACTCGACTCGTTCGAGTGAGACACTGGTGACTGCCCTGAATGCCGAACGATCGTCCAGACCCCGACGAGCTCTTGCGTCGGATGAACGAGGCTGAGGCGCGAGCCAGCCGCGGCAAGCTCCGGATCTTTTTCGGCTTTGCGCCCGGCGTGGGAAAGACCTACCGGATGCTTCAGGTCGCGCGCGATCTCGCGACCGAGCACAAGTTGGACGTGGTCGTCGGCATCGTCGAAACGCACCAGCGTCCCGAGACGATGGCGATGGCCGACGGCCTCGCACAGCTGCCGCGCAAGTCGATCGCGTATCGCGGCCGCGTGCTCGAAGAGCTCGACCTCGACGCCGCGCTCGCGCGTAAGCCGAAGCTGCTGCTCGTCGACGAGCTCGCGCACACCAACGTGCCGGGCTCGAGACACGCCAAGCGCTGGCAAGACGTCGTCGAGCTGCTCGAAGCCGGCATCGACGTGCTGACCACGATCAACGTTCAGCACGTCGAAAGCTTGAACGACGTCGTCTCGCAGATCACCGGCGTGCAAGTGCGAGAGACCGTGCCGGACAGCATTCTCGATCGCGCCGATGCGATCGAGGTCGTCGACATCGCGCCGGAAGATCTGTTGCAGCGCCTCAAAGAAGGCAAGGTCTACGTGCCGGAGCAAGCCGAGCGCGCGATCGAACACTTCTTCCAGCGCGGCAATTTACTCGCGCTTCGCGAGCTCGCGCTCCGACGCACGGCGCAGCACGTCGATGAAGACGTCCAGGAGTACCGCGCGGAACACGGAGTCGCCGTGACGTGGCCCGCGGGCGAACGCATCTTGGTGTGCGTCGGTCCTGCGCCGAGCTCGGGGCGATTGATCCGTTCCGCCGCGCGCATGGCTGCAGGCTTGCGTTGCCCGTGGGTCGCCGCCTACGTCGAGCGCTCCGGGTTCACCATGAGTGACGCAGATCGCGAGCGGCTCGAAGCGCACCTGCGCGTCGTCGAATCGCTCGGCGGCAGCGTCACGCGGCTTGCGGGCACACGCATCTCCGAAGCGATCTTGAGCTACGCGCGGCGCGCCAACGTCACGCGCATCATCATCGGCAAGCCGACACATTCGCTACTTCGCGATCGGCTGCGCGGATCGCTGCTCGATGAAGTGGTTCGTGGCAGCGGTGACATCGATGTGCACGTGATTCGCGGCACCGACGGCGTGGAGCCGCGTGTACCCGATCCGAGTCGCGCGCGCGCGCAGCCAACGCTAGCCCACTACGTGTTTGCTGCGCTGGTGGTCGGCGCCGGTGCAGGCGTTGCCGCGCTGCTGCGAGCGGCGCTCCAGTTGCCGGATCCGGAGATGCTGTTTCTGATCTCCGTGATGCTGACGGCGATGTTGTGGGGCCGCGGTCCTTCGCTGTTTGCTGCCGCGCTGAGCGTCGCCTGTTACGATTTTTTCTTTGTCCCGCCGTATTACGACTTCGAGATTTCGGATCAGCGCTACCTCCTCACGTTCCTGACGATGTTCGGAGTCGGCTTCCTGTTGAGCGAGCTCGCGGGGCGACTCAAACGGCAAGAACGCGATGCAGTGTCGCGCGAGGAGCGAACGGCGGTGCTGTACACGCTCAGTCGCGACCTGGCGGTGGCAGACGAACCGGCGAAGATCGCGAAAGTCGCGGCCCGACAAGCGGCGGACATCTTCTCGGCGCGCGCGGTAGTCCTCCAGCCGGATGCGGAAGGCGAGCTGCGCGCGGTCGCGGCCTGGCCCGCCGACACGGCGCTGGATACGAAAGACCTGACCGTCGCGAAGTGGTCGCTCGAGCATGCGGAGCTCGCGGGGTTGGGGACGGATACACTTCCGGGCTCTGCGACCCTCTGCGCGCCTCTGCGGGTCGAAAATGCGATCGGTGTGCTCGCACTCGTGCCGGTGGAAAAGGTCGCGTTGCGCGCCGAGCAGCGCGCATTTCTCGATGTGTTTTGCCGGCAGATCGCGGTTGCGCTCGAACGCGTTCGGCTCGCCTCGGAAGCGCGTGCTTCGGCGGTGCGCGCTAAGACCGAGGAGATGCGGTCGTCGCTGCTGTCGGCCGTGTCGCACGACTTGCGGACGCCTCTCGGCTCGATCACCGGTGCCGCGACGTCGTTACGTGACGATCCAGGCTTGAGTGACGCAACGCGGGTCGAGCTAGTCGACTCGATCGTCGGTGAAGCTGCGCGGCTCGAACGCCTGGTCGCGAATCTGCTCGACATGACGCGCCTCGAGTCCGGTGCGATTTCGCTGCGGCGCGATTGGGTTCCGCTCGACGAGAGCATCGGCTCGGCACTGACGCGTTTGGAAGATCGGCTCGGCACTCGTCAAGTGAGCGTGCGGCTGCCGCCCGACCTGCCGCTGCTGCTCGTCGATCCGGTGTTGCTCGAGCAACTCTTCTTGAACTTGCTCGAGAACTCCGCGAAGTACACGCCGCCGGGCTCGCCGATCGAAATCACGGCGGTGCGACGAGGCGAAAACGTCGAAATCGAAGTGATCGATCACGGGCCGGGGCTTCCACCCGGAAGCGAAGAAAAAGTCTTCACGAAGTTCTTTCGCGGCGCGCACGCAGGCGTAGCCGGAGCAGGCCTGGGCTTGGCGATCGCGCGCGGCATCGTCGAAGCGCACGGGGGCTCGATTCGCGCAGAGCACCGCCCTAGCGCGGGGGCCGTCTTCAGCCTCACGATCCCCATCGGCGGAGAGCCTCCGGTGGTTCCACAAAGCGAAGGTGCGCCGGCATGACGCAGGACGGCGCGACAGTGTTGGTCGTCGAAGATGAGCCGCAGATGCGGAAGTTCATTCGCGCGTCGCTGTCTTCGCACGGCTACAAGATCATCGAAGCCGAGCGCGCGAGCGAAGCGCTCATGCTCGCGACCAGTCACAATCCGGAGCTCATTCTGCTCGACCTCGGCTTGCCGGATGGCGATGGCATCAGCCTCACGAAGCAAATGCGCGAGTGGAGCCGGGTGCCCATCATCGTGATCTCGGCGCGCGGTCGCGAGGATGACAAAGTCGCGGCGCTCGATGCAGGCGCCGATGACTATCTGACCAAGCCGTTCGGAGTGAACGAGCTACTCGCGCGCATGCGCGTCGCGCAGCGCCATGCCAACACGGCCGATACGACGCCGGCGCAGGTCTTCGAATTCGGCGAGCTGCGCATCGATCTCACGCGGCGTGAAGTCACGCGCGCGAACGAGCCGCTGCATTTAACACCGATCGAATACAAGTTGCTCGTGCTGCTGGCACGGCACGCGGGCAAAGTGTTGACGCACCGGCAAATATTGAAAGAAGTTTGGGGGCCGACCCACGCATCTCATACGCATTACGTGCGCGTGCAGATGGCCGAGCTGCGCAAAAAAGTCGAAGTCGATCCATCACGGCCGAGATTGCTAGTGACCGAGCCCGGCGTCGGGTATCGATTGCGCGATCGCACGTGAAGCGCTTCGTCGGCTGAGAGTGCCGGTGGTATAAGCCCGGCTCACTCTAACGGAGGAGCACAAGATGCCCAATCTCGACAAGGCTGTTTTGAACACGGTGGTGTGGGCAGATCTAGGAACGCCGGACGTCGACAAAGCGCGCGCGTTTTACGGCGAGCTGCTCGGCTGGTCGTTCGAAGGTGGCGATCCGAACATGGCGTTCTATACGACGGGCCTGCGCGAGGGCCGCCGGGTCGCAGCGATGTGGAAGAAGACACCCGAACTGCCCGGACCATCGGCGTGGTGTATTTACTTCGGCACCGACAGCGCGGATGAGACTGAAAAGAAAGTCAAAGCCGCCGGCGGTCAAACCGTGCAAGCGCCGATGGACGTGATGGAATACGGGCGCATGGCGATCTTCAGCGATCCGACCGGCGCTATCTTCGGGGTCTGGCAACCCAAGTCGCACACCGGCTCGCAAGTGATCGACGAACCAGGCGCGATGGCGTGGCACGAAGTGTACACGCGCGATGCGAAGAAGGCGGGCGAGTTCTACTCGAGCGTGTTCGGCCTGAAGCTGCAAAAGATGGACGGCGGCGGCATGGAGTATTGGACGATGCATCGAGCCGACGACGCCCCCGACACCCAGAACGCGGTCGCGGGCTTGATGCAGATGGGTCCGCAGTTCCCGCAAGAAGTTCCTTCGCACTGGAACACGTACTTTGCGGTGAGCGACACCGACGCGTCGGCGAAGAAGTTGCAGCAACTCGGCGGGCAGGTTCGTCAGCCGCCGTTCGATACGCCGTACGGTCGGATGAGCGCAGTTGTAGATCCGTTCGGCGCCGAGTTCTGTTTGATCGAGCCGAAGGATTGACGGCGGCTGCCGCTGGCGGCGGCGAGGGGCAGAACCTCGCTGCTGCCGCGCGACCGTTATGGTGCGGCGACGACCTTGTTGCGGCCGCCTCGCTTCGCCTCGTACAGCGCAGCGTCCGCACGTTCCATCAGAGTGGGAGCCTCCTGAGGCGTAGCCGCGCCGACCGGGATCGTGGCCACGCCGAAGCTCGCTGTCACGCGAAAGTTCGCGACCGGCGCCGACATCTCGACTTGCTCTAGCGCCGTGCGAATCCGCTCCGCCGCGATCTTCGCGCCGTCGATCGCACTGCCGGGCAGCAGTGCAACGAACTCTTCACCACCCCAGCGCGCGGCCAAGTCGCCGTTTCGCAGCGTGCTGCGGAGCACTTCCGCGAGCCGGGTCAGGACGACATCGCCGACTGCGTGCCCGTAGGTGTCGTTGACCGACTTGAAGTGATCGACATCCAAGATCAAAACCGAGAGCGGCTGCGACGTACGTTGTGCACGTGAGAGATCGCGCCGGAGCGCGTCCACGAACACGCGGCGGTTCGCCAAACCCGTGAGCGAATCCGTGCCGGCCAATCGCGACAGCTCATCGTTCACGTGGCGAAGCTGAGTCGTCAGTTGCTCCTTTTCGGAGACGAGCTGCTCGAGCTGATGCAGCAAGCGCTCGTACGTCCGATTCATGTCGACGAGGCGGCGATTCGCGTCTTGCACCAGAGACTCGAGGCTCTCCTGGGTGGGCAGCTCTCGATTGAACGCCGACGCAGTCTCCGACACGAGCTCGGGAACACGCGCGAGAATGCCTTCGACGGCCGCCAGCGGCACACCGATCGCCTTCGCGGCGGCGAACGCATCTTCACGGCCGCGCTCGAGATCGGCCGCTTCGAATGCGCCGGCAATGCGTTCCGCAGCCCAACCGACGCGGACCAACGTACCGGTCGCCGGAGGCGCCGGGGCGTGATGGTGGAGGACCGCATCGCCCATCTCCGTGGGCAGCTTGAAGCTACGCGCCAGCGCGGCGCCAATGTGCATGTGTTCTTGTCTTCCGCACGCGCGCTCGTACGCCGGGCGGTGTGCCGAGGGCATGCGCGCGATCTCACCACTCACCGCCAGCTCGGTTCGCGCGCCGTGAAGGATGCCGATCTCGAGAAACAAACCCATCGTGAAGAACTCATCCAAGCTGCGTTCACCGATCGCTTCGGCGATCAGCCGAGCCGCGACGGCGCGCCGGAGCGAGTTCGCGAGCAACACTGCGCCGTCTTCACCGACCGGAACCATGTCGCTGACGACGAGGCTCAGCGCGAGGTTGCGTAAGCCGCGGACTCCAATGAGCTTGCAGGCTTGGGTGACGTCCGAGACCTGGCGCGACATTCCGAATGCGCCACTGTTGACCGTCGCGACGACGCGAGCGGCGAATCCGGGGTCACTACCAGCGAGACGCGCGAGCGTCGCGAAGTCGACATCTTCGTTGAGCGCTTCCTGAACGATGCGCGCTGCGACGACCGCCAGAGGCTTACTCGGCTCGCGCTTCGAGGGCTTCGCCACTTCCGCTAGCATAACCGCTCTCGTCGACTGCATGCGCTGGAGCGGATGCGCGTCGCGCGTCTACATTGGCTCACCAAACAATCCGGCGAAGTCCGCAAAGCAGCAATCTTTTCACGACTTACGAAGGTCGGCAGCCGTAGGCGGCGGCGAGGTGCGCAGTCTCGCGGCCGTCACCAGCAGAGCAAAACCTGCAACTGCAACCAATACCCACACGGCGTGCGCGGCTGCGCTCTCCACGAGCGCCGGGATCTGCGAGCCCGCTCCGAACGCGCGTTCGAGGATCCATCCCGTGCTCGCGAGGACGCCGAAGCCAGCGCCCGGCACACGCAACCACGTGTAACGCGGGCTTCGACTGGCAAGCAGGAGCCACGGCATCACGAGCAGCACGATGACGAGCTGCATCGTTTCGATCCCGAGGTTGAAGCCGAACAGCGCGAGCGCGAGCGAACGACCGTCGAAACCAAAGCCGAGCAAGTCGCGCGCGAACGCGAAGCCGTGCACGAGCCCGAAGCCAGCTGCGACGAACATCTCGCGGCCGGCGAACACCGGACGAAACGCGTGGATCGCCGAGACTAAGATCGAGAACGCGATCAGCACCTCGACCGGTTGCGGCGGCAGCGCCGCGCCGTGCACGGCCCCTGCGATCAACGTCAGCGAATGCCCGATGGTGAACGCAGTCACGATGCCGAACGTCACGCGCAGGCTTTGCCAGACGGATCTCGGGCCCGCCCAGCGTCGATCGCGCGCACAGAGCGGCGCAGGCAAGAGCAACATCAGCAAAAACAGCAAGTGGTCAGTACCCTGCTGAATGTGCGAGAGCCCGAGCTTGAACACGGT
>DASRXR010000016.1:0-15103 GCA_035687405.1 Polyangiales bacterium
GCCCGCCGACGTGGGTTGCGACTCGTGCGAAGCGGCGATGCCGGCGCCGTAGATGGTCTCGTTCAAGTGCGCCATCTCGACCAGCTTGTCGCGCACGGGTGAGGCTTTGCTCGCGCCGTTGTAGTCCGCGATCGTTGCGGCAGCGCCGATGATCACGTCGCCTAGGCCGGTTTTACACACGTAGCTGCGCCGGTGGTACGCGGTGAACCGCTCGACGAGCGGCGCAGCTACGTGTGTAAAACCGGCCTAGGCGACGTGATCATCGGCGCTGCCGCAACGATCGCGGACTACAACGGCGCGAGCAAAGCCTCACACGTGCGCGACAAGCTGGTCGAGATGGCGCACTTGAACGAGACCATCTACGGCGCCGGCATCGCCGCTTCGCACGAGTCGCAACCCACGTCGGCGGGCAACTACCAGTGTGACGACATGCTCGCGAACGTTTGCAAGCACAACGTGACGCGCTTCCCGTACGAGCTGGCGCGCTTGGCGCAGGACCTCGCGGGCGGGTTGATGGTCACGCTGCCGTCGGACAAAGAGTTCGACAGCCCGGTGACCGGCCCGATCCTTCGCAAGTATCTGAAGGGCAACCCGAAGGTTTCGGTCGACAACCGCCGGCGGGTGCTGCGCTTGATCGAGAACATGACACTCGGTCGCAACGCGGTCGGGTATCTGACCGAGTCGATGCACGGCGCGGGCTCGCCCCAAGCCCAGCGCATCCAGATCCAGCGCCTGATGAAGCTGGACGAAAAAAAGGCGCTCGCGAAGAAGCTTGCCGGCGTCGACGAGTCTGAAAACGAGCCGTGATCAGTGCGTCTTGAGCGTGTAGATGCGCTTGACCGCGCCGTGCGTGTCGAACCCGACGATCAGTACCGGTAGCTGCTTGATCTTGTCGTCGGTCGGCTGCCCGATCGCGTAGTACAGGTCGTCTCCCGAAAAACCCTGCTCCGCGCAGAGCGCCTGGCCGGAGCACGGCACGCCCGGTCCGAAGGCGGCTCGCACCTGGTCGGCGTTGAGTCCCACCACCGCGTCGTGGTCGACCGCATTCATCATCACGCGGCTGTGGAGGTCGCGCTCGTCGCGCGACGTGACTGGCTCTCGAATCGCGTCGGCGAGCTTCGTCCGCCATTCCTTCGCGGCCGGGTCGGGCTGCGTCGTCGCGCAGGCTGACCCGAGCCCGGCTGCGAGCGCGGCACTCACGAACGTGGAGACCCAGGATCGCGCGGCGGGTAGCGATGGCATGCGGAGAGGCTACCGCCGCGACGGCCCCGCTCGCAATTTTTAGCTCCGATGTGGTGCAAGTGCGCCTCTTGCAATGTTTGGCGCGCATGAGAGTGTCGGCGCGTGTCCACGGAACGCGAGGTGAGCCTCAGCGCGCGGCGCATTCTGCCGTCGAATACACTGCCCGAAGACCGCCTGCAGCTGCCGGCGGCGCCGTGTGTTGCTTGCGGTGCCGACGTCGACCCGCTGCGGACGCCGAGCGTGCTGGCATTCGAAGACGGCGTGCGGCTGCTGTGCAGCGAGCAGTGCAAGACCGACTACCGCGCCGGCGCCCGCGCCCGGCGCAGACCGCAGCAGCTGAATGCGACGCCGTCGGCCGGGGTCACGCGCGTGACGCCGCTCACGGCTTCGGTCCTCGCGAGCCAGCCGCGCATCGAGCCTGGGCTTCCGCCGCAGACCGTACGCTGGCTGTTCCTCGGCATGGTGACCGTCCTGCTTTCCGGCGTGCTCGCCTGCTTCAACGGTCCCGAGGTCGCGTTGTTTTCCGCGGTGTGTGCGGCGCTCGGAGCCGCGGTCGCGATGCGTTTGACGATCGCGAGCTTCAGCGAGATCGGCGTCTTCGCCTGGGTGTGCGGTCCGCTCGGTGTATTCGGTGCCGCACTCGCGGGCTACCGGCACAGCGAGGGCACGCCGGGGGACCTTGCGCAGCTGGGAGCTGCGTTCACCAGCCTCGCGCTCTTGTGCCGGGCGTTCTTCGATGCGCGAGCCCGCCAGCCGGTCGACAGCGCCGCCGCGTTTTTGCGCGCGCATTTGAAAGGCCGGACCGCATCCGGCCTCGCCACCCCGCTGACGCCACTTCGTACCTCGATCGATTCCGACTCCGCAGCGAGCGATGCCGAGCCCGACAAGGTTCGGATCGGCGACGAGCTGATCGTGCGTCGCGGCGACCGGGTCGCGGTCGACAGCGTCGTGCAGGTCGGCGAAGCGCGCGTGCTGCCGTTCCCGACCGCAACCACGAGCATTCCGCGCGGACCGGGCGATACCTTGCTCGCCGGCGCCACGTTGGTGGAAGGCGGCGTGCGCGTAGTCGCGACGCGGATCGGCGAAGACCGCAGCCTGTCGCGCGCGCTTCGGGGTGGACAAGTGCATCCGCAAGAGGGCGCGCCCCTCGTGCGATTGTCGAGTGAGCTCAGCCGCTACGGCGGCCTCTTGAGCCTGATCGTGGCACTCGGCCTGTTGATGTGGGGCGACTCCGAAGGCCGCGTCCTGCCGCTCGCAGCTGCCAGCGCACTGCTGCTCGCATCGCCGTGGCTCGCACTCCGGCGCGCCGCCGAGTGGCCGTTCACCGCTGCTGCGACGACGGCCGCTGCGCGCGGCGTGTTGTTTCAAAACGGAGCGGCGCTCGAGCTCGCAGGGAACGTCGACGTCGTCGCGATGACGCCGCACCGGACGTTGACGGAAGGCAGCCCCGAGGTCGTCGAAGTCCACATGCTCGGCGAGTCGTCGCCGCCGAACGCTGCAGACGACCTTCTCGGTTTGGTGGCCGCTGCCGAGCTCGTCGCGACCGAAGACGCAGTCGGCCGCGCGATCGTGAGTTATGCCGAGACGCGGCGCGTTCAGTTCGCGGAAGTCCGGCGCAGCGTACTCACACACGGTCATGGGGTGACGGCGCTCGGCCCGACCGGTGAGGAAGTCGTCATCGGGAGCCGGCGGCTCTTGCTCGATCACGGCGTGAGCGTTGCGCTCGCCGAGAGTCACGCCGCGCGCGCCGAAGCGCTCGGACGCACGGCGGTGTTCGTGAGCGTCGCCGGTCGCGTGCGCGCGGTGATCGCGCTGTACGATCAGCTGCGCGCCGGTGCTCGCTCGGCAGTGCAGCGCATGTTCGACATGAACGTCGAAGTCGCGTTGCTCACGGGCGGTCAGCGCGGCCCGGTCGAGCAGCTCGCGGCGCGGCTCGAGATCACGCACATCAAGGCCGAGCTGAGCTCGGAGGAGCGCGGCCAAGAGGTCCGAAGCTTGCGCGAAGCCGGCAGCAAGGTCGCCGTGATCGGCTACCCGTCCGACGACAATCCGGCGCTGTCGGCTGCAGACGTCGGGGTCGCACTCGGGGCGGCAGGCGGCCCCGCCGGTGACCGAGCGATCGCGCTCGTCGGCGAAGACGTGCGCGACGCCGCAGCAGCCCTGTGGATCGCCCGCGCCGCGCGCCAGGGGGCTTTGAACTCCGCGCGAATCGCACTCGTCGCTTTCGTTTGTGTAGTCACGGCGGCGGTTTCCGGGGTCTTGGAACCAGCCGTCGCAGCGCTAATTTCGCTTGCGATCGACGCCCATTGCATCCACACCGGCGCGCGACTTCTGCGGCGAATCGCGCTAAGGATTCCGACCGGGAGTTGAGACGCAGGCAATGAGTGACAAGAGTTGGGGCGGCCGTTTCCAAGAAGACCTCGATGCGCAGGCAGCAGCATTCAGCGCCAGCGTCGACGTAGACAAGCGCTTGGCGCCGTTCGACATCCGGGGCTCGATTGCACACGCCCGCATGCTCGGCGCGCGCGGAATCCTGGCGACGGAAGACGTCGAGAAGATCGAGTCCGGGCTGCGCGAGCTCGCGGGTGAGATCGAGCGCGGCGAGTTTCAGTGGAACCCGGCTCAAGAAGACGTGCACATGAACATCGAGGCTGCGCTGACCGAGCGAATCGGTGAAGCCGGCGCGCGCTTGCACACCGCGCGCAGTCGCAACGACCAAGTCGCGACCGACATGCGGATGTTCACGCGCGATGCGTGTCGCGCGACGGCGGGTCGCATCGACGCGCTCCAAGCGGTGCTCGTCCAGCGCGCGGAGACGAGCGTGCACGTGCTGCTGCCCGGCTACACGCACTTACAGCGCGCGCAACCGGTGCGCTTGTCCCATCACCTGCTCGCCTGGTGCGAGATGCTCGATCGCGATCGCGCGCGTTTGCTCGATGCGGCAAAACGCATGAACTTATCGCCGCTCGGCTCGGGCGCGCTGACTGCTACGACGTTTGCGATCGATCGTTCGCTCGCCGCGCGCGAGCTCGAGTTCGATGGCGTGACGCGCAACTCGCTCGATGCCGTCGCCGACCGCGACTTCTTGGTCGAGACGGTCGCGGCGCTCGCGAACTGTGCGATTCACCTGTCGCGCATCTCGGAAGAGCTCGTGCTCTGGAGCACGCAAGAGTTCGGCTTCGTTCAGATGAGCGACGCGTTCACGACCGGCTCGTCGATGATGCCGCAAAAAAAGAACCCGGACATGGCCGAGCTCGTTCGGGGCAAGAGTGGTCGCGTGGTCGGGGACTTGGTCGCGCTGATCGTCATGCTCAAGGGTTTGCCGCTCGCGTACAACCGCGACTTGCAGGAAGACAAGCCGCCCGTGTTCGACGCGTTCGACACGGTCGATGCATGCCTCACGATCTTGAGCGGCTCGATCGCGGCTGCACGCTTCGACGTGGAGCGCATGAAACGTGCACTTCGCGAAGGCTTTCTCGAAGCGACCGAGCTCGCCGATTACCTGGCCGCGCGCGGCGTTCCGTTCCGGCACGCGCATCACGTCGCGGGTCGGTTGGTCCATCTCGCGGTCACGCGCGGTGTGACGCTCAGCGAGCTGACCCTGGCGGAGCTACAGAATGAGCACCCGTCGTTCGATGCCGACATCTGGCAAGCGCTCGATCCCGAGATCGCGCTCGAGCGGCGCAACGTGCCGGGTGGGCCCGCAAAACCGCAACAAGCCGCAGAAATCGCGCGCTGGATGGCGGCGCTGTCAGAACGCGGTTGTCAGCTCGACGCGATCGCACAACGCTATCGCCTTCGAACCGAGCCTTGAGGATTTCGAGGAGTCTCACGAGTGTCTACGAAACAACGCATTCCCCGCTCGAGCTACTTCGTGCACGAGGGCCGCATCTTGCACGCCGAGTCGGTTCCGCTCGACGAGATCGCCGACCACGTCGGCACGCCCGCCTACGTATATTCGGCCGCTTCGGTGCACGACGCCTATCGCGCGATCGACGCTGCGCTCGCCGACGTTCCCCACCTCGTCGCGTACGCAGTCAAAGCGAATGGCAATCTCGCGCTGCTGTCGCGGCTCGCTGGCTGGGGTTCGGGCGCAGACATCGTGTCGGGCGGCGAGCTCGCGCGCGCGCTCAAGGCGGGCTTCTCGCCGGACAAGGTCGTGTTCAGCGGCGTAGGCAAGACCGACGCCGAGATTCGCATGGCGCTCGAAGCCCGCATTCGTTCGCTCCACGTCGAGAGCGCGGCTGAAATCGACGCGGTCGAGAGCATCGCAGCCGAGTTGGGCGTGGTCGCGCACATCGCGTTGCGCGTGAACCCGAACGTCGACGCAGCCACGCATCCGTACATCTCGACTGGCTTGCGCACGTCGAAGTTCGGCATCGACATCGGGATCGCGCGCGAGCTGATCCCACGGTTGGTAAAGAGTGAACACGTGCGGCTGGAAGGCGTCGCGTGTCACATCGGCTCGATGGTGCTCTCTCCCGAGCCGCTCGGCGAGGCGGTCGCGATCATCGCGGAGTTCGCTGCGGAGTGTGCCGCGCGTGGTGCGCCGATGACCACGATCGATGCGGGCGGTGGCTGGCCGATCTTGTACGGCAACGAAGGCGCAGACGCGCAGAGCCACGCCGTGTTCGGTCGGGCGCTCATCGATGGAATCAAGCGCGGCGGCGCGGCCGACCTGGGCCTCACCCTCATCGTCGAACCAGGTCGCGCGCTCGTCGGCGATGCCGGCGTGCTCCTCACGCGCGTCGTCTACGTAAAAGAGCAAGTCGGTAAGCGCTTCGTGATCGTCGACGCATCGATGAGCGAGCTGATCCGGCCCGCGCTGTACGGCGCCTATCACGCGATCGTGCCGGTCGACTTCGATCCGAACGCGAACCTTCCGGAGACCCCGGCCGACATCGTGGGCCCGGTCTGCGAGTCGTCCGACTTCTTCGCGCATGATCGGCTGCTGCCGCCGGTAAAACGCGGTGACCTGCTCGCAATCCGCGGCGCGGGTGCGTACACGGCGACGATGGCGAGCAACTACAACAGCCGGCCGATGTCGCCCGAAGTGCTGGTCGAAGGCGGCGGATTTCAGGTCGTGCGTACGCGCCAGAAACTCGAAGACTTGTGGCGCGACGAGCGCGGGATCGATTGATTCGGCCGCGAGCTCGACACCAAAAAAGCTGAGGTCGGTATGCGCAGGCACACCGACCTCGCTCGTTTCAGGCCTTACTTCTTGAACGCTTCAGCCTTCGCCTTCACGACGTCGACGAGGTTGCCCATCGTCGCGTGCATGTCGATGAGGTGTAAACCCCAATCCTTGTTGACCATCCCGTTCGAGATCACGTCGCCCACGACCTTGTCGGTGCGCGGATCGGCGGGATCGCCGTGCGTCGTGATCGCCAAGTACGAGCCCGTCTTTCCAAACACGCATTCGCCGCTGAGCAGACCGGGCGTGCTGACGTAAGGCGTCGTGATCGACTGCTCCGGGGTGACCCACGGCGGCGTCGGGTCCGACGACAGAACGCTGCCCATCGCAGTCAAATACGAGTGCAAGTCCGCACTTCCGCCGCCGAGGGCTGCAGGATTCGTGCAAGCTGCAACCAGGTTCGGGTCGGCCGAGCGCGCGAACAAGGTCGTGTCCGGAGGCGGGCTGTCTACGCGAAACGACGCGAAGACGATGATGCAGCCGAGCTCGGCGTTCGCCTTGCACAGCGGCAAATTCTTGAACGTCCCGCCGACGACTCCATCTTTCGGCACGAGTACGTTCGTGCCGCCCAACACTGCGCCGATGAATCGCTTGTCCACCGGTGACTTGTCCAGGTTGGCCTGGATGAGTTGTGTCAGCACGCCGGAACCTTGTGAGTGTCCGACCAGCACGACGCCACGACCCTGATTGTCATGTTCGAGATAGTAGTTCCAGGCTGCGAGGACATCGCGTGGGCCGAGCGTTCGATCAGGCATCGTCGTCGCCATGCCACCGAGCGACGCGCGCAGCGCGGTGAGCGTCACCTGACGATACATCGGAGCGAACAACCGGCATTGCGAGGCGAACCGCGCGAACTGCGCCTGCACGACGCTGTTCTCTTCCGGACCCGGCACGAGATCACTGTTGTCGGTCGTGTCGTTCGAGATCGTCGGATAGACGTAGAAGCAGTCGATCGGTGCAGCGGCATTCGCCTGGAACTTCTCGACCTCCAGCGTTCCATCGGCTTTCACGACCGTCGAGTCGAGGTTTGCTTCGCACGGAGCGTTGTGACCAGGACGGCACAACCAGTTCTCGGCTTTGCTGTAGTCGGTATCGCTCGGCGTGATCGCTGCTGCGCCGCCCGCGCCGCCCGCGCCACCTGCGCTTCCGCCAGCTCCAGCCTTCACGCCGGCAGTTCCAGCCGATGAACCTGATGCTCCAGCCGATGACCCCGCTGCGGCACCACCTGCGCCTGCAGCCGTTGAAGCGGACAAGATTGGAGGGCCGAGAACCTCAGTCTCTCGACATCCGAAAGTGGACAGAACTACGACTAACGCTAAGCCCCGACGTGCGTTCATGAAACCTCCGATAGCTTCCCCCGCGATGAGTAGAGCACCGCGACGCGAGACGTCTATGGCTTTCGACGCATGATTGAGGAGTGCGATGCGCCGTGTTCACAACCGAGGACGATCGACGCTGTCGGGATCAGCAAACGTTCGGGCGTTCCGCGATCAGCCTTCTGATCGCCAGCTCAAACTCGGGACTAGATTCGCGAGCTCGCGAATCGCGCGCGCCGTGCCGTCCAACAAATCTGCCGCACCGCCGAGATCATCTGCGACGTCTCTCAAGCCGTTGCCAATATCCGGCAACGCGTTCACGCAGACTCGCGCGAGATCTCGGACTGCACCTAAGCCGACTTCGATCGTCGTGAGCCCGTCCAGATACGGGCGCGCGATCGCCTTGGGGACGAAGCGCACCAATCCGGTTTCGATCGGGCGCAACGACTCAGCAACGTGAGCTGCAGTTCGGAACGCGTCGACGATCAGTCTCCCGCTGACCTGCACCGAGTCATCGGAGAGGCGCACGCCGACTTCGCGAAGTTGGAGTCGAATCAGGCGCAGCCGCACCGCCATCGCCGTGAGTTGAACCGCAACTTGCTCGAGACTTTCTTTGACGCGCGGAACTTCGACGTCGCGCAGTTTCCCCGGCAGCGCGCGAATCGCCGCGGCGACTGCGTCGGCGAGCGCCTCTGTCGCATGCATGCCTTGTGCGGCGAGGCTCGTGCCTGCCTCCGCGGTGTCGAGCGCAGTGCGCGTGAGCGGTTCAGTCGCACGCGCGAGAGATTGCGTCGCTTGGTCCACGAGTGTTCGTACGTCGGCCATGGGCTTTCCTCGCGCCGCACAGCATACCAATGCGAGCAATTCCGCACCACTTCGCGAACCTGGCGAGATGCGGTTACCATCGATCGGCGAAGATGGCGTCACGGAAGCACGATTCGATGCGCCTGACCTGGGTCGCGTTGCTGAGCTTCGCCGCTTTGAGCTGCAACGCGCTGCTCGACAACGAGCCGGTGAAGCTGCGCGACGGCGGTGCCAGCCGCGATGCGATGGTGGACGACGACGCGGGCGCTCCGCCTGCAAAAGATGCGGAGCCGTCCGACGACGACGCTGGCACGTCGCCGCCCAAAGACGCGGGCTCGATGCAGGCACCGCCTGGCTGCGCGACGAACCCCTGTCAAAACGGCACGTGCAGCGACACTGCGACCGGCTACCGTTGCGCCTGCAAGCCGGGCTACAGCGGCGCGAACTGCGAGACCGAGATCGACGAATGCGCGCCCAGACCGTGTCTGCATGGCGTGTGTAGTGACGGCGTAGCCTCGTACACGTGCGAGTGCCCGACTGGGTGGAGCGGCCGCCGCTGCGAAACCGGCACGTGTTCGGGCGTCGCGTGTCCGGGCACCGCACCGTGTCGCGTTCCACCCGCAAACGCCGGCCTCTGCTACCCGAACGAGTGCGGGTCCGCCGGTGGCTTGTGCCTCGCGTACAACGCCGATGGCGGCGGCGAAGCATCGACCGAGCTTCTCACGGAGACAAACGACGACTTCGCATTCGGTCCCGGGGGCGACTGGAACAACCAAGCTCGCTACTTCGCGTACGTCACGCCCGTGAGCGACTTCGAGTACGTCTGCGTGTGGGCGCAGAAAGCCAAACAAGGCACCGTGCTCGTGATTCCGCTCGGTCAAAGCCGCACCACGCCGAACCCGTTCGGCCAATCGAACGCGTTCCCGGACGACCCCGCGTGTGCGGTGCACGCTCCGTAATCACGCAGCCCGCAGCTCACTCAAGAGCGAAAACGATCGAACGGCTTGAGCTCGATCCCCGAGCGTTCGAAGGCGGCTTCGACTGCCGTGACGAAGGGTCTCGCGTCGCTCGGAGCGGCGGCGAGCTCCGCGAGAGAATCGGTGCGTTCGAGCAGCCGTTCGACGTCCGCAATGCTGAATGCCCCCGGATCCGTCTGCTCGATCTCGTCCCACTGCAGCGGTGTCGCCACGGTCGCGCGCGGAGTCGCTCGCAGCGAATACGGTGCGACGACCGAAGCGATCGGATTGTTTCGCAACCAATCGATGAACACGCGCTCACCGCGCAGCGCGATGCGGTACATCGTCGTGAGCTCGTCCGGGTGTTTCGCTTCGAGCAGCGCCGCGAACTTTTGCGCTGTGAACGCGAGCGCTCCACTGTCCACCGTCGGCTGCAGCGCGGCGACCACGTGATAACCCTTCGACCCGGTCGCGATTGGAACCGAGGCGAGGCCGTACTCCGCGAGCGCCTCGCGCGTGAACAATGCGGCGCGCTTCGCCAGCGCAAATGCACCGGCAGGTGGGTCGAGATCGATCACGAGCCGATCGGGCCGATGCAGCTCGGGCGCGCGAAACGTCGGAATGTGCAGCTCGATCGCGCCTTGATTTGCGAGGTACGGCAGATGTTCGAGCTCGCGCACGAGCGGATAGACCGTCACGTCTTTGGACTTCGCGCGCGGATCGCGATGCTTTTTAGTGGCTTCGCTGCTGCGCGGGATCTCGAACTTGTGGATCGAGTCCGGGTAGTGGGCCGGAACATTCTTCTGAAAGAACCCAGCTCCGGCGAGCCCCTTCGGATAACGCCGGATCGACAGCGGCCGATCGAGCAAGTGCGGCAGCACGCGCGGCGCGATGCGCTCGTAATAGGCGACCACGTCGCCTTTGGTGCGACCGACCTCGGGGAACACGACTCGGTCGGCGTTCGATACGTCCATGCTGCCCACACGACACGTGCGCGTTCAGCGCCGCTCGGACCTCGTGAAGCGCTCGATTTGAGCCGGCGTCGCGAGCTTGTTCTTCAACAAATACTCCACGAGATCGTCGTCTAGCAACTCGTACATCGCCTTGACGCGATCCAAGAGCACGCGCGCGGTGCTCGTCAGATCCTCTTGATCGAGGTCCACGTCCGAGTGCACGAGCAACATGCCGTGCGCGTCGAGCCCGATCTTCACGTCCCAGTACAACGTGTTCGTCGATAGACACCAGACCAAAAATTCGGGTCCGGCCCCGGGAGGCGGCGGGACCGTCGTGTACATTCGCAACGACTCGGCGGAAGGGTCGAAGTCGAACCGGAGCATGAGGCGCCCATAGCGGCGCTCCTGCGTCACGTACAATCCGCTACCCTGCCGTTGGATGCCGGCTAGCTCCGGCTCCATTAGTTCGCGCAGCGCTTCGAGAATGTCGCTGTCCATGCACCCCAACCCCGGGTGCCAGTGTAGCGGTTTGCGGTCAGGTCTGCCCTACTGCTCAAAGCACTGAAGGGCTGGAATCGACTCGTGCAGGACTAAATCCCGGCGCCGCCTTCGAAGTCCTCGGAGCGCGCTTGCGCTTGGGTGACGTGACTATTCGGCGGAAGGCTACGCGTTAGCCAGACATTACCTCCGATCACCGAGCCCTGGCCGATCGTGACTCTGCCCAAAATCGTCGCGCCGGCGTAGATGACCACGTCGTCCTCGATGATCGGGTGACGCTCCCTGCCCTTGACCAGCACGCCTTGCGCGTCCTTCGGCAAGTTGCGCGCACCCAAGGTCACGCCTTGGTAGATGCGCACGCGGTCGCCGATGATCGCAGTCTCGCCGATCACGACGCCCGTCCCGTGGTCGATGAAGAAGCTCCGGCCGATCCGCGCACCGGGATGGATGTCGATCCCGGTGCTGGAGTGCGCGGTCTCGGCGACGACGCGCGCGAGCAGCGTGAGCCCCAACCGATAGAACTCGTGCGCGAGCCGATGGTGAATGATCGCGGTGATCCCGGGGTAGCAGTAGATGACTTCCGACCGGCTCTGCGCGGCTGGATCGCCTTCGTAGGCCGCGCGGATGTCCTGCTCGAGCGCGCTGCGAATGTTCGGCAAGCTCGTCGCGAACACGCGCACCAACTCGTGCGCTTCGTCGCTGACGGCGGCATCGTCCACGGTCTTGCCGGCAGACTTGCTGAGCCGGCTGTAACGCAGCCCGCGGCGAACTTGTTCTTCGAGCGCGCGCAGCGTGACGTCGAGCATGTTGCCGACGAAGTAGTCGACGCTCGTTTCGGTGAAGTCCGAGCCACCGAAGTGCGACGGGAACAGCGCCGCTCGCAACCCTTTCACGATGCTGACGAGCGCATCTCGCGAGGGCCGCTGCCGGCGCTCGGCTTCGTCGCGGCGCCAATCGCCCAGACTGCTGCGGGCATTTCGCAGCTGGGCCACGAGGGCGACGAGATCCCAGGTCGATGGTTTTTCGAATTTGAGATCATCCGGCATTCGTGTCACCGCGCGTGCCCTTCTGCGTCGAACACGCCCTCGAACAGCACCGAGCTCAAGTAGCGTTCTCCGGAGTCCGGCAGAATGACTACGATGGTCTTCCCTTCGTTCTGGGGCCGCTGGGCGAGACGCACTGCGACGGCGGCCGCCGCTCCGCACGAAATGCCCGAAAGGATCCCTTCCTCACGCGCGAGCCGCCGTGCGAACGCCATCGCTTCTTCGTTCGTGACTTGCTCGACCTCGTCGACGAGCGACAGGTCGAGCGTGTCGGGCAGAAAGCCAGCGCCGATGCCTTGGATCTTGTGTGGAGCCGGCTGAAGTGGCTGGCCGGCGCGCTGTTGCGTGATCACGGGACTCGTCGCGGGTTCCACTGCGACCGAGACCAACGGCTTGCCGAGCGTTCGCTTGATGTAGCGCGACACGCCCGTGATCGTGCCGCCCGTTCCGACTCCAGACACGAAGATGTCGACCTTGCCGTTCGTGTCTCCCCAGATCTCGGGCCCAGTCGTGGTCTCGTGAATCGCCGGGTTCGCAGGGTTCTTGAACTGCTGCAGCAGCACGTAACGACTCGGATCCGAAGCGGCGATCTCCTCTGCGCGCGCAACCGCGCCGGTCATGCCGCGCGAGCCTTCAGTCAGCACCAACTTCGCGCCGTACGCGAGGAGCAGCTTGCGCCGTTCGATGCTCATCGTCTCGGGCATCGTGAGTGTCACGGGATAGCCGCGCGCAGCTGCGACGAATGCGAGTGCGATGCCGGTGTTGCCGCTCGTCGGTTCGATGATCTCTTTGCCCGGTCCGAGCACACCGCGTCGTTCGGCGTCCCAAACCATCGCCGCACCGATTCGGCACTTCACCGAGTACGCCGGATTGCGCCCCTCGATCTTCGCGAGCACGAGCGCCGGCGCGCCGCCGGTGATGCGACGCAGGCGTACGAGCGGAGTGCGCCCGATCGAGAGCGCGTTGTCTTCGAACCAAGCGGCAGCGGCCATGGATTCTCCGCCGCAAGGTGCGGCGAACGGGACGAGTGCACGCGGCATACCAGCGGTGGCAGCGCAATTCTTCGCGCGGGGCGCTCGCCAAGCTTGGCGACGTCAGGCAAGCCCAGCACGGCGCACGGCCGTGCTGGCGCGCCGTGCCGCGACACGGATCAGCCGTCGGTGCGCTTGGCGTTCACGCGGGCTGCAAGCTGGCCGGGCGTTTCGCCCAAAGCCGGCCGGAATGCGCCGCGTTCCGTAAAGATCTCACTCACGAGCCGCGCTGGCGTGATGTCGAACGCCGGATGCCGCACGCCGATCCCGTCTCCCACGATCACGTGATCGCCGATCTTCGCGACCTCGTCGCGCCCGCGCTCCTCGATCACGATGTCGCGACCCGACTTGCACGCGAGATCGACCGTGCTCCACGGCGCCGCCACCGTAAACGGCACGCCGTGCTCCTTCGCGAGCACTGCAACCGTATACGTGCCGATCTTGTTCGCGACGTCGCCATTGGCTGCAATGCGATCACTGCCGACGACGCAAAACCCGATCTCGCCGCGCTGAAAGAAGTGACCGGCCATCGAGTCGGTGATCACTTCCACCGGAATGCCGTCTTGATGAAGCTCCCACGCCGTCAGCCGCGCACCTTGCAAGTACGGACGCGTCTCGTCCGCGAACACGCGGATGCGCTTACCCATCGCGTGCGCCGCGCGAATCACGCCGAGCGCAGTGCCGTAGCCACCGGTCGCGAGCGCACCCGCGTTGCAATGCGTGAGCACCGTCGCGCCATCTGGAATGCGCTCGGCACCGAGCCGGCCCATCGTGCGACATGCCTCGAGGTCCTCGCGATGGATCGCTTCAGCTTCTTCGCGCAGCGCGATCGCACGCGTTTCAGGATCCAGCGCCGCAACCTCGGCTGCGCGCCGGCCCATGCGCGCGATCGCCCACGCGAGATTCACCGCGGTCGGACGCGCCGCATTCAGCAGACGCGACGCGACGCCGTTCGCGACCAAAAAGCTCTTCGTATCCCCGCGCTCGAGGTGCGCCTGAAGCGCGAGCGCGTACGCGGCCGAGATGCCGATCGCAGGCGCGCCGCGCACGACCATGTCGCGGATCGCAGCCACGACCTCGTCCGGCTTTCGGTATCGGTAGTAGACGACCTCGCGCGGCAAGCGACGCTGGTCGAGCATCACGATCTCCCAGCTCGCTGGGTCGATCTCCACCGCGAAGTAAGACGCTTCGGTCAACGGTGCGCGCGACAACTCGACTTGGTTCATGCACCCTCGTTCAGGAGCTTTTGTAGCACTTCATTGACGAGCTTGGGGTTTCCCGCACCCTTCATCGCCTTCATGACTTGGCCGACGAAGAAACCGAGCACCGCGGTCTTGCCCGCGCGAAACAGCTTCACGTTGTCCGGATGTTGCGCCAGCACGTCGCGCACCACTGCCTCGATCGCAGTCGTGTCGCTGACCTGCACCAGCCCCTGCTCGCGCACGAGTTGCTCCGGCCGCCGATCGGTTCCGAGCAGCGACGGCAAGAGCGCTTTGGCCTGCTTGCCGCTAATGGCTGCGGATTCCACCAGGCTCAGAAGCTCGGCGAGTTGCTCCGGCGAGACGCCCATTTCCGCGCTGAGGCCGTTCGTCCGCACGTGCCGGAGCAGCTCCGACTGGAGGAAGTTCGCCGCCTTTTTGCCGGCGGCCGCGGGCTCGAGTTTGCTCTGCGCCGCCAACAGCTCTGCCGCGCGTTCGAAAAATCCGGCGATCACGGGGTGCGCGCTCAACACCGAAGCGTCCGCCACGGTCAGCCCGAGCGATTCGACGTAGCGCGCGCGCTTGCGTTCCGGCAGCTCCGGTAGCGAGCGCCGTGCGGCTTCGATCGCCGCTTCGGAGACATGCAGCGGTGGCAGATCCGGATCCGGAAAATAGCGATAGTCCATCGCCTCTTCCTTGCTCCGCATCGGCAGCGACTTGCCTTGCCCGTCGTTCCAGGTACGCGTCTCTAGAACGACCCTGCCGCCGCCCGAAACGAGCGCGATCTGCCGCGCCACTTCGTAGTCGATGGCTTTGCGCACGAATCGAAACGAGTTGATGTTCTTCAGCTCGACGCGCGTGCCGAGC
>DASRXR010000017.1:0-48606 GCA_035687405.1 Polyangiales bacterium
GTCACGAAGACAGTTTCGATCATGACGGGTGGATGACTTCGATCAGCGGCGGGTCGCCTCGTCGTGCACCGACTTTTCGGGATACAGCCAAAAGCACGCAGCCGCTAAGAGCAGCGCTAGCGACGCACACCCTGCGCTCAGCTGCACTCCGAGCGGGTTCGAAACCGTCTTGCCAAACGCTTCCATCAGCCACGACACCACTCCGGCTGCCGCTCCCATCATCAGCTTTTGGATGAAACTCGAAGCTCCGAAGAACATCGCCTCGCCGCGCAAGCCGGTGCGGCGAGCGTTCGCATTGCAAACGTCCGACAGCATGGCGATCGGCACCGCGAGAAAAGCCGCGATCGGAACACCGATCGCGCCGAAGATCAGGACCGCTCCGAGCTTTGCGCCGGGGTGCAGCACCGGAATGCCAGCGCCGACGAGCAGCGCCATCGAGAGCGTCGCGCCGAGCATGACAGCGCGATTGCCGATCTTGCGAGACAACGCGAGCACGATGGGAAAGCTCACGAAGCTCACGAGAAACAGCGGACCCATGATCTGGCCTTGCTCGCGCAGGGGTCGCTCGAGAAGCACTTGCACGACGAACGGAAGACCCGTCTGCGTAACCGTGAACGCGAAGAAGAATAGATTGGTGCCCATCACGAGCAGCACGAACGCGCGATCGCGAAAGGTGTGTCGGAGCGCGGCGATCAGCGAAAGCGTCGCCGCAGTCTTGTGAGTGGACCCGCGCGAGTCGTCGATCACGAGCGGTGGCAAGAGCAGGAAGACGAACGACAGAATGGCGACCCCTGCCGCCATCCGCTGCAGTGGCCAGGGGTCGGCATCGCTGTCCGACAGAAAGAATGCTGGCGCGATGACGCTGGCGATGACACCGCCGAGCAGCGCGCTGGTCGCTTGGAGCGTGGATAGAAACGAGCTTTCGCGCCGATCGGGTGCGAGCTCGGGCAGAAGCGCGAGGTACGGCACGTACCAGACGGATAATGCGCAGAAGTAGAACGTGAGCCAGAAGGCTAGCCAGGCGACGTTGGTTACGCCGGCGACTGGCCCGGGTGCGAAAAAGATCATCGCCGTGGACAGACTCAACGGCAGTGCGCCCGCGAGCATGAAGCTGCGGCGGCGCCCGAAGCGGGTTCGGCTGCGATCGCTGCGGTTGGCGACCCAGGCATCGAAGAAGGAATCGATTCCGCGGGCGAGTAAGGTCAGGAGTAAATACGTGCCGATGCCACCGATGAGGCCCGGAATGAGGTTCGTCCGTTCTCCGGTCGCAGGCAGGTAGTAAACGAGTACGAAGGTGGAGACGAATTGAATCGAGATGGACGCGCCGACCTGCCCGCCCGCGTAGGCAAAGCGCATCGGCCACGAGAGGCGATGCGCAAGGCCGAGAGGAGGTGGATTTTCCATCCGTGAAGGGGCGGCGGGCGAACGGACGCGCGCCGGACCTTTACGCTGTATCACGCCGGTGGTCGGTGGCGCACGCCCTCCATCTTCATCGTTTCCAGGGTTCATTTGCGATTCGGTGGCGCGTGCGTGCAGACTACGCTTCCCGCGGTCGCGACCCCAGCATGCCCAACACCACCACAATCTCCGAGCTTCGCTCTGCGTTCGACCAACAACGCACGGCATTCGCTGCCGATCCCTACCCCTCACTCGAAGCGCGCCTGCGCTCGCTTGCGACGCTGCGATCGGTCTGCGCCGCCGTCAGCGGCAAGCTCGAACGCGCTCTTCGTGCCGACTTCGGCAGCCACGACCGCAGCATCGGTCTGCTCTGGGAGCTGAGCGGCGTTCTTTCGCGGATCCAATACACCGAATCGCAGCTCGCAGCGTGGCTCGAACCTCAGGACCGCGGCAGCGAGCCAGCCGGCGGTGCTCGTGCCTACGTTCGCTACCAACCCAAAGGGGTCGTCGGCAACATGGCGCCGTGGAACTTCCCCGTCGACATCTCGCTCGGACCCCTGGTGGACATTCTCGCCGCCGGCAACTGCGCGATCGTGAAGCCCTCGGAGCTTGCCCCTCACAGCGCGGAGCTCGTGCGCGGCGCCATCGCCGAACACTTCGACGCGAAGCAAGTCCACGTCGTGACGGGTGGTGTCGAGCTCGCTGAAGCGTTCACTCAGCTGCCATGGGACCACCTCATCTACACGGGCAATCCCGCCGTCGCGCGCAAAGTCCTCGCGGCAGCAGCGCAAAATCTCGTGCCAGTGACGCTCGAACTCGGTGGTAAATGTCCGACTTTGATCGCGCCGGATCGCGTGAACGACGACTCACTCGCCGAAGTGTTGTCGATCAAAGCCGTGAAGAGCGGCCAAGTCTGCATCAATACCGACTACGTCCTCGTTCCGCGCGCGAAGTTGGAAGAAGTGGTGACCGCGCTTCAGCGGCTGTGGAACAGCATGTTTCCGAGCTTCAGCACGAGTCCGAGTGCGACCGGCATCATCAATCAGCGCCACTACGATCGTTTGTCCGGCTATCTCGCCGAGGCGAAAACCCGCGGCGTGCGTGTCGTGGCGCTCGGTGATGAGCGCGGCGATCCGAGCCGGCGGGTGTTGCCGTTGCAACTGGTGATCGATCCGCCGGACGACCTCGCCCTGATGCAAGACGAGATCTTCGGTCCGATCTTGCCGATCAAGCCGTACGACTCGGTCGATCAAGCCGTCGCGTACATCAACGCGCACGAACGTCCGCTCGCGCTCTACGTCTTCACGGACGATCCGGCCGTGGCCGACGACGTCTTGTCGCGCACCACGTCAGGTGGCGCGTGTGTCAATGCGATCGCCGTCCACTCGAGTCTGCCGACGCTTCCGTTCGGCGGAATCGGTCACAGTGGAATGGGCAGCCATCACGGCTTCGAGGGTTTCCAAACCTTCTCGCACGCGCGCTCCGTGTTTCGACGAGGTGCGGTGAACCCGTGGGAGATCATGCGTCCGCCCTGGGGCGAGCCACTCGCTGCGCTCGCAAAGGCGATCACGGGCGCGCCCGATTGAGCAGTGCGTCTGGGTCCGGAGCGGAATCCGCTGGCCGCGCCGATGGCCCCTCCCGCACCTCCGGCACCCGCGCACGCGCACGCGTAGGGTTGATCGCCGGTCGCACAGTTGCGCGCGCGCCCGACTGCGATACGTTCCGCCGCGATGCAACGACCTGCCCGCAGCGCATGGCCGCGATGGATTCTGGCCGGTGTGGCCTCCGGTATCGTGATGCTTTCGTTCATCATACCGCTCGGCCGCGCGTACCTGAGCCGGAGCTCCGAGCGAAGTAGCTCGGGTGCGGGCAGCCCAGGATCGCCTCGCATCGGGTTCAGCATCGAGCGGGGCGGGAAGCTCCAGCGGGCAGCGTCTGGAGACGTGGTGCTTCCGGGTGATCGAATTCGCTTCACGTATTCGAGCGAACGTGACGCGCAGTTTGCGCTGTTGCACGTGAGTCGCGGCACCGCCGAGGTGTACTTCCCAGCTTCAGATTCGACCGTGCTGGTGCCGGCGGGTCGAGATGCTGCTGTCGATCTCACGATCGTGCTCGACAACCGCGCAGGCGCGGACCGCGTATTCGGATTGTTCTGCGAAGCGTCGGTTGCCCTCGAGCCCGTGCGCGCAGAGCTGCAAAAAGACGACGGGCGTTTGGCGCTTCCAGGTTGTCGCGTGGATTCAGTCACGCTGCTGAAGAAGCTGCTTTGATCGCCGCGACCGTGGGGCACGCGCGCGTAGCACTCAGCCGAAGTGATAGGTCGATAGCGTGATGCCCATGCCGGTTCCGCAGAACCCGACTCGGGCCGCGTCGTCGCCCGCTGCTCCGGCGATCACCATGAGCGGCAACAGATGCTCTTCACGCGGGTGAACCTCGCGCGCGAACGGCGCGCTCGTCCAATCGGTCAGGGCTGCTTCGCGCTCGGCTTGGGACGAGGTTACTTTCGCTTGCAACCAAGCATCGAACACCTTGGATTGCGCTGCGCCGAGCGGCTTACCGAAGCCAGGCATGTTGTGATACGTCATGCCGCTTCCGACGATGAACATACCTTCGTCTCGCAGCGGCTGAAGTGCTCGCCCGAGCGCGATGTGCTTCGCTGGATCCAAGTCGCGTGTCAGCGACAACTGAATCGTGGGCACGTCCGCCTCGGGGTACGCGAGCTTCAGCGGAACGAACGTTCCATGATCGAAGCCACGCCGGTCATCCTCGGCAGTCTGAAAACCGGCCGCAGCCAACAGCTGCTGGACGCGTGCAGCCAACCGCGGGTCACCCGGCGCCGGCCAGGTGACCTCGTAGGCCTTCGCTTCGAAGCCCGTGTAGTCGTAGAGCATCGGCGGGTTGGTTCCGCTCATGACAGTCGGAACGTGTTCCTCCCAGTGGGCCGAGATCATCAGTAGCGCTTTCGGTGGTGCTGAAGGCACCTTCGGCACGCCGCGAAGATAGTTTGCGAGCGCCTCGAGCTCCGCCGGGGAACCGTACGGTTGATCGATGAATGGCCACGGTCCACCGCCGTGAGACAAGAAAACCACCGGCATCCGTGCGGATGGGTTCTGAGTCGCGTGTTCGTGATTCGGATCGGAGGTTGTGTCCATGTGCGAACCACCACTGTACCGCAGGGGCTGCCGGCCAGGTATTCGCGCCGAGGAGGCAAATTGTTCGTCACAAAAGTGGGGTGATTGACTCCACCTGGGTAGGGAGGCTGACCGATGCTTCAGGTGCTGTTCAGCGCAACCACGCAGCCGTGCGAGCTCACGGAAGACGAGTTTTTGGCCCGAGTCGATTGCTGGGTGGCCGATGGTTTCGCGCAGGTGCCTAGTGGGCCCGTCTCAGTTCAGGACGTAGACCTGCTCGATCGCGTCAGCTGGCGCGCGTATTATCCGAGCGCTGCTGCTCTCGTGAAGCTTGCTCGAGAAATTCGCGAAGGCCGCGCAGCGATGCGCTCCCGGGCGCGAAGGAACGGTCATGTCTGAGTCTGAGTCATCGCAGAATGCCGAAAAACAGATTCGCGAAGCATTCAACGAGGGAAACCTTGAAGCGGCCGCCACTGCGACGCTCGAACTCTACGGCGACGAGGTCTTCAGCTTCCTGCTCGTGAGGCTTCGTGCGGTCGGCGACGCCCAGGAAGCATTCTCGATGTTCGCCGAGGACTTGTGGGTCGGCCTGCCGAAGTTTGCTTGGCGTTCCAGCATGCGAACTTGGGCGTACATGGTCGCGCGCAACGCGGCCACGCGATACGCATCGGCCCCGCAGCGGCGAGCGGCGCGCAACTTGTCGCTTTCGACGCCCGGCCGCGTTTCGCAGCTGGTCGAGCGGGTGCGAAGCGCGACGCAGATTCACCAGCAGACGGCAGTGAAGGATCGCGTGCGCGCGTTGCGTGAGCGGCTCGATCCGGAAGACCAGATGTTGTTGGTGCTGCGCGTCGACCGCGGCCTAGAGTGGCGAGACTTGGCGATCGCGATGACCGGCGACGCCGATTTGGATGACACCGCGTTGGAGCGCGAAGCAGCGCGTCTGCGGAAGGCGTTCGAACGCGTGAAAGCGGAATTGAAGCAAATGGCGAAGCAGGAAGGCCTGCTGAAGCGTGACTAGCTTCGTGTCGCACGTTCGTGCTGAGGCGAGTTGAGCCTGGACGCGCGTCGCGTGTCAGTGCCGCGAATGGGAGTCGACGGACCCATTCCAACGCGAGCCGACTCCAACGCGCGCATCCCAACTGGTTGGTTAAAGCGGCGCGCCGGGTTGATGCTCGTCCACAGGTTCTTTCAAGAACCACTTGGCCCGAACTGAACTCTATTACTCGATCCTTACGCATTTATATCTCGATGTAGCGTTCGATGTTTTGCTGTGTATCGTTCGCTACGCCAACGTTTCGTTATCGCGCCCCCCGAGTGACTCGCGGTATAGGTCGCGCATGATTCGCGATTGCGGTCGTGCACGGGCCATGCGAGGCATGCAGGTGTTCGGCTGGGCCAATGCGCTCGGATCGGTGATCGCACTCGGATTGGCAGCTGAGCTCGCCCACGCCCAATCACCCGCTCCCGACGCGGGCTCCAGCACCGAACCTTCACCGCCGCCGTCAGCGACAGCTGCGCCGACGACGCCGTCCGATGAACAGCCGCCGCCAACAGCAGCGGAGCCGTCGAACGAAGGCGAAGGCCCGGCGGCCGAAGAACCGGCCACCGAAACGCTCGTGAGCCCTGAATCCGACGTGTCGGTGACGGCTGCAGGCGAATCCGCTGTCGCGGCGCCCGCCGCAAACCCAGAAGCCGGTGAAATGGTCGTCACCGCGCAACGCTACGAACAAGACGTACAAAAGGCTCCGGTCACCGTGACAGCGTTCGGCCAGCGCTCCATGGATCAACGCGGCGTCTCCAACCTGCAAGACATCGGTAAGTTCACGCCGAACCTCGAGTTGCACGCAACCAACCGCCCTGCTGGCGGCGGCTCCGCCTACGCAGCTTACATTCGCGGCATCGGCACCGGAGACTTCCAGTTCCCAACCGATCCCGGCGTAGGTCTGTACATCGACGACGTCTACGTCGCACGCACCGTAGGCGGCCTCCTTTCTACCGACGCCGACATCGCTCGAATCGAAGTGATCAAAGGTCCGCAAGGCACGCTGTTTGGGCGCAATACGATCGGCGGCGCATTCAACATCGCAACCAGTAAACCGCTCCTCGAAGGACGGCCCACCGGTTCGGGGCTCGTACGCTTCGGCACGTACGGGCGCCACGACTTTGCACTCAACGCAAACTCACCGATCATCCCAGGTGCAATCGGCGGCAAGATCTCACTGTCGACGCAGCACCTCGATGGCTACGGCCGCCGCATCTTGCTCGACGAACGCACCAACGACGAGGAACGCTTCGTCGCGCGCGCCGGCCTTCTCTTCAAACCGGCATCGCGCGTGGAGATTCGCCTCGATGGCGACTACAGCCGGCAGGACCAAAACCCGCCGAACGGGCAGTTCTTGGCGTTCGTCCCCGCGGGTCCAACTCTCGACAAGATCGCGAAGTACAACCAGTTCGCGGCGCCGGCATTGAACCCAGGGCTGAATCTCGCCAAGGACGCGGTGTACGACGCGCGTTGGTTGAGCCCGGGTCGCTACGAGAACTTCGCTCTCCAACCAGTGCACGACCGTTACGACATCGGTGGAGGCTCGGTCAAAGTAGACGTCGCAGTGGCCGACTGGCTCTCGATCAAATCGATCTCCGCGATTCGCGTAGTCGACTCAGCGGTCCGCGTCGATGGTGACCAGACTCCGTACCCGCTGCAAAGCACGAATACGCAGCTGGACGACACGCAACTCAGCGAAGAACTGCAATTCAGCGGACGCGTCTGGGACGAGCGGCTCCAGTATCTGCTCGGCCTCTACGCATTTCGCGAGTCCGGCCGCTCGAGCGTCGACACGCAATCCTTTCACGGCTTGTTCGAGAACGAGCCGATGCCGATCGACGCCGATGCAGGCGACACGCTGACGCGGTTCAAGCTGACGGCGACGAGCCTCGCCGTGTTTACGCAAGAGACACTCGAAATCTTGTCAGGTCTTCACCTAACACTCGGAGCGCGACTCAACCACGATCAGAAAGACTACGACTACGGCGTAGACTTCACGCAGCGCAACGTCCCGCAGGTTCCGCAAAGCACCGCCTCAGCCAGTTGGAACTCGTTTACGCCCAAGATCGCGATCGACTACGCGCCGTTCGAGCCGATGCTGATCTACGCCAGCTACTCGCAAGGCTTCAAGAGCGGTGGGTTCGGTCCTTCCAACATGGGAAGCAATCCCACGCCGAAATACGACCCGGAGCGTGTCACGGCCTACGAGGTCGGTGTCAAAACCCATTGGTTCGAAGGCCGACGCCTGATCGCGAACGTCACCGGTTTCTACAACGACTATTCTGACATCCAACTTACGGTGCAGTCGCGCGACCCGGTCACCGGCGCCAACTTGCGTACGACTGAAAACGCCGGCACCTCGCACATCAAGGGCTTCGAGGCCGAGCTCGCTGCAAAACCGTTCGATGGAATGACACTGAACGCCGGCCTCGGGTACGTCGATGCGAAGTTCGCGTCGCTGACTGCCGATGCAGTCATGAGCGGGTTCAAAGTCGGCGATCGTCTGCCTCAGATCTCCGACTGGTCCGCGAACGCCGGCGCTCAGTATGCGTTCGGCACAGGCGTGGGAGAGCTCGCACTGCGCTTCGACGTATCTTGGAAGGGCGACCAGTATCTGACGCCGGCCGATCCGAGCTCGCATCAGAAATCCGTCGCGCTCTACTCGGCGCGCATTTCGTTCGTGCCGGACGCGCTCGAAGAACTAGAGGTTGCGCTCTACGGCATCAATCTCACAGACGAAGTTTACTACGTGTATCGCGCCACACTGCCTCCGACAGGCCAAACGGTCGGGCTGGCCGGCCCCCCGCGACTCATCTTCGCCACAGCGAGGTACACGTTCTGATGACCGACCCCGCGCAACTCATTCGTCGCAAACTCGTGCTCTGGCTCGTCGCGCCGTTGACGCTCCTCACGCTGCTCAACTCGATCGACCGCGTCAACGTCAGCTTTGCAGCGCTGCAAATGAATAAGGAGTTGGGGTTTTCGCCTGCGCAGTACGGCTTCGGTGTGTCGTTGTTCTTCGTTGGGTACGTCGCGTGCTCGTTTCCGCACACCGCGCTTCTCCGCCGCTTCGGCGCACGGCGCTGGATCTTCGGTGCCGTGTTGTTCTGGGGCTTCGTCTCCACCGCGCTCGCATGGACCCAAAGCGTCGGAGAGTTCTACGCACTGCGACTGCTACTCGGTGTCGCCGAAGCCGGGTTTGCGCCAGGCATCGTCTTCATCATGAGTCAGTGGATGCCGCAGCGTTTTCGCGCTTCGGCGATCGCGGGCACGATGCTCGCAGTGCCGATCTCGATGATCTTCGGAGCGCCGTTCTCAGGCTGGTTGATGACGGCGGACACCGGATTGTCTTGGCCGGGCTGGCGCTTCATGTTCCTGGTCGAAGGCTCGCTCACGGTCGCGGTCGCGTTGATGACGCCGTGGTTGTTCGTCGACGAACCCGAACACGCGAAGTGGCTCCGCGACGACGAGAAGCAGTGGCTGAGGACCGAGATCGAACGCGATATTCGAGACCAGGAACCCGCGCGTGCCCGCTCGTTCACTGCACTACTCCGCACGCGGCCGCTGTGGGCTGCAGCCGGCGTTTGGTTCACCCTGATGTCGGGTGCGTACGGCATCATCTATTGGCTGCCGCAGGTGATCAAACAGTTGTCGGGTTTGAACGACTTCGAAGTCAGCCTGCTGAGTGCATTCCCGTGGATCGGCCTCGGCGCGGGGATGGTCATCAACTCCTGGCATTCGGATCTGACACAAGAGCGGCATTGGCACGTCGCGCTCGCTGGATTGCTCAGTGCGGTGGGGCTCGTGGGCGCAATCGCGTTCGGCGATCGCTGGCCGGCGCTACTTTGCCTGACTGTTGGCGCATTCGGCCTTGGCGCTGCGCAAGGTGCGTTTTGGGCGCTGCCGACGAGCTTGCTCGACCGCTCGGTCGCCGCGAGCGGCCTCACCTTCATCACGGTGTTGGGCAGCGCGGGTGGCCTGGTGACGCCGCCGATGATCGGCCTCGTGCGTGCGCAGACGGGATCGTTCGGCATGCCCGTCGTGCTGCTCGCTGGCTTGTTGTGTGTCGGTGCGGTCTTCGTACCTTGGATTCGCGCACAAGCACCAGCCCGTTCGGCTCCAGTTCCTGCGAGCGTCGGCAATTCGCCCCATGCGTGACGCCTAGCTGAGGTTCCATGTCCGATCCACCAGCCCGACCGCACCCTCCTCCGAGCTTCGATCCGTTGTCGGACGATGCACTTCGGGATCCGCATGCTGCCCACCGCGAGTTGCGTGCGCGTTGTCCGATCGCTCGCAGCGAGCGCTGGGGTGGCTTCTGGGTGTTGAGTCGCTACGAAGACATCGTCGCCGTGACGCGGGATCACACGACCTACGTAAACTCGGTGCAGAACGTCGTGCCGGCCGTGACTACGACCGGCCGCCGCCCTCCGCTGCACTTCGATCCTCCCGAGCACACGGTGTGGCGGAAAGCGATGAGCGGGCCGTTCAAAGCAGGCGCGCTCACGGAGCTCGAGCCACCCGCGCGAGCGCAGACGATCCGATTGTTGTCGCCACTGATCGAGCGCGGTCATTGCGAGCTCGTCTCGGAGCTCGCGGGCACACTCCCAGTCCACGTCTTGTGCCGATTTCTTCACGCGCAAGACGCGGCCACGCCGGAGCAGATCGAGCAGCTGAGCCGCGAGTTTCTGCGGGCGTTTCAAGATCGCGATTCGGCGGGGCTCGAAGCTGCGAGCCGGCGCCTTTACGCGCTCGCCGCCGCGATCTTGGAGCTGCGCCGGCACACACCGTTGGATCCTGAGCTCGACGTCGCGAGTGCACTCCTTGCGATGCGGATGGACGGTGCCTCACCCAGCGACGACTTGTTGCAAGGTGCCCTTCGCCAGTTACTCGTAGCCGGGCACGTCGCTGTCACGATGATGCTCGGCAGTTGCGCGCGCCATCTCGCCGAACATCCAGCGCTGCAGCGCCAGCTGCGCGAAGATCCAGCCTCGATCGAAAGAGCGCTCGACGAGCTCCTGCGCTTGTACACGCCGAACCAAGGATTTTGCCGCACCGTCTCACACGAAGTTGCGCTGCACGGGGAGACCATTCGGCCGCGCGAGCCTGTCGTGTTGCTCTATCCGTCTGCAAATCGCGATGAAACTGTCTTCGAAGCGCCGGATGAGTTTCGTTGGGATCGCGCGCGCAAGCACGTCACGTTCGGCAACGGCGTCCACAAGTGTCCCGGCGAGCAGTTGGCGCGTTTGGAACTGCGTGTGTTCTTGGAGGAGCTGCTCGCGCGAACTCGCCACTTCGGGCTCGCAGGTGAAGTAGAACTGGCGCGTTGGCCGGAGTATGGCCCGCGACGGCTGCCATTGCGATTCGAGTAGTCGGCGACTAGTTGGGGGCTAGGGCACGTTGCCGCGCACTGCCCAAGCTCGCGACGGCATCTCGATCACCCGATCCGGACCTTCACCGAGGAGGCGCGTCCGCAGTCGTTGCTCCAGCTGGGCCTGCTGCTCGCGAGACAAACTCGCGACGTGCGCTCCTGCCGGGCCTTGTCCGAGCAGGAAGGGCGACCAATAGTCGTCGAACGAGGCGAACTGAAGCGCAGCCATCAGCGGCGAAGCTTGCACGTTCAGCAAACCTTCCTGCTTCCACAGTGTCGCGAGCGCGCCTTCTCGACACAACGGCATGTTCGCTTCGTCGCGCGCTCCGACTCCCGGTTCGAGAGCACGGGCCTCATCCCAAAACACACGCAGCATTTGCATACCGCCGCTGTAGTCCCAGACGGCGGCGGCGATGACCCCACCCTTCTTCGTCACTCGCGTCATCTCGCGCACCGCGAGTGACGAGTTCGGAACGAAGTTCAAAGCGAGTGCCGCTAGAGCTTTGTCGAAGCAGCCATTCGAGTGCTCGAGCTGCCGCGCGTCGCCTACTTGGTACTGAACCCGATCGTTTCCATACTTCTGATTCGCGTAGGTGATGTAGTCACCGGCGGAGTCGACACCCGTGACGCGAACTGAGGGAAAGCGCGCACCCAGGGTCCGCGCGAGCGCTCCGGTCCCCGTGCCGACGTCGAGTACAGTCTCACCGTCGCGGACATCCGCAAACGTGATCAGCGCGGGGGCGAGTAGCTCGCTCCAACGGCCCATGTAGCGTTCGTACGCGTCGGCTTTCGAGAACATGTGCGGAGTCTACGCTGATTCATGTCCGCGACGAGGTTTCCTTGCACCGTCGCCGGTTGGGGCTCGCGACGCTCGAGCGCGCCACGTCGTCTAGCGACGCTGTGAAATCTGTTGTTGCGGCGAAACTGCACATGACGGCGCGCCTGTGCAGTTGAGGTTGACGCCGTCGCAGTCGAGAAAATACGGAAGAATCCGTCGGTTCCCGATGCCAGCCCCCCGCCGGCCACCGTTCGATCGTTGGGCCGAGCTCGAAGCTCGGTGGACCGCGACGGACAACCCATTCATCGCACCACATCGACGCGCACCGACCCACGACAATTCGAACCAACGCTCACGGGTCCATCGTCGTATGCATCGCGCCCTGCATTCGCAGCACGATGCGGGCGACGCAGCATTTCAGTCCATCGCTCGATGCGATCGGGGTCGAGAAGTAGTCGTCGGCGCCGCGCGCGTTCGGCTGGCACGCCTTCGCCTCGGGCTTTTCGAACGTCATGACGGTGTTCGTGAAGACGACGTCTGCTGCGGGCTTCGTCGACGTCGGTGTCTCGATCTCGAACAACGCCCAGCGCTGCGGCTGCTTGTTCATGTCCATGTCGAAGTCGACCGACTTAGTGTTCGCTTGATTCGTGATGGTTTGATTCCAGATCGTTCCGTTCACGCTCATGTCGATCAGCAACTGGTCGCCGATCGCCACGTCCATGACCGGGCCCCCGTGACAACCACGGTGCTCCGCATCTGAAGTGAGCGTGTTGACGTATTGAGCCGAGATCCACCAGTTCGAACCGGTCCGGGTCGGCGGCGATCCTGGCGCGCACGAGCCGCCCCAAGTGAGAACGGGCTGCAGCACACCGGTGCCGATTGGTTGATAGTTTTCGCCTTGCAGCGGCTCGAGACCCGGCCACAAGAACAAGGTCTGTGTGCCGTTCGGTTTGATCGGAACTTCCATCGTCGTGCGCAGGTGCAAGATCTGGTTGCCGGCGGCGACCGTGAACTGAACGTTTCCGTTCCCGCGGCCGGTCACGCCGCCTGCGTTGCTCGCTTTGCCCATCGTGCCACCTGCACACTCGAGCAACGCGTCACCGCCGCTACCAGCTGCAGGCATACCGGTGATCCCGGCCATGCCGCCCCCGCTACCTGCCACTGCGACCATGCCCGCCATCCCGGATCCGGCTGCGCCGGCGCTGGAACCTGCAGCTGTTGGCTGCGAGCCCGCAACGCCCGCGGTGCTCCCGCCAGCCTGCCCTGCGCTCGCGCCGCGCCCGGCAGCGAGCCCGCCGCTGCCGCTCGTGGCTGCAGTCATCGGCCCTGAGCCTGCGGCGGCGCGACCTGCGGTTGCTCCGGCCCCTGCGCCACTCGGCCCGGCGCCGCTCACGCCGCCTGGGGGCGTCGCGCACCCGGTTGGCCCCAGTTGCGTGCCGTCGAGACAGCGACAGCCGGTCGATTGTCCGGAGGCACAAACCGGGGACTCGGTGGACCCTTGGTCATCTGCACCGCAGGCGACAAGCGCCAGCACGTAAACGCACGATGCCAGAAGCCGCGAACGCGTGAGACGCCCACACGCGTGACTGGAACGCATTTGCACGTAAGGTTTGTGGTGTGAGCGGTCCTTGCCGGGTCAGCTTCCCGCGAAGCTCGACGCGCCAACTTGACTCAAACAGAACAAGTGCGCCTGCAGCTGACGGAGGCGGCGGCTGATGTTCTTGGTGGGTTGTTGGTCTCTCGATCGTTGCCAATCTCAGCACTGCCTGTAGCGATGACAAAGCCCAGACTGGTGACCAAGCCGTCACCGGCAGCACGGCGTTCGCAGGTTCCACGGCTGCCGTTGCGGGGAGCTCAGCACTCGGCGCAACCGGCGCGAGTAGTGCGCCAACGCCGGGCATGCGCGCGATGACGGCAGGTACGAACGCACAAACCGCGGGTATGCCGCCGTCAGCTGCAGGCACTGGAGGAGCTTTCGGTTCCGGTGCAGTTGCGGGCGCGAGTGGTGCGTCGTCTGCGACCGCGGGCGACTCGGCCGCGCAAGCCGGTGCGGGTGGCGCGATCGTGTTGCGTGTGCGCGAAACACCGTCGACCACGATGTGAGGGGTGCGCGATCAGTCCTGCACTGGCCCGAACAGGCGGTCTTGGCGGCGTGCTGCGTTCGTGGCATGAAAACATTGTGCACTACACGACGGCGGTCAACGGCAACTTCGGCGTGCGCCTCATGACCGAGGACCTCGACGCACTCCTTCGCGGGCCGGATGCCGTCGCGGACCTTCAGCAGCTGTTGGATCGCCACTTGGTCCTCGTGCTCGCTCCGCAGAAGGAGATGACCAAGCCGACGTTTGGCACGCTCGCATTCGGGCTGGGCTTTCCGCACGAACGTCGCCATCGGAGCTTCGGTCCGCCCGGTGCAAACGGCACTCAGGTAGCGGGATATGAATTCGTCGCGGACTACGGTGCAGCGGCGAAGCCAGTGCCGCAGACAGCGCGAGAGCCTTCATACATCGAGGGTCTTCACTACGACAGCATCAGTGCGTACTCGATGCAAGCAAACTTCCACGTGCCGGAGACGACTCCGAATCTGTGGTGCGACATGCGCTCTGCGTACCGCGAGCTTCCCACTGCGTTGCGCACGATCGTCGACACACATTGCGCGTTGCATGCGGTCGTCCCGTCGCCGAGGACGCCGCTAACCGGTTTTCCGGAGTTCGATGCGTCGGCTGCGCGGAGACACGCGTTGGTCATCAAACATCCACGAACCTCTGAGCCGCTGCTGTACTTGCCGAAGAATCCCGCGAGCCAGATCGAAGGCATGCCGGAGGATGAAGGGCGAAGCGTCCTCCGAGAACTTTGGGAGTGCGTGAGCAAAAATGCGGCGCGGTACGAGGCGCGCATCCAGCACAACGAGCTCGTCGTCTGGGATGGCTTGGGAACGGTCCACACGAATCCAGCCTATCCGCGCGACCGAGATCGAACGGTGTGGTTTCTGGTCGTGCCGGGCAAGTCGAGCGCTGTGGAGCCTTACTTCACGGACCCGAGTTCAACCGCCCGAACGACCGCTTAAATGCAAATCGCGGGTCGGCTTTGGCCTAACCCGCGATTCACTCTTCGCCGCGCCGCTCAGCGCGACTCACTCAGTCAAGCAGCTCGATGATCGAGATCGGCGCGTTGTCACCGCGACGATTCCCCTTCTTGACGATTCTCGTGTAGCCGCCGCCCTTGCCGTCCTTCACGCGCTGGACGTAACGCGGTGCGATCTCGTTGAAGAGCTTGTAGACGAGATCGACATCCTCAGTCGTTCCGTCTTTCAACGTCTTCGCCAAGTGCTTCGGCAAGAAGCTGGCGACGCCACGCTGGGCGTGCAAACGACGCGCGAGAACCCGACCGCGATCGGCTTCCTTCAGCTTCGCGAGGTCGACCGTGAGGTCGTCGCCGAGCCGCAATGCACGCGTTATCAAACGCTCTGCAACACGGCGCAGCTCCTTCGCCTTCGCATCGGTGGTCTCGATGCGCTCGTGCAAGACGAGATTGCCCGCGAGGTTCCGGAACATCGCCCGACGATGCGGGGTGTTACGTCCGAACTTACGACCTGATCTTCCGTGCCTCATGAGAAACCTCTAAACACACCAAACGCCGAAGGTAGCTTGGTGGACTGTGTGTTCACCAGCGCCGCGGCGATGCCTATCTCGTCAATTCGCGTTTTGCTGAGACTTCCAGCGCTCGAGCATTTGCGGCCAGTTGTCGATCCGCATCCCGAGCGACAAGCCCATCTCAGCCAAGATCTCTTTGATCTCCTTGAGCGACTTGCGGCCGAAGTTCTTCGTCTTCAGCATCTCGGCTTCACTGCGCTGCACGAGCTCGCCAATCAGGTGAATGTTCGCGTTCTGCAAGCAGTTCGCGGACCGCACCGACAGCTCGAGCTCCTCGACCGTACGGAACAAGTTCTCGTTGAGCGGCTCTTCCTGGCGGTCATCTTTCGCCAGCGCCTCGCTCTCCTCTTCGAAGTTGATGAAGATGGTGAGCTGGTCCTTCAGGATCTTCGCCGCGTAGGCGACAGCATCCGCCGGCGTCACTGCGCCGTTCGTCCAGACCTCGAGCGTGAGCTTGTCGTAGTCAGTCTGCTGACCAACACGAGCGTTCGTGACCGTGTAGTTCACCTTGCGCAGCGGCGAAAACAACGCGTCGATGGGGATCGTCCCGATCGGCATCGTGGGTTCTTTGTTGCGCTCGGCCGGCACGTAGCCGTGACCCTGACCGATCGTGAGCTCCGCCGAGAACCGGCCGCCCTTCGCGACGCTGCAGATCACGAGGTCTCTGTTCAGAACCTCGATCGCGTCGGTGGTCTGAATGTCACCGGCCTTCACCTCGGCCGGGCCGTCCTTCTCGAGGCGCAGCGTGACGCCCGAGGGACCGTAGTTGCGCACGACGACCTGCTTCAGGTTCAGCACGATGTCGGTCACGTCTTCCGTGACGTCGGGCACCGACGTGAACTCGTGCAGCGCGCCATCGATGCGGACTGCCGTGATTGCGGAGCCCTGGAGTGACGACAACAGCACGCGCCGCAAGGCATTGCCCAGCGTGAGCCCGAAACCGCGCTCGAGCGGCTCGCACACGAACTTCGCGTAGCGCTCGCCCGCCGACCCGGTGTCCACCGAGATGGACTTGGGCTTGATGAGGTCTTTCCAGTTCCGAGAAATCTGCTGCGTAACCGTGGACATGCTCTCTCCTCCGGGCTGGCCAGTAAGCCTTCACCGAACGCCGCCAGGCGATTCGGCGGATGTTACCCCCCGAACGCCGCCAGGCGACTCGGCGGGTCTGTCACTACCTCAGCGCGAGTAGAACTCGACGATCAGCTGTTCGGTGATTGGAAGTGTAACGGCTTCACGGTTCGGCAAAGCCCGAACCACGCCGGTAAGCGAATTCTTATCGAAGTCGAGCCACTCGGGCTTCTCGCGACGGCCGGCCGTCTCGAGCGCGACCTGCACGCGCGACAAACCCTTGCTCGCGTCGCGCAACGTGATCTTGTCGCCCGGCTTGAGCTGGTACGACGGCACGTTGACGCCCTTGCCGTTCACCTGGATGTGCTTGTGGCGAACGAGCTGCCGCGCGTCGGTACGCGTCGCCGCGTAACCCATGCGGAATACCGCGCTGTCCAACCGACGCTCGAGCCCGGTGATCAGGTTTTCGCCCGTCACGCCCTTCTTGCGATCGGCGTCCGCAAAGTTGCGGCGGAACTGACGCTCGAGCAAGCCGTAGATGCGACGCACCTTCTGCTTCTCGCGCATACGCACGCCGTACTCAGTCGGCTTGTTACGGCGCTGACCGTGCACGCCCGGCGGATACGGACGGCGATCGAACGCGCACTTGTCCGTGTAGCAGCGGTCGCCCTTCAAGAAGAGCTTCATGTTTTCACGCCTGCACAGCTTGCAAGCAGGACCGATGTAACGTGCCATAACGAGCGACTCTCTCTTCTAACGGTCAGGTACTCAAAAAACTCACCAAAACGCCGCAGGCGGTTTTGGGGGGTAGGTCATTGGTTCAGACGCGGCGACGCTTGGGCGGCCGGCAACCGTTGTGCGGAATCGGCGTGACGTCACGAATCAAGGTGACGCGCATACCCACCGACTGAAACGCGCGCAGTGCCGACTCGCGACCTGCGCCCGGACCCTTCACGAAAATCGCGACGGTCTTCATGCCGTGATCGGCAGCCTTACGGGCTGCGTCTTCGGCCGCGATCTGAGCGGCAAACGGCGTGCTCTTGCGCGAGCCCTTGAAGCCGCGCGTACCAGCGCTCGACCACGCAACGACGTTGCCTTGCACGTCGGTGATCGTGACGATGGTGTTGTTGAACGTCGACTGCACGTGGACGATGCCCGTGGCGACGTTCTTCTTGACCTTCTTCTTGCCGCCTTTGCCCTTGGGCGATTGCGACGGAGATCCTGGATTCTCGGACTTGGCCATGGCGTTTCCTTAACCTCTCACTTCACTTCTTGCGCGAGAGGACGCCCTTACGGGGGCCTTTGCGTGTGCGGGCGTTCGTGTGCGTGCGCTGGCCGCGCACCGGCAGACCGCGACGATGACGCAAGCCGCGATAGCAGCCGAGGTCCATCAGACGCTTGATGTTCATCTGAATCTCGCGCCGCAGATCGCCTTCGACCTTGTGGTTCGCGTCGATGATCTCGCGGATGCGACGCAGCTCGTTTTCATCCAAGCTGTCCGTCACCTTGTTCGTCGGGATCTCTGCAGCTTTGCAGATGTCCGAAGCGAGCTTCGGCCCGATCCCGAACAAGTAGCGGAGCGAAATCACGATGTGTTTGCGACCAGGAAGGTCTACGCCTGCGATGCGTGCCATGACTTAACCTCTTTAACCCTGCCGCTGTTTGTGGCGTGGGTTCTCACACAAGACTCGGACCACGCCACGGCGGCGCACGATCTTGCACTTGTCACAAATCTTCTTGACGCTCGGTCGAACCTTCATCGCAATCTCGTTCGTGTTCGGTTAGCTGTTACTGCAGGCGGTCTTTGATTCTGCCCCGACTGGGGTCCAAGGGCGAAACTTCCACCAGAATCCGATCCCCGGGGATCACTCGTACGAGGGTCTGCTTCGCAACACCGCTGAGCGACACCTTCAGTGTCACGCCCTCTTTCGTCTTCACTCGATACAAGCCTTGCGGCAGTACTTCTTCTACGGTTCCTTCAATTACCTGCGCGCCGGTCACTCTCAATTCGAGTCCGGCGGGGGCGGGACGATCGAGGCTTTGATTCTCGTTTCGACCTCTTCGAGTGGACCGAGACCGTCCACCGTCTTCACAACGCCCTTAGTCTTGTAGTGCTCCAGGATCGGTGCGGTTTTTTCGAGGTATTCCTGGTAGCGAGTGCGAACCACCTCTTCGGTGTCATCCGCGCGCTGAACCAGTTTCCCGCCGCATTTTCCGCACGCGTCTGGGGAGGGCGGCGGATTGTAACGCAGATGGTAGATTTGTCCACAGCCTTCGCAAGTTCGGCGAAGGACTACACGGTCGATCATCTCGGCCAGCGAGACCTCGATGGACACGACCGAGTCGATCCGGCGGCCCATGAGCTCGAGCAAGGTGTCGAGCGCCTTGGCCTGGGCGACCGTCCGGGGATAACCGTCTAAAATCGCGCCGTTACGCGCGTCCGGCTGGCGAAGCCGCTTCTCGAACAGCTCGAGCACCAGCGCGTCCGGGACCAAGAGCCCCTGGCTCATGTAGTGGTCGAACTTCTTGCCGAGCTCGGTGCCCTGCGAGCGCTCGGCCCGCATCATGTCGCCGGTGGAGATCTGCGGGATCTTCATCGACTCGGTCAGGCGCTTGGCCTGGGTACCCTTCCCCGCTCCGGGTGGCCCAAAGAGAATGATGTCCATTTAGCCCCGCCTTCCCCGAATACGCGGACCACCAGGACCCGTGAGCCCCTCGTAGTGCCGCGTGATGAGGTGACTCTCGATTTGCTGAACCAAATCGAGCGCCACACCGACCACGATCATGACCGACGTACCACCGAAGTAGAAGGGCACCTTGAACTGCCGGTGTAAGAAGTCGGGGATCACGCAGACGAGCGCCATGTAGAGCGCGCCGCAGAACGTGATGCGGGTCATGACGTTGTCGATGAAGTCGGCCGTGGCCTTGCCCGGACGAATGCCTGGGATGAACGCGTTTTGCTTCTTGAGGTTGTCCGCGACCTGCACCGGCTGGAACTGAATCGCCGTGTAGAAGAACGCGAAGAACACGATCAGGCTGACGTACACGACCGTGTAGCGCCAATCACCCGGCTGGATGATCTGCTGCAGCTTCTGCATGCCGGGCACGTTGAAGTTCGCGAGCGTGTTCGGGAACATCAACAACGACGACGCGAAGATCGGCGGAATGACGCCAGCCGCGTTCACCTTGAGCGGCAAGTGCGACGCCTGGCCGCCGTACATCTTCCGGCCGACCATCCGCTTTGCGTACTGGATCGGAATCCGGCGCTGCGCGCGCTCGAAGAACACGATGATCGCGACGATCGCAAACATGATCGCGAGCACGATGAGCAGGGAGATCGGTTGAATCTGCCCGATCTTCACCTGCGAGCCGGTGTGGAACAACGCATCCGGCAAGTCCGCCACGATACCGGCGAAGATGATCAGCGAGATGCCGTTGCCCAGGCCACGTTCGGTGATCTGCTCACCGACCCACATGATGAACGCAGTACCGGTCGTGAGCGAGATGCAGGTGATGACGCGAAAACCCCAACCAGGGTTCGCCACCACATCACCGAACTGACCTTGCGAGTTGTTCAAGCCCTCGAGAAAGAGCGCGATACCCGTGCTCTGAACCGCGGACAACACGATCGTTCCGTAGCGCGTGTACTGGTTCAGCTTGCGCTGACCGGACTCGCCCTCTTGCCGCAGCTCTTCGAGCGTCGGCACGACCGCACTCAGCAACGTCAAAATAATGCTTGCCGAGACGTACGGCATGATGCCGAGCGCGAAGATCGACAGCTGCTCGAGCGCACCGCCCGAGAACAAGTTGAACATGCCCAGGAACGTGCCGGACTGCGACGCCATGATGTTACGCATGACGTTGCGGTCGACGCCCGGCGTCGTGATGAAGATTCCAACGCGGTACACGAACAACATCGTGAGCGTGAACAGGAGCCGCTTACGCAGCTCGGGAATCTTGAACATGTTTGCGAAGGCGCTCATGCGTGTGCGCTCAGGCCTTGCTCTCTGCTGCGGGCTTCGCGTGTTTCGCGGGCTGCTTCTTCGGGCCGGGGATCAACTCCGCCGTGCCGCCCGCGCCTTCGATCAGCTCCTTGGCCTTCGCGCTGAACGCGTGCGCCTTCACGGTGAGCGCGCGATCGAGCTTGCCCGTGCCGAGGATCTTGACCGAGTCGTAGCTGCCGCGGATGAGGCCTTCCGCCTCGAGCGCTGCCAAGTCGACGACGCTACCCGCTTCGAACTTCTGCAAGCGTTCGATGTTCACCGTCGCGACCTGCGTGCTGAACGGGTTCTTGAACCCGATCTTCGGCAACCGACGAAACAACGGCGTCTGACCGCCTTCGAAACCAGGCCGCACCGTATTACGTGCGTACTGGCCCTTTTGGCCGCGTCCCGCCGTCGTGCCCCAGCCCGAACCCGGGCCGCGACCGACGCGGTGCTTTCCCTGGACGGAGCCTTTGGGCGCGCGCAGGCGCGAGAGAATCGGAGTCTTATCGGAATCAGGCATCGGCTTCCTCGACAGTGACCAGGTGCAGGATCTTTTTGACCATGCCGCGGAACGCGGGCGTGTTGTCCACGACCACTTCCGTGTTCGGACCGCGGAGCCCCAGGCCCTTGAGAACCTTGTTCTGGTGGTCGGTCCGACCGATCCCGCTGCGCAGTTGCACGACTTTGAGCTTGGGCTTCATGGTGTCTTTCTCCGCCTACGTCGAGGCCTACCTGACCGTTCGGCCAGGACTCGCATTAGGCGCGCGCTGTGGTCTGCACCGCAGGGCGAACTTCCTCGTTCGATTTCGTACGGCGCCCCGCGACGTCGCTGAGCGACTCGAGTTGCTTGAGCGCTTTGATCGTCGCGTTCACGACGTTGAGCTTGTTGCTGCTACCGATGCACTTCGACAGGATGTCGTGCACGCCGGCGGCTTCGACCACCGCACGCACTGCACCGCCCGCGATGACGCCCGTTCCAGGGCTCGCCGGACGAAGCAACACTTTGCCCGAACCGTCATGACCCTGCACCACGTGCGGAATGGTCCGCCCGTCGAGCGCGATCTTGAACATGTTCTTGCGCGCGCGCTCCGTGCCCTTGCGAATTGCTTCGGGCACTTCGTTCGCTTTGCCGAGGCCGATGCCTACTTGGCCGTGACCATCGCCCACCACGATCAACGCGCTGAAGCTGAAGCGCCGGCCGCCTTTGACGACCTTCGCCACGCGGTTGATGTGGATGACGCGGTCGGTAAACTCTTCGGACCCAGTCTGTGGTTCATTCGCCGCCATAGCCGCTCCTTCAGAACTCGAGTCCGCCTTTGCGGGCCCCATCGGCGAGCGCCTTCACGCGGCCGTGATAAATGTAACCGTTACGGTCGAAGACGACCGATTTGATGCCCTTGCCGATGCAAGCCTGCGCGATCGCTTCGCCGACAGCTCCGGCTCGAGCGCTCTTGTTGCCTTCCGGCCCGAGCTTCTTCGAACCGACGGTGACGAGCGTATTGCCCGACACGTCATCGACGACGGCTGCGTAGATCTGCTTGTTGCTGCGGAACACCGTGAGACGCGGACGCTCACCCGTTCCCGAGATCTTCTTACGAACGCGCAACTTCCGCCGTGCCCGTCCTACGAGTTTAATTGCCATCGCCTTGCCTCACTTCTTGCCGCCGGCCTTACCGGCCTTCTCGCGTAGCTTCTCGCCGGTGTAACGGACGCCCTTGCCCTTGTACGGCTCGGGTTTGCGGAACGAACGAATACGCGCAGCCGTTTGGCCGAGCGCTTCTTTGTCGTGTGACGTCAGGTGCAGACGCGGGCGCTTCACGCCGCCTTCGTCGATCGTCTCGACGCGAGCCGCAACGCTCGGGTGCATCTTGTACTTCACCTGATGCGAGAGCCCGAGTGCGAGCGTGACGTCTTGGCCCTTCACCTCGGCGCGGTAACCGACGCCGACGAGGTCGAGCGAGGTCGCGTAACCTTCCGCGACGCCCTTCACCATGCTCGCGATGAGCGCGCGCGTGAGCCCTTGAAACTGACGACCGCGCTTGCCTGCGCCAGCCGCTGGTTCAACGACGATCTCGCCGTCTTCGACCACGACCTTGATGCCTTCCGGCAATTCACGCGAGAGCTCGCCCTTGCCGCCCTTCACGGTCACGTGGCGACCATTGAGCTTGAAGTCGACGCCCTTCGGAAGCGGAATCGGCTTCTTTCCGACGCGCGACTGCGTAACCGCAGTGGCTTCTGATTGTGGTTGGGCAGTCATCACCAAACCTCACACAAGATTTCGCCGCCGATGCTCTGCTTGCGCGCATCGCGATCGGTCACGACCCCGTGTGAGGTCGAGATGATCGAGATACCCATGCCGTTGAGCACGGCCGGAATGTTGGTATGACGAACGTACACGCGCCGGCCTGGGCGGCTGGTGCGGCGCAGCCCGATGATCGCCGGGCGACGGCCTTCACCGTACTTGAGTTGCACGCGAAGCTGCGCGGGGCGCTCTTCCTGCACCGTGAAATCGCTGATGTAACCCTCTTGCTTGAGGATCTCCGCGATCTTGGTCTTCAGTTTCGAGTGCGGGATCTCCACGTTTTCGTGGTGGGCGAGGAGCGCGTTACGAATGCGCGCGAGCATGTCTGCGACGGGATCGGTATTCATCTGAGGCTCCCTCTACCAGCTCGACTTCGTCACGCCGGGCACTTCGCCCGCGAGCGACAACATCCGCAGGCAGATGCGGCACAGTTGGAACTTGCGATAGAACGAGCGCGAACGACCGCAGCTGCGGCAGCGGTTCTTGTAACGCACCGCGAACTTCGGCTTCTTCTCCATCTTCGCGAAAGCTTGAGCACGTGCCATGGTGATCCTTATTTCCTGGCCCCGAAAGTCGGAGACTGTTCGGGGTTACTTCCTAAAAGGGAGGCCGAGCGCGGTGAGCAAAGCGCGGCCGCGCTCGTCAGTGCCGGCAGTGGTGGTGAACGTGATGCTCATGCCTTTGATCTTGTCGATCTTCTCGTAGTCGATCTCCGAGAAGATGATCTGCTCGCGGATGCCCATCGTGTAGTTGCCGCGACCGTCGAACGACTTGGTCGGCAGACCGCGGAAGTCACGGACGCGCGGGAGCGCGAGCGTGAACAAGCGATCGACGAACTCCCACATGCGATCTTTGCGCAGCGTCACAGCTACGCCGATCGGCGAGCCCTGACGAAGCTTGAACGTGGCGATCGACTTCTTCGCTTTCGTCACGACCGGCTTCTGTCCGACGATCGTAGCGAGCTCGACCGCGGCGGACTCGATGATCTTCGGGTTCTGGGTCGCGATTCCGAGACCCATGTTCACGGAGACCTTGAGCAAGCGGGGCGCCTCGAGCTGATTCTGGAGCTTGAACTCCTTCATCAACTGCGGGACCACCGTCTGCTGATACTTCTGTTGCAAGCGTGGGATGTATTCGGCCATTCTCAGATCCTCAGCTGTTCTCAGCTATCGAGCGTGGTCCCGGACTTAACCGTTACACGCACTTTGTTCCCGTCGGAGTCTTTGCCAGCACGCACGCGCGTCGGCTTGTCGAGCTTCGTGTCGAGCAGCATGACCTTCGATGCGTGGATCGGAAGGTCCTTCTCGATGATTCCGCCCTGAGGGTTCTGCTGAGTCGGCTTCTGGTGCTTCTTCACCCGACCGACGCCCTCGACGATCACTTTGCCTGCTTCGCGAAGAACCTTGAGGACACGACCCTTCGTGCCCTTGTCGCGACCCGAGATCACGATGACCTGGTCGTCTTTTTTGATCCGGCTTCCCATCACACCACCTCGGGCGCGAGCGAAATGATCTTCATGAAGCGCTTGCCGCGCAGCTCGCGCGCGACGGGCCCGAAGATGCGCGTACCGATCGGCTCGCGCTGATCATTGATCAACACCGCGCTGTTCGTGTCGAACTTGATGTACGACCCATCGGCCCGCTGATATTCGCGCTTGGTGCGAACGACGACCGCCTTCGCGACGTCGCCCTTCTTCACCTTCGCGTTCGGCAAGGCTTCCTTGATCGACACCACGATGACGTCGCCGAGCGCGGCATAACGCCGGCGCGTGCCGCCCAAGACGCGAATACACATCACGCGCTTGGCACCACTGTTATCGGCTACGTCTAAAACGCTTTCTTGCTGGATCACGGCTACACCTCTTCCGGGCGCGTAACGAGCCGAATCACGACCCAGCGCTTGGTGGCCGAGAGCGGACGGCTCTCTTCGATCTCCACGACGTCGTTCGTGCGGTAGGTCTCTTTTTCGTCGTGTGCGTGGTACTTCTTGCGGGCCTTCACGTACTTGCCGTAGACGGGGTCACGGTAGCGACGCTGAACCTCGACCGTGACGGTCTTCTTCGCGCGACCCGCTGCGTGCGTGTCGTTCACGATGCGACCCTGCAGCCGGCGGCGGCTGCCGCGTTCATGCGCGTGCTCTGCAGTTTGCTCTGGTGTGGTCTCGGCCATGATCAGCTCTTCGCTTCCTGATTCGACTTCTGGGTACGGACGGTCTTCACGCGCGCGATCTCACGACGGAGGCGGCGCAGCTTGGCCGTGTCATCCAGTTGATTGGTGAAGTTCGAGAACCGCGCCTTCCACAGATCACGGTTGAGCTCGTCCTCGAGCTGAGCCAAGTCACCCAGCGAACGCTCATGGAGTTCGGCGGTTTTCATAGCTGTTCACTCCGCGACAAGATCTTGCAGGTCAGCGGCAACTTGTTGCTCGCGAGCTGGAAAGCCTTGAACGCCAATTCCTTCGTCACGCCCTCGAGCTCGAAGAGCACGCGACCCGGCAACACCACCGCGACGTACTCTTCGACCGCACCCTTGCCGGTGCCCATCCGAGTTTCGAGCGGCTTGCGAGTCAGCGGCTTATCCGGGAACACCCGGATGAACAGCTTGCCGAGACGCTTGGTCTCGCGCTGAATCGCCATACGACCGGCTTCGATCTGACGCGAGGTCAAGTAGCCGCGATCGATCGCTTGCAGGGCGTAGTCGCCGAACGACACGTCGCTGCCCCGATAGGCTAGCCCGCGGCGTTTGCCTTTCTGCTGCTTGCGGTACTTGGTTCGTTTGGGTTGAAGCATGGGACTTTCTCGAGATCTAGAGCGACGAGCGCGTCAGTAGTTTCGCCAGTTTCAGCAATTATCAGCGTGGAGCGTTGGCGCGATCGGCAGCGGCGCCGGCAGGGCCGCGACGACGTTGCGGCATGATCTCACCCTTGAAGATCCAGCACTTGATGCCGATCGAGCCGGCAGTGGTGCGGGCGATCGCGGTGCCGTATTCGATGTCCGCACGCAACGTGTGCAGCGGCACTCGGCCTTCGCGATACATTTCCTCGCGCGCGATTTCCGCACCGCCGAGGCGACCGCCGGCGTGGACACGGATGCCCTTCGCGCCGAATTTCATCGCGATCGTGACGGCCTTCTTCATCGCGCGGCGGAATGCGACGCGGCGTTCGAGCTGCGTCGCGATGTTCTCCGCGACCAGCTGAGCGTTCGTCTCGGCCTTGCGAACTTCCTGGATGTCGATGAAGAGCTCGTTGTCGGTCAGGCTGGCGAGCTCGGCTTTGAGCTGCTCCACGCCTGCACCGCGACGGCCGATGATGATGCCGGGGCGCGACGTCGCGATGACGACCTTCGCCTTGTTCGCGGCGCGCTCGATCTGAATCGATGCGATGCCGGCGTTCGCGAACTTCGAGCGGATCGCCTTACGCAGCTTGAGGTCTTCGTGCAGCCACTTGGCGTAGTGCTTGTCCTCGTACCACTTGGAGCTCCAGCCCCGAATGATCTTCAGTCTGAAGCCGTATGGATGTGTCTTCTGTCCCATCTACGCTTCCGTCCTTTCGTCGAGCACCAGGTGCAGGTGACTCACGCCCTTTACGATCCGGGTGGCGCGACCCTGTGCACGTGGCCGGAAGCGGCGCATGAAACGATCCGGCGCCTTATCCGCAAATGCGAGTTTGATGTAGAGGTTGTCGAGATCGACTTCGGCGTTCTTCTGCTGCGCGTTTGCAATCGCGCTGTCGAGCAGCTTAGCGACCAACGGAGCTGCCGCCTTATGCAAGAACTTGAGCTCGTTGATGGCGTTCGCGACGTTCTTGCCGCGCACCATCTTGAGCACCATGCGCGCTTTGCGGATCGAAATCCGAGCGAATCTGAGGCTGGCTTTAGCTTCCATGATCAAACCGTTGTCTTCTTGCCCGCCCAAAGGGGGCGCGGTGTGTAGCACACGCGATGTCGCGTCTCAAGTCTCACACCGAACCCCGCAAGCGGTTCGGTGGGTACGTTGCTAGGGATCAGCGCTTACCGGGGGGTTTCTGGGAGGGCTTGGGCGGTGCGCCGCTCGGGCCCGAAGTCTTCTTGTCGCCGGAGTGGCCTTGGAACGTCCGCGTCGGCGCGAACTCGCCGAGCTTGTGTCCCACCATGTTCTCGGTGACGAACACGGTCACGAACTTGTGGCCGTTGTGCACAGCGAGCGACAAACCGACGAACTCGGGCGTAACCGTCGAACGGCGCGACCAAGTCTTGATCAGCTTGCGATCGTTGCTCGCGATCGCGGCGGTCACCTTCTTCTGGAGATGATCGTCGACGAACGGACCCTTTTTTATAGAACGCGCCATGTCTTATCTCGTTTACTTGGCGCTGCGCGCCTTGATGATGAACTTGTTGGTGCGTTTGTTGACGCGCGTCTTCTTGCCCTTGGCGAGCTGCCCCCAAGGCGAGCACGGGTGCCGGCCACCGGACGTACGACCCTCGCCACCACCCATGGGGTGATCGACCGGGTTCATGCTGACGCCGCGGTTGTGCGGACGACGACCGAGCCACCGCGAACGACCGGCTTTGCCGAGCGAAACGCGCGCGTGCAGCTGGTTGCTGACCTGACCCACCGTCGCGCGGCAGTTCAGGTGCACGAGGCGAACCTCGGTCGACGGCAAACGGATGTGGGCGTAGTCGCCTTCCTTCGCCATCAGCTGGGCTGCGGTACCGGCCGAACGCACGAGCTGTGCGCCTTTGCCGATCTTGATCTCGACCGCGTGAATCATCGTGCCGGCCGGGATGAACCGGAGCGGCAACGAGTTACCAGGCTTGATGTCGGCATTGCGCGACGACAACACCTGATCGCCAACCTTCACGCCGTCCGGCGCGAGGATGTAGAACTTCTCGCCGTCTGCGTAGTGCAGAAGCGCGATGCGCGCGGTGCGGTTCGGATCGTATTGGATCGAAGCCACCTTCGCCGGCACGCCGACCTTGCTCCGCTTCCAATCGACCAAGCGGTAACGCTGCTTGTGGCCGCCGCCGCGAAACCGCGAGGTGATGCGACCCCAGTGGTTACGACCGCCGGTGGACTTCTGCACGTCGAGCAACTTGCGCTCGACCTTGTAGCCCTTGGTCAGATCGCCGACGAGCGTCTCGTAGTAGCGACGCGAGGGCGAGGTAGGTTTGAAACGTTTGATCGGCATGATCAGCTACCTTCGAAGAAGTCGATGCTGTCGCCCGCTTTGAGCGAGACGATCGCCTTCTTCCAGTTCTGGGTCTTTGCGTGTCCGCGGCCCATGCGACGCATGCGGCCACGCACGTTCAGCGTGTGCACCTTGAGAACGCTGACTTTCCACAGCTTCTCGATCGCACCGCGGATCTCGTGCTTGTTCGCGCCGCGAGCGACCTCGAACAAGTACTGATTGAAAGTCTCACGCAGGCTATTGCCCTTCTCAGTGAGAATCAGCGGACGCTTGATGATCTCTTCGGGACGCATGATCAGCTCTCCAACCGTTTCTGGAGCTCGGTCACGGCGTCCTTCGTCAGGATCAGGTGCTCGTGCCGAAGGATGTCGTACAAGTTCACGCCTTCAGGCGGCAGGAACTGACTCTTCTCGAGGTTGCGCGCCGACAAGCGCAGCTTGTCGTTCGCCTTCGCGTCGACGATGAGCGAGCTGCCCGCATCGAACGCCTTCAAGATCGAAGCGAGTTGCTTCGTCTTCACGTCGTCCAGCGCGAAGCCGTCGACGATGAAGAGGGCGCCCTCTTTCAGACGCAGCGACAGCGCGCTCGCGAGCGCGCCCGCGCGCATCTTGCGCGGCGGACGGTAGTCGTAGTCGTGCGGACGGGGACCGTGCGCCTTACCACCACCGACGTACTGAGACGCGCGGATACCGCCGTGACGCGCAGCGCCGGTGCCCTTCTGGCGATACAGCTTGCGCGTCGAACCCGAGACTTCTGGACGAAGCTTCGTCTTCGCGTTGCCTGAACGACGGCTCGCGAGTTGTGCCTTGAGCACGTCGTACATCAGCGCTTCGTTCACCTCGGCGCCGAATACGGCGTCCGAGAGCTCGAGCTCTCCCACCTGGGTTTTCTGCAAGTTGTAGACGGAGACTTTGGCCATCTGAGTTGCTCTACTGTTGCCGGCTTTGGATGCCGCAGGGAAAGGCGCGACCTACGCCAAACGCCGCAGGCGGTTTGGCGGGTGTCATTAGCTCTTGATCTCGACGTCCACGCCCGCCGAAAGGTCGAGCTTCATCAGGGCGTCGAGGGTCTGCTGCGTGGGCTCGAGGATGTCGAGCAGGCGTTTGTGCGTGCGGATTTCGAACTGCTCGCGCGACTTCTTGTCGACGTGCGGTCCGCGCAGCACCGTGTACTTGTTGATGCGCGTGGGAAGCGGGATTGGCCCCGCTACCCGCGCGCCGGTCCGCTTCGCCGTATCGACGATTTCACTCGTCGATTGGTCGAGCAATCGGTGGTCGTAAGCCTTCAGGCGAATGCGGATCTTCGTGGTTTGCATAGGATCACTCGATGATCTTCGTAACGACGCCCGCGCCGACGGTCTTGCCGCCTTCACGGATTGCGAAGCGCTGCTGCGCTTCGAGCGCGACTGGCGTGATGAGCTCGACAACGATCTTCACGTTGTCGCCCGGCATGACCATCTTCACTTCTTCGGGAAGCTGGATCGTCCCGGTCACGTCCGTCGTGCGCATGTAGAACTGCGGGCGGTAGTTCGTGAAGAACGGCTTGTGACGGCCGCCTTCTGCCTGCTTGAGAACGTAGACCTCGCCCTCGAACTTCTTGTGCGTCTTCATCGAACCGGGCTTGCAGAGAACCTGCCCGCGCTCGACGTCGTCTTTTTCAATGCCGCGCAAGAGACAGCCGACGTTGTCGCCAGCCTGGCCCTCGTCGAGCAACTTGCGGAACATCTCGACGCCCGTCACGACGCTCTTCTTCGGATCCCGGAAACCCAAGATCTCGATCTCGTCGTTCACGTGGACTTTGCCGCGCTCGATCCGACCGGTGACCACGGTGCCGCGGCCCTTGATCGAGAACACGTCTTCGACGGCCATCAAGAACGGCTTGTCGACATCGCGCACCGGCAGCGGAATCGCTTCGTCGACCGCGTCCATCAGGGTCTGGATCGACTTGACCCACTGCGGGTCACCCTGGAGCGCCTTGAGCGCACTCACGCGCTCAACCTTCGCGTCGTCCCCACCGAAGTTGTACTTGGTGAGGAGCTCGCGCACTTCCATCTCGACCAAGTCGAGAAGGTCGGGATCTTCGACCGCGTCGGTCTTGTTCAAGGCGCACACGATCTTCGGCACGCCGACCTGACCGGCGAGGAGCACGTGTTCCTTCGTCTGCGGCATCGGGCCGTCGAGCGCGCTCACCACGAGGATCGCGCCGTCCATCTGCGCCGCGCCCGTGATCATGTTCTTGATGTAGTCGGCGTGCCCCGGGCAGTCGACGTGCGCGTAGTGACGCGTCTTCGTCTCGTACTCCACGTGGCTGACCGCGATCGTCACGATCTTGCTCGCATCACGCACCGTGCCGCCCTTGGCGATGTCGGCATAGGAGACGGCCGCGCCACCGTACGTGTCCGCCATCACCTTCGTGATTGCAGCCGTCAGCGTCGTCTTGCCGTGGTCGATGTGGCCGATCGTGCCGATGTTCACGTGCGGCTTGGATCTTACGAACTTTTCCTTACCCATGAGTCTCTCCCTTAGTCCTTTTAATCTTTTACGTTCGCGCGGCTTGAGCGCTCACCCACCGAGCGTCTTAAAGCGATTCGGTGGGTTTCTCAGTTAGTTGCCCTTCACCTTGGCGATGATTTGATCGGCAATGTGGTTGGGCACGGGTTCGTAGCGGTGGAACTGCATCGTGTAAGTCGCGCGACCTTGGGTCTTACTGCGTAGGTCAGTCGAGTAGCCGAACATCGTGGCGAGCGGCACTTCCGCCGTCACGACCTGCACGTTGCCGCGCGGGTTCATGCCGGTGATACGCCCACGGCGACTGTTCAAGTCGCCGATCACGTCGCCCATGTAGTCCTCTGGCACGACGACTTCAACTGCCATGACCGGTTCGAGCAGCTGAATCCCTGCTTTTACTGCGGCTTCCTGGAAAGCCATCGAGGCCGCGACCTCGAATGCGGGGCCTGAAGAGTCGACGTCGTGGTAGCTGCCGTCGAACAAGGAGGCTTTGACGTCGATCACCGGATAGCCGGCGAGCACGCCGCGGGAGAGCGCTTCACGCACGCCCTTTTCGATCGACGAGATGAATTCCTTCGGGATTACGCCACCGACGGTGTCGTTCTCGAAGATGTAGCCGGAGCCCGGCGCACTGGGCCCGATCTCCAGCCAGACGTGCCCGTACATGCCGTGCCCGCCCGACTGCTTGATGTACTTGCCCTCTTGCTTGACCGTCTTCGTGATCGCTTCGCGGTAGGCGACCTCGGGCTTACCGACGTTGCACTCCACTTTGTACTCGCGCCGCATCCGGTCGACGAGGATCTCGAGGTGCAGCTCGCCCATGCCACTGATGATGGTTTGGCCGGTCTCTTCGTCGGTGTGCGCGCGGAAAGACGGGTCCTCGAGCGCGAGCTTTTGAAGCGTCTCGCCGAGCTTCTGCTGTTCCGCCTTCGTCTTCGGTTCGACGGCGACTGAGATCACCGGTTCCGGGAACTCCATCCGCTCGAGGATGATCGGATGCGCTTCGTCGCACAGCGTGTCGCCGGTCGTCGCGGTCTTGAGACCGAGCGCCGCGCAGATGTTGCCGGCCTGGATGTCTTTGATGTCCTCGCGCTTGTTCGCGTGCATCATCAACAAGCGACCGATGCGCTCGCGCCGGCGCTTGGTCGTATTCATCACGGCGGTGCCGGTCGAGACCTGGCCCGAGTACACGCGTAAAAACGTCAGCTGACCGACGAACGGGTCGTTCAAGATCTTGAACGCGAGCGCGGAGAACGGCGCCGAGTCCGAAGCTTCGCGCGTCTCTTGCAGCTTCGTGTCGGGGTTCTCGCCGTCGACCGGCGGGATATCCATCGGTGAGGGCAAGTAGTTGATCACGGCGTCGAGCAACTGCTGAACGCCCTTGTTCTTGAACGCGGCGCCGCACGTCACGAGCACCAACTTGAAAGTCAGCGCCGCGCGGCGAAGTGCGGTGATGATGGTGTCTTCATCGAAGTTGGTGTCGCCTTCGAGGTAGCGCTCCATCAGCGTGTCGTCTTGTTCGGCGACGGCTTCGAGCAAAGCGTCCCGATACACCTGCGCTTCGGCTTTGAGATCCGCTGGGATCTCCACGTAGCTGTACTTCGAGCCCTTGCCTTCTTCTTCGAAGACGATGCCCTGCATCTTGATGATGTCGACGATGCCCTTGTGCTGGTCTTCGAGACCGAGTGGCATCTGGATGCAGATCGGGCGAACGCCCAAGCGCTCTTTGATCGAGTCGACCGAGCGCGTGAAGTTCGCGCCTGCGCGGTCCATCTTGTTGATGAAGCAGATCCGCGGCACATGGTACTTGTCGGCCTGCCGCCAGACAGTTTCGGACTGCGGCTCTACGCCGGCGACGCCGTCGAAAACGCACACGGCGCCGTCGAGCACCCGCAAGGAGCGTTCGACTTCGATCGTGAAGTCGACGTGGCCCGGCGTGTCGATGATGTTGATGCGGTAGGGGTGCTTCGAGTACGGACCGACGTGGGGTTGCCACGTGCAGGTCGTCGCTGCGCTCGTGATCGTGATGCCGCGCTCTTGCTCCTGCTCCATGTAGTCCATGGTTGCAGCGCCGTCGTGGACTTCGCCGATCTTATAGTTGACGCCTGTGTAGTAGAGAATGCGTTCGGTCGTCGTGGTCTTGCCCGCATCGATGTGGGCCATGATCCCGATGTTGCGCGTTCTCTCTAGTGGGTAATCGCGGGGCACTGGTGATTCTCCGTGAGAAGACACGTACGAACTGAAGCGAAGTTCGCTACAGGCCAAACACAAGAAAACCCCTTCCAAGCCCACCCGACCTCCATCGGGTCGCGGTGTGCGGGCAGCAGCTTGAGACAAGCGTGCCCGCGTTTCGGAAAGGGCTTCGAGAACAGCGCGTTGCGGCAGCCTGCTAGAGGCTTTGCCGCGATTTGTTTCCCAAACTTCGGGAAGAGCGCGGGTCTCGTCTATGTGTTGGACAACATGTAAGTGTCGATTCTCTCCTAGCCGAGTGGTTTCGCCTCCGTGCCTCGTAGTAGGCGGAGGGACCTTCTCGATAGTTGGCGTTACCAGCGATAGTGCGCGAAAGCTCGGTTGGCCTCAGCCATGCGGTGAACGTCTTCGCGCTTCTTGACGGCGGCTCCGCGACCTTGCGCGGCGTCCATCAGCTCAGCGGCGAGACGTTCGATCATCGTCTTTTCCCCGCGATCGCGCGAGTAGTTCGTCAGCCAGCGCATTGCCAGGGCAGTGCGGCGGTCGGGACGAACTTCGACAGGAACCTGATACGTGGCACCGCCAACGCGGCGGCTCTTAACTTCGAGTTTGGGCTTCACGGCGTCGAGCGCTTTGCGGAACGTGTCCAGCGGATCGGCCTTGTAGCGCTCTTGAATGACGTCGAACGCGCCGTACACGATCGACTCAGCGGTCGAGCGCTTGCCGTCGTACATCAGGATGTTCGTGAACTTAGCAACCAGACGATCGCGGAACTTCGCGTCGGGAAGAATCTTGCGCTTCGGTATGTCGCGGCGGCGTGCCATGGCGAGTCCTTACCTGATTACTTCTTGGGGCGCTTCACGCCGTACTTGGATCGACCTTGCGTGCGCTCGGCCTTATTCGTGTTGCTGGGACCCACTGCGCCGGTCGCATCGAGTGTGCCGCGGACGACGTGGTAGCGAACGCCCGGCAGATCCTTGACGCGGCCACCGCGGATGAGGACGACCGAGTGCTCTTGCAGATTGTGGCCTTCGCCGGGGATATAAGTGGTCACTTCCATCCCGTTGCTGAGACGAACGCGAGCGACTTTGCGAAGCGCCGAGTTCGGCTTCTTCGGTGTGGTCGTATACACGCGAACGCAGACGCCGCGCTTCTGCGGGCAATCTTGGAGTGCCGGCGAGTCGGTCTTCTTGACCTTGGCGTGTCGGCCTTTACGGATGAGCTGATTAATCGTCGGCATGCAGGCCAGAAACCTCGAAAACCCCGAGTGAAACTAAACAACGGGAGGTTGGGGGCGGCAAAGATACGTGGGAACCGGTCCCTGTCAAGGAGCCGATGCGCAAAAGCGTTGAAATGGATCAGCTTTTGGCTGCAGCACCCATGCGGGCGAAGCCCGAAGCAACCGGCGACCAGCGACAAGTAAACCGCGAACCCAACGACCAACAGCAGGCGTAACGTATCAACTTCGAACCTTTTCCAGACACAGTCGATCTGTAATCTCCCTAACAACCAAGCCGCGTCCCGAACGAAAAGGCCCCAACCACGCCACCCGAGTACCCGCGGCAGCGGTTGGAGCCACAACGGCATCAGCCGCCGATCCCCGGTTGGCGGCGAAAACTCAACAGGGGTCCAAAGGCCAGTACGGCTAAGGCCCCCGCGGCCGAACCGCCCCAACCCGCCCCCAGGCCCGCCGTCCCGAACCCCCCTCCTTATTAAGCCTCCGGCCCCACCGAACCCCCCCCCACGCCCCCTACTCACAACCAACCCCATTCGGGTCCAAAACCCCGGCGCTAAACTCATAACCCGCCCGGCCACCGCCGCGCAGCTCTCCGTAAAACACCGCTGCGACGCAAACCGCTCCGCCTCCGACCCCGCCGCGATCTTCTGCGGGCTGGCATTCCAGCAAGCAAGAAACTCCGCCCCATCCATCCGCCCATCCGCGATCAACCGCGACGCCGAGTAGAGATCACTCGACCCCGGGGCCATGCACCAATCCATCTCCACGCTCCGAGGCCAATACGTCGCGCGGAACATGCACATCTCATCGGTGGTCAGCTGCCCCCTGAGAAACGTTCCGGTCTTCCTCGTTCTGATACTCGCACTCCCTTCCCGCTTCACCGCTGCATCCGGGATCCCGTAAAGGTTCTGCTTGTAGCAAGCGTGGATCGGCTCATCGGTCACGTTGATCATGTGGAGGTTGACGACCAGAACTTCCCCCGCGTCGATTCTGAGCGCGACGTCCTCCGGCAACGTCCCCTTCGGATTCAGTCCAGTCGCGGGATTCCCACCAACCGGATGTCCGCTACCGACAATCCCGAGCACTTGCCAGTCCGCAGTAAGCGACTCACAAGTCGCAACCTGCGAGGCGTCAACAGTCTCACCGAACGTTCTCACTCGGCAGCGCGTCCCGGTACATCGTGCGAGCGGTCAACCCGTGATGAGATCCACGCGAATAGATCCCTTCGCCCAGTTCAAGTTCACCTTCTCATCCGCCAAAATCAGCTTACAGACCTGCCGCTCTTCGCCCGCAGCAAGCGGCACATCGATCGACACCTGAATGCCCTCCCCACGCTTCGGTGGCGCGAGCTCGATCGCATCGCAACCATCGGTAGCAGCGTGCGGCTTCTCGGAGTCATCCGGCGGCGCCTGCACTGCGTCCGGCTCTGCGTCTCCTTCCGAAGAACAGCCGCTGAAGTAGACAGAGACAAACGCTGCGACGCCCACCGCGATCCATGCGAGCGCTTCGCCGCTTGAAAACTTCTTTGTTCGAATGGGTTCCATAGGAACTAACCCTGGTTCGAACACTCAGACCCAAAGTGCGATCGAGCCCTCAGTTACGTCGATCACCTGTTAGCGGATTCACTACACAACACGTTTGCCGGCCCGACACGCACTCACAGATCGAGCGAACGCGCATGTACCACCGATGCGCTGTCATCCGCGGCAGGCACCTGATCCGCCGTCGGATGTTCCGGTTCTGGCGGATCCGCGGGCCCCAACACATTCGGTTCGGGCGAATCCGAATCCGGCGCTGCCGACTCACGGTTCAAACGCGTCGTAACCGCGATCACAATCGCGATGCACACCACGAGCAGCACGATGACCTTCTTCCCCTGCCGACTCGTCCCGTAGCGTTCCGTGTCGGAATCCTCGTCCTCACTCCAAAACGACGAGACGAATCCAAACGCCGACCCCAACACCAGTCCGACCACCCGCACCGCGCTGCAGACCACCACACCGACGAACAACACGACCGACAGAAACAACGTTGGAAACGCCCAGAGCGCTCGCACGAACAGCTCGGACAGCTTCGTATCGTTCGGCCGCACGAGTGCTCTTCGCAACAGCGACGGCGACGTCTTATGCGTTGAAAGCGCTCCAGCGATCGACACGACCAACACGAGCAGTAGTCGGCGGAGCACACTCCAACCGGTCGTCAAACATTCTTCGACCGCACTCACGATCGGCTCGACCGCACCCCACACACTGAGCTCACCTCGAAGCGCCGACTTGATCGTGCTCCACGCGTCCAAATCATTCGAGACAGAAATGAAGCTCGGGATCGAGGGATAACTCTCACGCGACGACGGCGTAAGTTCCTTCGGCTTGATCTGCCGTACCGGCGCCAGGGCCATCACCTCGGGACCAACAAGCACCAGCGGTGCCGGCCGCGCAACTGACGCGTGCAACCGCGCGACCTCCTGCGACATCGGCTTGCGCGGTCGAAACCCAGACTGGAGTTCGGCCGCAAACGGCTCGAGCTCGGTGATCAACACGTCGAGCGACGGAATCCGCATCGCGCGATCCTTCGCAATTGCACGCGCGACGATCGCCTCGAGCGCAACCGGGATCTCCGGCCGCAACATCCGCAACGGCGCTGCGTCGTGACGCGCGAACCGCACCGCCAACTCGAGATGCGTCTCCGCAGGATACGGAACCTCACCGGCGAGCCCTTCGTACAAGATGACCCCAAACGCGTAGACGTCGGTGCGCGCATCGATGTCGTGAACACCATCGAGCTGCTCGGGCGACATGTATTGCGGCGTGCCCATCGGCTCGCCCGTCTTCGACCGAAACACCTTGGTGTTCTCTTTGATCGGCTTCGACAGCCCGAAGTCGAGCACCTTCACCGTTCGCGGCGGCCCGTGCGCCTGCTTCGCCAGAAAGATGTTCTCCGGCTTGATGTCGCGATGAATCACGCCCTGCTCGTGCGCCGCGTACACACCGCGCATGGCCTCGAGCAACATGCCGATGAGCTCGTGTGCGCAAGGCCGGCCGCGCCCGAAAAACGCGCGCAGCGACTCGCCATCGAGCAGCTCCATGATGATGAACACGCTGCTCGTGTCGTGCACCAGGTCGAACACCTGCACGACGTTCGGATGCTGCACGCTCGCGCAAACCCTCGCTTCGCGCGTGAACAACTGCACCGCGCCCGGCATCGCCGCGATATAAGGCAGCATGCATTTCACAGCGACTCGCTTACCGGTCGCCGTGTTCTCTGCTTCGACGACACTCCCCATGCCGCCAGCGCCGATGTGGCGAAGCACCTGGTATTTTCCCGCGATCAGGCTCCCTATCTCGGGAGCCGTGTCCGCTGGGAAATCGTCAGGCATCGATTCACGCCTCGATGATGAAATGAGAGCTCAGCCGCACTCACATGTTATCTCGAATCCAATTCTTCCGCTCGTGGATCTACCGATCAATCCGCGTCCGACTCACTTCGCCAGGCGCGCATACAATCGCAGTAACACTTGCGGCAGAGACTCGATGCGATCGAGGACCCAATACCGACCTTCTCCGAAGATCGGGCGGACGTAGCCGTCAGCTGCAGGGTCGACACTCAGGCCAAACACCTGGATCGACTGCCGGCGCAGCTCGGCGACCGCGTGCCTCGCGTCTTCGCGCAAGTAGCGCGGGTCCGGCGCATCGATATCCGATGGCTCTCCGTCGGTCAGTAGCAACACTAGCCGGCGCTCTTGGCGGGCCGTTCGCAAATCGCGACCCGCGTGGCGCAACGCGGCGCCCATCCGCGTGGAGAACCGGGGCGACAGGTCTTCGAGTCGCGCGGCGTGCGTTGCACTCCATGGTTCGGGGACATCCTTGAAGCGGTGATACTCGACCTCGTGCCGGCCGTTCGACGAGAACCCCGCGATCGCAAATGAATCGCCCGCGCGTGCGAGCAGCTCCGCCCAAAGCAAGCAGGCGCGGCGTTCGACGTCGAGCACGGACGCGCCATTCGGGAGCCGATCGCCGGTCGACTGGGAGAGGTCGAGGAGGAGCAACACTGCAAACGTCTGGCGTCGCGGCCTCGTGCGCGCGTAGACGCGGTCGTCCGGCGTTCGGCCCAGACGTAGATCCACCGACGCATCGATCGCGGCATCCAAGTCGAGGACGTCGCCCTCAGTTTGCCGCCGCACGCGGCCGATCGACTCAAGCCTGAGGCGCCGCGCGAGCGGTTGCAGCTGCCGACGGAGGTCGACGAATTCTTGGTCCGGCACCTGCCGGGCCGAGCGTTCCACCACCGGCGCCTCGGCTCGGCGCTCAAACACGGTGCAGAACGCAGGACGCGAAGTGCGGATCACGTAGTCCCATTCCGGGTGGAGCACCGTGCGGCCGACGTTCGGCTGTGGCTCGAGCTCGCGCGTCACAGCTCCGTGCGAGTCCGCGCCCGCGCCATCACTTTCGCCGCCATCCGCTGCACGCCCCGTGTCGCGAGACTCCCCGGAAGAGCCTTCCACGTCCGACTTCGACTGGCTTCGATTCTCCCCACCGTCCGACTCCGGAGCCACGCGCGCGACGTCCTCGGCCTGCTCGAACCACGTCGGTTGGTCCGGCCGCGCTTCATCGAGCCACTGCAACTGATGATCGTCGCGATACACCGGCATCACCGTGTAGTCGTGCACATTGAACGTGAGGCGCATCTGCCCCACGTCGTTGCCGAGCAGCGACCCGACTCGGCGACATTCCTCGTGTGAAGGTGGCCCACCGGATGTGCGCCAAAACAACGCGCGCGCCTTCACGATCACCGGATGCGGATCCGCATACGTCGGGTCGAACAGCGCACGCGAGAGCCGCGAGCACAACGCGGGAAACGTCGCGAGCTCACTGGGCCGGGCGACATGGAATTCGCTCCAGAGCCAATTCAAGCCAGGTAGCTCTCGCGCGAGCAGCCATTCGACTCGCGCGTCTTCCAGCAACGAGACCAAGATCCGCGCGATCGGCTTGAGCGAGCCGGGCGACTCAAGTCGCGTACCGTGACGAAGATGCGCGAGCAAGTGAGCCGTCGCGGCAAAGTAAGCACGCCGCCCGGCCGAGTGCCCGAACATCGGATAGGCGCGAGGCAAGTACAGGCCATGCAGGTTCGCAAACGAGCGGTGAACACCCGGTGGCGCCGCTCGCAGCGGCAAGCGCCGGGTTGGAACATTCCGCGGTGCCGCGGGCAGCTGCGAGATACGCAGTTCCTCCGGCCGAACGTGTGGAGCGCTCAACATCCCACGCGCGAACATCACCAGCGCGCGCTCGACATCTGCGAATGACGCAGATAGTGGCTCTTCGGTTGCAGCCGGCATGGCCACGACTCACGCAAACTCGGCGGCGAGGAGTGCCTCTAGCGCCTCAGTCGTATCGACGTCATCCGTAACCGGCGCGATGATCGCCAACCGACACGCCGGTTGCGGTTCGATCCCCCGCACGATCAACCGCGCGGCGTGGATGAGCATTCGCGTCGACGCGCCTTCGTCCAAGCCATGACCGCGAAGCGCGCGCGTTCGGCGACCCAACGCGACCAGCCGCCCAGCGAGCCCCAAGTCGACTTCCGACTCGTGCGCGACGATCTCCGCCTCTAGCTCCGGCGCAGGATAATCGAGCTGGATTGCACCGAACCTCTGCCGCGTCGACGCTTTCAAGTCTTTCGTCGCGCTCTGGTACCCCGGGTTGTACGAGATCACGAGCAAGAAATCCGGATGTGCACGCACGAGCTCGTTCTTCTTGTCGAGCGGCAAGTATCGCCGCGAGTCACTCAACGGGTGAATGATCACGAGCGTGTCTTGCCGCGCCTCGACGATCTCGTCGAGATAGCAGATCGCTCCGTGACGCACTGCGAGCGTCAGCGGACCATCCCGCCACCGCGTGCCTTGCGCATCCAACAAGTAGCGACCTGCGAGATCAGTCGCCGTCAGATCTTCATGACACGCAACCGTGACGAGCGGACGCCCAAGTCGATGCGCCATGTGCTCGACCAGCCGCGTCTTCCCGCATCCAGTCGGCCCCTTCAGCATCAACGGCAAACGCGATGCGTACGCGGCCTCGAACAGTGAGACCTCGTCACCGGCCGGGCGATAATACGGCGCTCGCTCCAGCCGGTATTCGTGCAGAGGCTCCGCCACGTCGCAACTTCAGCGATGCGTGGCTGTGTTCGGGTTCGGAATCCCCGGAATCGGGCATTCCTCCGTACCGACCATCGGACGCGTGATGCTCTCGACCATCTCGCGCGTGCCTTCCGGATCGTTCACCCACTTTGTGTAGAAGTCATACGGACAAGCCGCGACGCCCTTCGAATCTTCACGCGAGTTGATCTTCCCGGTGTAGCCACGGTGGAGCAACTTGAACAAATGATTCTCGGACTGCATGTTCTTGCGCGCGTCGCGAATCAGCGACTTGGAGAGCGCGGCATACTGCACGCCCATTTCTTCTTCGCCGCATTCACCGAGCGTCCGGCCATCGAAGCCCACGATCGCCGAATGCCCGAAGTACGAATACACCCCATCGAAACCCGCCGCGTTTGCGACCGCGACGTAGACGTTGTTCATCCAGGCCATCGCCTTTGCGACCAATATCTGCTGATCCTTCGCCGGATACATGTACCCCTGACAGCGAACGATCAGCTCCGCACCTTTCATCGCGCAGTCGCGCCAGATCTCCGGGTAGTTGCCGTCATCGCAAATGATGAGGCTCATTTTTAGGCCCTTCGGCCCCTCCGTCATGTACGTGCAGTTGCCGAGATACCAACCCTCGATCGGCACCCACGGCATGATCTTGCGATACTTCTGCACGATCTCGCCCTGATCGTTCATCAGGATCAGCGTGTTGTACGGGGCCTTGTGTGGATGCTCTTCGTGGCGTTCACCGGTCAACGAGAACACGCCCCAGCACTTCGCATCGCGACAGGCTTGCGCAAAGATCTCAGTCTCTTCGCCTGGGATCTGCGCGGCCGTCTCATACATCTCCTTCGAGTCGTACATGATGCCGTGCGTGCTGTACTCGGGGAAGATACACAGGTCCATTCCGGGCAGACCGATTTTCATGCCCTTCATCATCGTCGCGATCTTGTGAGCGTTCTCGAGCACCTCTTTCTTCGTGTGCAAGCGCGGCATCTTGTAGTTGACCACCGCCACGCCGACGCAATCGTTGCTCGCAGAAATGTCTCCGTGAATCATGATTCGTCTCCTCTGAGGGGTTGGGGCTGCGCCACTAGACCTTCGCGAACGGATTGGGCTCGATCAGCTCCGACTCGTAGAGAATCTTAACTTGCCCGTCGGTCTGGAATTCACCGATGCGCGCGTGTTTCCACAGGTGGTGATTCGTCTTGTGAAACTTGACCGCGCCTTCAGGAGCGATGAAGGCGAGCTCGGAGGACGCAGCGACCACCGCAGGCACGTCGAAGCTGCCTGCTTTTTCGGCAGCGAGCTTCCACAAGTACACCGCGCTGTAGCCGCACTCGAGCGTATCGCCAGTCACTCGTTTCGCGCCGTACTTCGCTTTGAACGCCTTCACGAATGCTGCGTTCGCAGGCGACTTCACGCTCTGGAAGTAGCCCATGCACGAGAGAAACCCTGCCGCGTTTTGAGCGCCGATGCCGCTCAGCTCCTCTTCGGACACCGCGAGCGCGAGCAACGTCTGTTTCTTACCTGTGATGCCGGCCGAAACCAGTTGTTTGTAGAACGCGACGTTGCTGCCGCCGACGATCGTACTCAAGATGATGTCGGGCTTCGCGAGCTTGATCTTGTTGATCGCGGACTGAAACGACGTGTGACCGAGTGGATAGTAGTCCTCGCCCACGACTGTTCCGCCTACGCTCGCGACCGCGGGCCGCGCAATCTTGTTCGTCGTGCGTGGCCAGATGTAGTCCGAGCCGATCAGGTAGAAGCTCTTACCCTTGTTCTTCGCCAGCCAATTGACGGCTGCGACGACCGACTGTGTCGCCTCTTGCGCCGTGTACATGATGTTTGGGCTCTGCTCGAGCCCTTCGTAATACGTCGGGTAGTAGAGCAAACCTTTCTTCTGCTCGAACACGGGCAACACGGCTTTGCGCGATGCAGACGTGTAGCAACCAAAGACTGCCGCGACGTGATCGCTATCGAGAAGTTTTCGCGATTTCTCCGCGAAGGTGGGCCAATCGCTCGCGCCGTCTTCGACGATCGGCTCGATCTTTCGACCCAACACACCGCCCTTCGCGTTGATCTCTTCGATCGCGAGCTTCTCCGCATCCACGACGGACGCCTCGGCGATCGCAATCGTGCCCGTGAGTGAGTGCAAGATGCCGACCTTAATCGGCGGTGCTTCCGAGCGCACGCGCTTTGGAATGAGCGAGGCTGCTGCTGCCGTTGCGAGCGCTGCAGCGCCACCCTTTATGAACCTACGCCGACGAATCGCACGCGTCATTGGAGACACCTAAGCCTTTCACGCCGCGCCGTCCCCGCGCGTGCGATCTCGGAACGATGTCAGGAGTATCGAAGTTCGGTGACGCGCCCGTTTCTCGGGCATGAGGTGAACGTAAATAGCAATGCTGTGATTGCTCGCGCGTTTCAGTCAGCGATCGCGCGCGTGCGAAACATTTGTTTGTATTTCGACCGCCATGCCTTGTGACACGACTTGCAGGTCGCTTGCGTCGCAGCGATATCGCCGCTTTTCGCAGCATCTGCACCTGCGTTGGCAAGCGCGCCCCAGCCTTGCGCGCCGGTGTTCCAAGTCGGATCCGGGACGAAACTCGCGGCTCGCGTCAAACCCTTCGCGAGCGCCGGTGCATCCTTCTTGTCGAGTGCGCTTTGTAGATGATCTTCCATCCACGCTTGTAGAGGGCAGCGCGGTTGACCCTTCTCGCCACATGCAGCTGGAGCACCACTCGGCGCAGCGGCAACAGGCGCAGGCACAACAGGCGCAGCTGGAGTTGGAGCTGGAGCACTCGGGGTATCGTGTTGCCCTTCGGAAGTTGCGGCGGCTGTTCGCGCCGGCTTGTCCGAGTGAGCTGCGGTGTTCGATTTCGCGGGTCGTTCCGGCGTTGCCTCGTTCGTTGCAGAGGGCTTCGGAGCTGCGGTCGGCGCAGCAGGCTCGGGATTCGCCGGCACGGGAGCCGGCGCACTCGGCGCTGCGGGCTCCGGAGTTGCTGCCGTGGGTGCGAGTTCAGCCGCGGGTGCGGGGTCGGCAGCTGGCTTGTCGCCGCACGCTGCGCATGCGACCACGACTAACAACGACACGGTCGAGCGAAGAAGACTCTGCATCCGCAGAGCCTAGCAGGACGTTAGCCGCGCCACAGCTTCGATGTGTCCGCTCGTATCGGGACACAGAGTGTGCTCGCTGCTCTGCGTCTCGAACGCGTACGTCGCTGGATCCCCAGCTGCAGCCGGCGCCGCGACACCGAGAGAACGTCGGTTTGCCACCGCGTCGATGGACGTGTTCACGACTGCGCCGGTGCCGCCGTTAGCTGCAAGTCCGCCCGCGCTGCGAACCGGGCGAGCTCACGTCGATGTGGTGCGCGTTGCTGGCACCCATCAGCCAGGGTGAACGGTGGAGTTCCCGGCAGGCCCTCAGTCACAGCGTTCGCGTCGCGTCGTGTCGCGAACAGGCGAACGCTCGATCCAAAAACCGGTCCGCATTCTGTCACTTGAGCGCAGACGTGCTCGGGTTCACACTTACGCCATGCCGGAAGCCTACGCCCGCGGAGCTACCGAAGTGCCGCTGTTGACCGAAACGATCAGCGCGAACCTTCGCGCGACCGCGGCTCGCTTTCCCGAGCGCGATGCTTTGGTCGATGTATCGAGCGGCCGGCGTTGGACCTACGCCGCTCTCAGCAGCGACGTCGAACGGCTCGCTCGCGCATTTTTGGCGTGCGGGCTCGCCAAAGGCGATCGCATCGGGATCTGGGCGCCGAACCTCCCGGAATGGATCTTGACTCAATACGCATCCGCGCAGATCGGCGCCATTCTCGTGAACATCAACCCTGCCTATCGCAGCCACGAGCTGCGTTACGTGTTGTCTCAGGCGGGTGTGCGGATGCTGATCGCGACTGAGACGTTCAAGACTTCCAACTACCGGCAGATGATCGACGAAGTCCGAGTCGAGTGCCCTGCCCTCGAGCGAGTCGTGTACATCGCGACTGAAGATTGGCCGCAGCTGCTCGCGCGTTTCGAAGAAACTCCGCTCGCTGCGTTGCGTGCCCGCGAATCAGAGCTGACGAGCGCGGATGCGATCAACATCCAGTACACGTCCGGCACGACGGGGTTTCCTAAGGGCGCGGTCTTGTCGCACCGCAACATCCTCAACAACGGGTACTTCGTCGGCCGCTTGCAGCGCTTCACTGAGACTGAGCGCGTGTGTGTGCCCGTCCCGTTCTACCATTGCTTCGGCATGGTGATGGGTAACCTCGCTGCGACGAGTCACGGCGCTTGCGTCGTGATTCCGGCTCCGTCGTTCGACCCTGTCGCGACGTTGCGTGCCGTCGCCGCCGAGCGCTGCACTGCGTTGTACGGCGTACCCACGATGTTCATCGCAGAGCTCGGGGATCCGAGCTTCGGAGAGCACGATCTCTCATCGTTGCGAACTGGGATCATGGCCGGCTCGCCGTGCCCGGTCGAAGTCATGAAGCGGGTGATTTCGGACATGGGCATGCACGAGGTCACGATTTGTTACGGCATGACGGAAACCTCGCCGGTGTCGACTCAGACGCGTGCTGACGATTCGCTCGAGCGTCGCGTCGGAACGGTCGGCGGCGTGCATCCTCACGTCGAGGTTCGGATCGCGGATCCCGAAAGCGGTAGGACGCTCGCGCGCGGTGAAACCGGGGAGCTTTGCACGCGTGGTTACAGCGTCATGATCGGTTACTGGAACATGCCGGAGCGCACGGTGGAGGCGATCGATTCCGAGGGTTGGATGCACACGGGAGATCTCGCGGTGATGGATGACGCGGGTTATGTCAACATCGTGGGTCGGATCAAAGACATGGTGATCCGCGGTGGCGAGAACGTGTATCCGCGTGAGGTCGAGGAGTTCTTGTTCACGCATCCCGACATTGTGGATGTGCAGGTCATCGGCGTGCCGGATCGTAAGTACGGTGAAGAGTTGATGGCGTGGCTCAAGCTTCGCCCGGGTGTTGTGTCGCTGACGGCTGCAGACCTTCGCAAGTTTTGCGCGGGTAAGCTCGCGCATCAGAAGATCCCGCGTTACGTGAAGATCGTCGAAGGCTTCCCGATGACTGTCACTGGGAAGGTCCGGAAGGTCGAGATGCGTGAGCTCGCCGTCGAAGAGTTGGGTTTGCAAGAAGTTGGGAGGATTGAGCATGCCTAACAGACCGCGGTCAGAAACCCCAAAAGACACCGCGACGCAATGACCGCGGTCGACTGCACGGCGCATCACGACCAAACCGGGGCCCCAAGCCAACGCAGCCGTATCCAAACCCCCGCTAGCAAGCCCGCCGGCCCACCCGCGCGATTCGCATCAAACCCTCCACACCCACCCCACGCCACGCCACGCCCGTTTGACCCGAAACCTCGGCTCACCCCAACTCTCAATCCGTGGCCCCAAGACCTCCAGCCCGGTCGAGTCGCGGATATGTGCACCACGTGATTCGTGTGGCGGCAGTAATCGCCTGCCTAGGCGTCGCCGCCTGCAGCGGCGACAGCAGCATCCAAACGCCGGCGGGCGCGGCCGGCACACCCGGCACACCCGGCACAGCAGGCGCTCTCGCAACCGCAGCTGGCAGCGGCGGGCGCGCAACACCGGATGCCGGCACAGCTGGAGCGGCAGCCGGCCGCGCAGCAATGGATGCCGGCGCGGCTGGAGCAGCCGGCGTCTCGACACCCCCGCGGGCCGGCGCACCGGCCGACGACGACGCCGGAGTATCGGCCATCCCCGATGCAGCTGTCAGCGGCGGCGCACCGAGCTTCGCAGATTCGTTCGAGCAGGCCGCTGCGCTCGACATGGCCCGCTACGAGATCGTCACGAAGGACTGCAGTGGCACCGGCATGGCGATGGTCGATGCGAGCACAGGCCACACCGGGACGCACTCGCTTCGAATCCAGGGTGGTGGTGGCTATTGCAATCACGTGTTCGTGCGCCCGAAGCTGCTGGCGAACGCGCTACCGTCCCCGCTCTACGCCCGCGTGTTCGTGAAGATCATGACTGCGTTCACGGAAAACCACGTCACGTTCGCGGCGATCCACGACATGCGCGAAGACAAGGACCTCCGACTCGGGGGACAGAAGCAGGTGTTGATCTGGAATCGCGAATCTGACGACGCGACCTTGCCGGAGCTGAGCCCGACTGGTGTGATGCTGAGTGCGGCGCTTCCGCCAGGCGATTGGCACTGCCTCGAGTGGTCGATCAATCCGATGACGCGTGCGATCGAGACCTGGCTCGACGACAAACCGATCGCGGGCCTCACCGTCGATGCGCAACCGACGCCCGACGTCGACACCCAGTGGTTGCGAAAGACGGACTGGCAACCGCAACCGATCGACCTCCGGCTCGGCTGGGAGAGTTACGGCAACGATGCGAACACGCTCTGGTTCGACGACCTCGCGATCGGGAGCACGCGTTTGCGCTGCACGCCCTGATCGGCGTGCGCTTCAGCGAGACTGATCGCCGCCGGTCGCGCGATGCAGCTCGCTTCGCAACCGGTTGATCTCCTCGATAGCGCGTGAGAGCTCATCGCGCGTCAGGCCGAGAAACTCGCCTGCCTGCTGAAAGTGTCCCGGTGGAAACGCATGCTGTGGAATTCCGAGCCACGCGATTGCAGTCACGATTCCGCGAACCACGAGCGAGTCGGTCAAGATCGCAGCGCGGAGGTCGATGCCTTGCGTCCGATCGGCCAACGCCTTGCGCTGCTTCGCGTTCGGCCCTGCACCTTCGTACGATTCGATCAGCGCGCGGCCCTCGGTGCGCCCTTGGTAGAAGAGCATCCACCGTTCCCACTCGTCATCGGTCGGTGGGACCGAGTCGTGGACCGCGATCGCCACGCGGTCGAATTGAGACATCAACATCAAGCTCGCGCCCTCACTCCGCGACATCCATCAAACCCGTAACCAGAGGCGAATGCAATTCTCACGCGATGTGCAACTGGCAGCGACCGAAGCTGCTAGCTGCACGACGTCATTCAACTGACACCTGCGCTGGCTAGAGCGGAATCGCTCCTCGTGGCAAGAGCCAGTCACGTCACGAACGCGCGAGATATCGCGCCACGAATTGCGCCAGGGAAGCGCCCCATCATTCCTTCGATCGCGCTGTTCGCGAGTGCGACGACCACGAGTTGCTGCAGGATCGACGAACCAACTGTGGCTCCGCGCGAGCGAGACCTGGCTCGACGACAAAGTCATCAGAAGTCTCGCCGTCGACGCGCAGCCGACGCCCGACGTCGACACGCAGTGGTTGCGAAGATGGACTAGCATCGCAACCGGACGACCTGCGGCTCGGCTGCGAGAGTTACGGCAACGATGCGAACACGCTCATTCGACGACCTCGCGGTGGAGCGGACTCGCCAGTGTGCCGCGAGAGACGAGTGTGACGCCCCGCACGTCTGCAGCGCCGCATAGCTGTGCGGTTGCGGATTCGACCCTTGCGTCGACTCCGCTCTGACATCTAAACGTAACGTGTCGTACTTCGGGCACCTCGCGGCTCGAAGCGGAACTTGCGGAGCCTTCTCGTTCCACGTTACATCCGAATCTGGCGCTAGGAACGGCCGTCAGTCGGATCCATGCATGCAGACTCGGGTTCGAGCTGACCGGCGCACACGAGGCGATGCGCAAGATTGGTTCGAATGAGGCCTCCAACAAAGTGCATGACCGGTCGCGCCGCCCGCGCGCACCGGGGGGGTAGTGACTCCGTGCGGCTCACCACACGATTAGCTTCGTTTTCCCTGGCGGCACTCGCGAGCATCAGCGCCTGCGCAGACGTGCTCGATATCGCGGAAAACCCTGTCCTGGTTCCACCGGACTCATTCACCTGCAAGGACGACGCAAACTCGCCCTCACCGATGCCAGACAACGCAGTCGTGCGCGTTCGCGCATGCGACTTCATCAGCTCGAACTGCAGCACGCCTGCGCGCGGCCTAACGGCGAAGCTGTGCGATAAAAAGGACTTCCCGTGCGAGAAGCCACGCATCGCGGAACTCAAGGACGTCGACGGCGAGCTCATGTTCGAAGTACCGACAGGGGGAACGCTCGGCTCCGGCTTCGACGGCTACCTCGCGGTGTTGGGCCCGCTCGAGCAGTGCGGCGATAAAATGAACGTCGCGGGCCTCGACGCGTGCCAGCTTGCTCCGAAGTGCGACATGGCAAAACGCATGGCTCAGGACAAGGATTGCCTCATCCCAACGTACATCCCCGCACTACTGTTCTTTAATCCACCGATCACTGCGGACACTTCGCCGCCGATCGTGCTGCCGCTGATTCCGAGCATCGCGGGACAGAACCTGCTCGCGGGTGCGGCCGGCGGAGCGACAGTCGATCCATCGCAGGGTATCGTCTTTGTCACGGGCTTGGATTGCTTCGGACACCCTTCTGCAGGAATGACTTTCACGAGCTCACCTGCGGCAGGCCGAGTCATTTACATCGAAAGCGGTCTCGTGAATCCGACCGCCGTCGCGACGGATCGAAGCGGCGTCGCAGGTCTACTCGGCCTTCCGATGGGCTTCGCTTGGGTGAGCGCATTCACGCCCGGACAAATGGGTGCGCGTGAAGTCGCGAAGACCGGCATTCAGATTATGCCTGCGACGGTCTCGTACGTGGCGCTCGCTCCCACCGCGAACTGAGTG
>DASRXR010000018.1:0-5418 GCA_035687405.1 Polyangiales bacterium
AAGTACGGCTGCGTTGTCGGCCAAGTGCCGGAAACGGAGGCCTTGCACCGGAGCCGTCCACGGCGCCTTGAAGATGAAGCCCGTGTAGTTCTCACCGGGGCCGACCGCGTATTTCGTCTTGTCACCGGCCACCGGTTGGCCGTGCGCGCGCAACTCGTAGCAAGTCTCGATGTCCGCGTCCGCTGGGTTTTCGTTGCCGCCGCTGCCAGCTGCGCCGGGTAACGCTGGAGCTCCCGCGGTACCCGGCATCGCCGCGCTACCTGCGAGTCCGGCCGTCGGTCCACTCGGGCTGCCGCCGATAGCTGCAGGTGTACCAGGCGCGCCGCTCACACCGGTGCTCATCGCACCGCTGGCGCCGACGATCGCGGGCGAGCCGCCGATAGCTGCGCTCGAACCGGCGCTGCCGGACGGCGCGGGGCCCGTCGGCGTGCCAATCGTAGGCTGCGTCGTCGGAGGCGTAACGACTACGCCTGCATTTCCGCTCGAGTTGGCTCCGTCCGAGCCGCAGCCCGCGGCCAGCAAGAGCGACAGCGCGCGCACGACTGCACGCGAACGAATTGGGGCGAGCGACGGTCGAACTTCGGCCTTCATGGCGCAACAGCGTGCCACATCTGGTTCATCGGTCCGTCTAGGATTGATAGCAGTTCCGGTCAACCGCAGGCCACCGAGGTGGTTGCCACTTGTTAGGTCGACAAAGTGCGGCAAAGAGGCCGCCCAAGTCCCGGCGCAGTTCGCTTCACGGCTGCGTCGCGAAACGCAACGGAGGATCGCCAGGCGTCGTAACATGGGCACAGTCAGGGCTTTCCGTATTGAGCTGCAAGCGCAGGCTCGAGCGTGATCAGCTGAGCTTCGAAGTGTCCAGACAGCGCCGCGCCGGACGCTAGTGAGGCGCGATCGAAGACCAACTTGCCGGCGCTCACGAAACCGTCCAACGCGTACTCGCTCTCGTTTTTGCCTCGTACGACGGCGCCGTAGGTCTCGAAACCGTGGAGCGCGACTTCCGCGGGACCGCTCGGCACTTCGCTCAGAAAGAAACGGGCAGCGACGAGGCGGCCGTCCGGAAGCAGCGCGCCGACTTGCACCGTCGGAACGCCATCGCCATCGAGCCCTGCGCTCGCGAATACGCCCGAGAACGTCTGACGCGTTCCATCGAGAACGACGTCGAGCACGTTCATCGCGGACGGCGAGTACGCGGATAGATTCCCCCAAGTCGTGTTGAAGGATCCTGTGACCGCGCTGTTTCGCTCGGGCTGACACATCAGCGGCGGTCGGTCGGCGATCGTCCATTGCGGTGCGGGCCCATCGAGTTCTTGCATCAACTCCGCGCGGCGGTTAATGAGGAAATTGCGCTGCGCCGTGAGCTCGCTCGGATCGGCGCGGTCGCCCAGCAGTGCAGCGATGCGATCGACTTCTGCGAGCAGCGCAGCTTCGCTCCATACCGACGTCAGGAGATTGCGCAACGTGGTGCGAAACCGCTCTCGACTCTGCTCGATCGCGTAGAGGCGGTTCGGCAAACGCGACCACGCGTAGACTGACTGTGGCCGAGGTTCTTTGCGTAGGTACGGATGCGTGTGCTCGAACGCGGCATCCGTCCCCCACGGAATGAAGACCAACTTGTTCGTGATCGGATGCACGTACAGGTAGAAGTTGTTGAGGTCGCCGGTGTAACCGTCCCAGTGTGCGATCAGCACTTCTGTCGCCCAAAACTTCAGGAACCGGTCCATGTCGACCAGTGCTTCTACGTCCGCCAAGATGTCGTCGCCCGGCCGCGCCAGCACTTCGGCGAGCTGACTGATCTGAGGTGAGAGCGGTTGGTCTTCGTTCGTCTTCTTCTCGAAGTTCACCAGCATGTCCGAACGGAAATCCGTCAGACCGCTGCCTTCGTACAGATTTCCGCTGTCATCGCCGAACTGACGTGCCAGGAACGGCTTCTTGATCGGCTCGACGTTGAGGTAGACGCCGAGATCCACGCCGTTCACGACCACGCGTGCAAACGAGCAGCGTGGCGCCGGCACACCGGCGGCCGCGAACACTTGGTAGGCCATGCAAGTGTGCGTGTACGAAGTGTCCTGCAGACTGTTGTTGAGGGTGATGGTCTTCGCGCCGAATAGGAGTTGGCCTTTGACGTACTCGGCGACGTCGATATGGAGGGAAGGGCGGTGGATCGACAGTGAGCCGATGAAGCCTTTCTTGCGTAGTCCGATCTGCGCCAAGTCGTGGCCTCCTGCGCGAATGCTCGCGGGCACGACCGTATAGTCGAACGCCGGATCGAGGCAGTACGAGAAGACTTCGTTCAGAGAGCGGCCCTGACCGCGAATCAGGTCCCAATCGGGCGCGCTCAGCGTGAGCTCGATCTCGAGCAGTGAGTCAGTCGCGAACAAGCGAGCGTCGTCGTTCGCTGGGGGCTGCGTGCCCGCATCGGGTGGGTTTTCATTGCCGCTCCCGGCGGCCGGTGGCGTGGCGCCGCTGTCGGCTGCGGGCGGAACTTCCGCGTCGCTTGTGGTAGTCGCAGCATCCCGTTCTGGGTCGTCCGTCGCTGCGTCAGTCGCGACTGAAACCGCTGCATCCGCGAGCGGTTCCGCCGCGTCGGCAGCGGGCGTGGAGTCGCTCGCGTCTGCAGTTTCCGAGGGGCCGGCGTCGCCGTAGGACTTGCTCGGCTTGATGTCGCCTTGCGTCTTATCGCTGCTACAGCCGACGGGCAGAAGCAGCATCGCGACCACGAACATGAAGAACGACAGAACCCACTCCGCATGTCGACTGAGCATGACCGCCTCCGGTGTGCGAGCTACTCGAACGAGAACCTATCATGCCGCCGACAGCTGCAGATGATTAAGCTGTGTTCATCGTTCGACCGGCGCGGACCCGGATGACGCGTGCACGGGGCATTGTGCTACGTCAAAGTCGCCGCTCGCAGCGGCTGCGAGGCGCGGCTGTACGCGCCCTAGCTACGGGACGCGGCGCGTGGAAGTTCGTCGCAGCCATGACAATTCAGGAGCTCCCTGCCTTCGTCACGGCCCACACCGGCGCCGATTTTTGGTACGACCGGCCGCATGAGCAGCTCACGAACGGACCTTCTCGCGCTCGCACAGACGATCTTGGATGCGTGGGTGGCGCGCAAACCGGATGCTGTGCCGCGCGGCCGCTCGTTTCGCTACACCGAGAATGGTCAGGATGTGCCCCTCGGTGCAGGCCTGTGGAGCAGCGTGACGAGCTCGGGCTTTCGTTGGGTGATCGCCGACACCGAGACGCAACAGGTGCTCGCGTTTGCGGTGCTGATGGAAGGCGACGCGCCATGCTTGGCTGCATTCCGCGCCCGCAGCGATGGCGAACGGTGCAGCGAGCTCGAAGTGCTCGTCAGTCGCAAGGGGCAGTCGACGATCTTTTCACCAGAGCGCCTGACGCAACTCGATCCCTTGTACGAGGAGCTCGTGCCTGAGTCTGAACGGGGCGATCGGGCGGCACTACAGGCGGCCGCCGACGCATACTTCGATGGAATCGAGCGCGACGACGCGACGATCGTTCCGTTTCACGAGGACTGCCGGCGCTTCGAGAATGGCGCGCTGACCACGAACAATCCGGAGTTCCTCCGCGGCATGGCCTGCCGCGAACAATTCGAGCAGAAGCTGTTCGCGTACATCGAGTCGGTGCGCGCTCGGCGCTATCCCGTCGCGGACGTGGAGCGTGGTCTCGTCGGCGCGTGCGTGTTCTTGGATGTGCCCGGGACCGTCACCCACTTCGAGTTTCGAGGCCGCCGCCACGAGCTGCCGGAGCACATGCGAGTGCCGCGGAGCGTGCTGCTGTTCGAGGTGTTCAAAGTCGTAGCGGGCAGCATTCGCGAGATCCAAGCGTTCATGATCAATCTGCCGTACCGCGCGAGCTCCGGTTGGGAGTGACCTGACTCACCAGTGATCGCAGACCACGATCCAGAACGCCGAGCCGAGTGCAGCGGCCGCGAGCAACAGGTTCATCGCCGGGCCGAGCCACGTCGCGTGGCCACGCGGGATCTCGGGAGCACTCAGCTCACGCAGAAATCTTCGATACTGCCAGATCGAGATCAGAGCGACGCAAGCTCCCGAGACCAGAAACAGCAGCGCCATCACGAGCGACATGTGCGAGTGACTCGACGGCAACTTCGAGCCGTTCACGAATCGCATGAATACACTGAAGCGCTCGATCACGAAGCCTAGACCGATCACGGCGATGGCCGAGCGCTGCCAGGCAAGTAACGTTCGTTCCGCAGCAAAAAATACTCGTGGGTCGTCGAGGTTTGACATAGTTTCGGGGACGCGTGGACTTGACGAGTCAGCTTTCGAGACACTGGACGCGGCGCGCAAACAAGACCATCGCGAGCACTCCGACGAGCACACCGATCGCGAGGTTGCCGGTCCACACCGTGATTGCGACGGTGACGACCATGGCGCTGGTCTCGGCGATCGGCAGGCGCTCGAGCGTGGAGGGTTGAACGCTGTGCCAGTTGATCGTCTTGAGAGCGACGATCATCATCACGGCCGCGAGCGCGACCATCGGAATCTGCGCCATCACCTGACTCAACGCCGTCACGAGCAGAAGCAACACGAGCGCGGCGACGACGGTCGACACGCGGGTGCGTGCTCGGCCAATCTGCACGTTGACGACCGTCTGACCGATCATCGCGCAGCCCGCGATGCCGCCGTAACACCCAGCGAAGATGTTCGCGACGCCGAGTGCCCACGACTCGCGGGTCGTGTTGGACGGCGTGTCGGTCATCTCGTCGACGAGCTTGGCCGTCAAGAGAGACTCCAATAGGCCTACGAACGCGACGCTGAGCGCAGCGGGTCCAATGATGTAGAGCGTGTCGAGATTGAGAGGCACGAGCAGAGGTGTCAGGCCGGGCATCCCTGCCGCCATCGCACCACCCCCGCCGACGTTCGGCAGCTCGAGATGTGCGAGCACGGCGATCGCCGTCACGGCGACGATCGCGACCAACGGGGACGGAACTGCCTTCGTGAAGCGCGGGAGGAAGTGCACGATCGCAAGCGTCAGCAAGAACAACGCGTAGACCGCGCCGGCCTGATTCGTGACGTGAGGCACTTGCGCGAAGAAGATCAGAATGCCGAGTGCGTTCACGAACCCGATCATCACCGACTGCGGAATGTACCGGACCACTTTCGCCAGGCCGGCAGCGCCAAACAGGATTTGGATCAACCCCGCGAGTAGCACGATCGGCAAGACGTATTGGACTCCGTGCGTTTTGACTGTGGGTCCGATCACGAGTGCCACCGACCCTGCGGCGGCGGTGACCATGGCGGGACGGCCGCCGAGTGCAGACATCGTCAACCCCAGGACGACCGACGCGACGAGGCTCACCTTAGGATCGACTCCGGCTACGACCGAGAACGAGATCACCTCGGGAATGAGCGCGAGCGATGTGACGATTCC
>DASRXR010000019.1:0-10896 GCA_035687405.1 Polyangiales bacterium
CATGCCCGCAGCGCCCAGGGTCCAACGCGGCCGCTCCGGCTCTTCGTGCTCCTCGAGACTGCACGACCACGCACCATCGGCTCCAGAAACGCCACATGCAAACGCGGGTCGAGCGCTCGCCCACGCGACAAGCGCGATGAACACGGCCGCTAGCCTTACTGGGAGCACACACTAGACGTACTGCGTGCGCTCGAACTTGAAAAGCTCCCTCAACCTGTCACGTCGCTGACAGAGGGGGCAAGCTGTTCTGCTCGCGACGTAGCGATTGTTGGAGCGAGCGCAGCAGCATGCCGAGCAGATCGGGCGGACAACTCGCCGGCGACGTTCGAGTCGCTGCGAGGAGCGCGGCACCTGCGAGGGAGTGCCGAGCGCTCTGAAAGATCGGCACGAAGCGATAGTGGTAGCCGCCGGCATCGAACAGCTCGTGATCGACCGGGATCGTCGTAGCGATGTTGGTGAGCACTGCAGTCGTGGCATCGCCTTGCGACTCGAGCACGCGCTGCTTGAACCACAGCTCGACCGCAGGATCGGGCTCGTGCGCGCCTAGCTTCGCGAGCATGACGTAGCTCGCATCCGCTTCGACCAAATAGAAGAAACCGTCGCTGCTTCCGGACTGCTCGAGCAGAACCTGCAGTGCGGCGCGTGCGAAGTCGGAGATCTCTCGCAACTCGGACGCTTGCAAACGAATCCGCGCGAGCGCAGTCGTGTTCGTGTCAGCCGGAATACGCGACAACCTGCCGCTCTGAGCACCAGGCCCACCAAAACTCGCCGCGGTTCGCGCGACCGTCGCTTCACAGTGCTGAATCAGCGAAGGGATCTGAGTCGCGCGATACCAGTGCATCATCTCGCGGCAATGTTCGGTCGCTTTGACGTCGTCGCGCGCGAGGATCGCAATCCGGACGCCCGTCTCGTGGAGCTCGCCCATCGTCAGCGCCCCACGATTCGGCTCGTGCAAGCCGAGCAGGTCACGCAGGCCCCACTGCGCTCGAGCGACGTCGCCGAGACCTGCCTGCGCGACGAGGAGCTCGGTCTGCACCAGCAGCGTCAGCCCTGGAAACACGAGGTCCGCGGACGTGAACTCATCGAGCACGCGCTGGCAGGCGGCGTGGGCGGCGTCGTAACGCCCGAGCTCGTTGTAAGCGCGCGCGAGCAGCCCATGGCTGCGGCCCCATCCGAAGTTGTGACGCAACGGCTCGGATAGGCAGCGTTCGAGCCAGGGCAGTGCCTCGATGTGCCGCTCTCGCAGCAGCAAGTACGCACCGCGACTGCGGTCCGCGAACACAGCGAGCGTCGGAACTACTTTACTCGCGCGTTGCAGCTGCTCGGACACGCGCTTGAGCGCCATCGCGTTGTGATGGCGATGACTGACGATCGTCTCCACGAGTAACGTCCAAGTCTCGTTTTGCCAGATCGCACCCTGCTGGATCGCCCGCTGCTCGGCGCGGTCACGGTACTGCGCGTAGAGCTCGGCGTTGCCTTGATGTGCGTAGTACATCGCGCGCAACTGATCGGTGCTCATCGGATAGAGCGCGACACCCATGCCATCGAGCCGCTCGGCGATCCGCAACGATCGCTCGTCGTCGCGCTGGGAATCGAAGATCCCCATCGCAAACAACAACCCGCTCAAGTAGCGAACGCGCAAGTGGTCGGGCAATCCGAGGATCGGACGTTTGCTCTCGAGCAGCGCGCACGTGTCGGCCCAGCGCGCGTGCGTTTCACCGGACGTATCGCGGACCGCAGTCGCGAGCCCGGAGCACACGGAGTACGAAAACCCGACCGCGTTACCCGAACCGAGCGCGGTGAACGGTTCGAGAACCTCGGCGGCGCGGCGCGTGCTTTCATAGTCGTAGACGAGGCCGTTGCTCGCGGCGAGTGTGGACGCTGCCATGAAAAACAGCATCAAGGCGTCTTGGAAGTTCGGCCCGGCACCACCGCGGTATTGCACTGCATAGCGCACGCCGACGTCGGCGAGCGCCGCAATCATTGCGAGCTGTCGCCCGAGTCGCGGCCGTAGGCTGCGCGCCCGATTCAAGCCGAGCACGCGTTGCAGCGCAGCGAGCGCTTCGTCGCCGTAGCGAACCGAGTACTTGCGATCGGCGAAGTAGCCTGCGATCGCGAGCGGGGCGAGCACCGCGATCAGCTCGTGTTCGGGCCGGTTGGCCGCACGCAGCAGAACCAAGGCGTGCTCCATGACTGGACACGCCGGCGCCAAGCGATCGGGATCGTGGAGCGTAATGTGCGTGCTCGCGTCCGTGACGATCTTGACGCCCGCCAGATCACCGCTCTCGAGCAAGTGAACGCCCGCACGCAATCGATCGAGCGAATCCGCACCCGGCAGCGCCAGCAGGTACTGACCGAGCAGACGCTGCGCGCGCTGCTTCAAGGGCGGCTCGAGCTCGGCGTACAAGCGTTCGCGAAATGCGTCGTGGACGAAACGCACGCCATCGGCGTCGCGCGTCATGATCTCGTGCTCGCACACTGCTGCCAATAGCAGCGACAGCTGTCCGGGCGCCTTGCCCGAGAGCGCCTGACACAACGCTGGGTCGATCGCGCCCGACTGCACGCTCAGCACACGTGCGAGCTCGCGCGGCAGACCGGTCAAACGCGTCAGCTTCGCGGCCAAAGCCTGCTCGCGACTGCTCGACAGCAGCGCTTCAGGCAGCTCTTGCGGCAGTACCCACGTACCGTTCGCAAAGCCGATCGATTCCGAACGAATCAATTGTCCGGCGAGCTCGAGGATGTGGCCCGGGCTACCGCGCGCGACGTGGTGAAGCCCGCTCGCAAGCCGCATCAGATGCACTGCGCTGCCGAAGACGGACTGCAGTAGCTCGAGCGTCTCGGGCTCCGATAGCGGCGTGAGCACTGTGCGCCGCGATGCAGCCAGGAGCGCGCGTTCCGCGGCGGTCATCCGATTGGCCGTCTCTTGCGCGATGCTGCACACGAGCAATAACTGCGAACGGTTGCAGGCGCGCGCGAGCGTCAGCAAAAACGCGCTCGAACCGTCGTCGACGCGTTCGAGGCCGTCGACGAGCACGATCAGAGGCCGCTTGCTCGCGAGCTGCGAGAACCAATCGGCGAGCGCGTTCTGCAAGCGCAAGCGCAACTCGCCTGCGACCTCCGGTGGTTGTTCGGCGCGTACGCCGAGTCGATCGCGCACCTGCGCGGAGACGTGCGCCAACGTCGGCGCCAGCGGCATTGCCGCGCGACGGGCGGGCTCGGGCAGCGCGTCGAGTAGGCGCACCGCGAGCGCACCGGCAACGCCGTACAAGCCCGGATAACTCGCAGCATCCACGTGCAAAACGATCGCGTCCGCCACGCGCGCGTCGAGCGCGAGCTCGTGCAAGAGACGCGTGCGACCCATCCCCGGTTCGGCTTGCACCACCGCGCTCTGGCCGTGCCCGTTCAATGCGAGCTTCAGTTGCCGCTGCAAGCGGCGACGCTCCCGAGAACGGCCGACGAACGCCGTGTTTGCGAGGTGCAGCTCGGGAGAGTCGCGCGGCGCTTGGGCGGCGCCGCCGAGCAACGTGTCGATGCGATCGATCAGCTCTGCAGTCGTACTCGGACGCGCGAGCGGATTATGGTGGAGCAATCCCAGCAACAGAGCATCGAGCTCGGCCGGCACGCGCTCGAGGTCGCTGCGGCCGAGCACCGCCACTGCAGCTGACGGCGGCAAGATCGCACGCTGCCACAACTCGGGAAGCTCTCGCAGCTCGCGGGCGGGGTAGGCGTGAAACCCGGACAGCAGATAGTAGCCAGTGCCGCCGAGCGCGTAGAGATCGGCGCGCGGATCGACCATGCGCTCCTTGAAAGCCTCGGGGGGAATCAGCGGCGGCGTACCGATCAGATCTTCGGTAACGCCGAGCTCCGCGAGCGCACCGAAGTCGATCAACTTCACGCGGCCGTCGCGGGTTCGCCACAAGTTGCGCGGGCTCACGTCGCGATGGACGAGCCTTCGGGCGTGCAACACACCGAGCGCGAGTGCGGCATCGCGCAACACGGCGCAGACCTGTCGCCACGGCAACGGCGCGACGTCACGAAGATCGCCGCCTTCGAGCAGCTCCATTGTGTAATAGGCGCTCGATTCGTCGCGTCCGAAGTCGTACGCCTCGACGGTGTGCGGGTGGCGCAAACTCGCGAGCGTTCGATACTCGAGCTCGAACAGCGACGTGACGCGATGCGGCGCTTCGCGACTGACTCGCTTCAGCGCGAGCGGCTTCGCGCGCGACGTATCCGTAACGCGGTACACCTGCGCGACGCCGCCCTTCCCGAGCGGAGCTTCGATACGGTAGCGCCCGTTAACCAGTGTGGCGTTCGGCCACAGTACTTCGTGGCCGGGCGCCACACTGTTCAACGGCCGCGTTTTCATGCTGCACAGCGCCGCGCGCGGTCCATCTCATCACTGTATGACAGCCGACCCGGTCAGACGACCGCAGACTGCGGGGCCGTGTTGGCGGATTCGGACAATGTCAGTACGCAGACGTCGGCGAATCTGCGGCTCTCGCGCGCGCGCACCTACGCTTCGGCAGACGTGGTCGTAGCCGCCGGCGCCGTTTCGGTTCCGGCTTGCGACGGCGTCGGCGCTGCCAGCTCCTGCGCTTGCTCGACCCAGCGCTCACGACGGATTCGACCGTTTCGGATCCGCAGTTGGTGCTCGATCCGATTCACGTCGTCTTCCGTGAGCGATGCGAGCTCCGCAACCGTAGTGAGGCCGAGCGCGCTCAGCGTGCGCGCGTACTTCGGGCCGATGCCGCGAATCGACAACAGCTCCGAAGCTTCGGCCGGGCGCTTCGGTAACGACGCCTGAAGTTGTTCGATCGCCGTGTTCTGCTCGCGCGCCTGGCGTTCGAGCTCGGCGATGCGAAGCGTCTGTAGATGGAAGCGGCGCACGAGCACCGCCTCGCGCTCGTCCGCTTCGAGCAACTCTTGTGAGCGCCGCGACAACACTGTCTCGAGTTCGGTCACGTACGCGCGCTGCTCATGGAACAGCCGCGTGACGCGATCGAGCTCGCTCTCCAGCAGTGCCGCCGGATTTGCAGATACGGGCAGAGGGGGGAGCCCGGGTAACGCGAGCGGCCGCGGCTGCGCGACAGGTTCATCCACGAGGTAGTCCGAGAGGATTTCGATCTCTTCGGTTGGCGCATCCGGATTACTGCGCGCGCGAACCGTAGCGCGAACCCCGGTGGACGACTCGGGCCGCGATTCCGGTTGGACATCGACCGGAGTTGAAACATTTGCCATCGGACACTCTCGATTGGCCAGGTACTAACAATCGACTTCCTAGCATGAACCAACCTATGCGCGAGGTTCACCACCACGAAATACAGAAGCTTCGCGAAGCCGTTACCACTCAGAAATCCCAAACGTCACATGAGGCAATAAGCCGCAAGAACACCTGCGCTCGTTGAGACACTTCGTTCTCAGATGGAGTGACCGATGCCGCTCACGCCTCGCAGCCATCAGCGGCACGCCAAGGTCTGGCTCCCATGGGCCTGGTGCCGATCCTGTGTTCGTCAGCCGGCAGCGCGTGTGCGCAAAGCAGTCGCAACGCGATTGAGGTAGCCGTGATCGATCTGGAGGCTCTCGCCCGGAGCCGGCCGCATGATCACGGCTCCGACGACCGCGAGCTTACCCTGGTGGCGCACGCTCAAGAGCTCCGTGTGGAATGCGCCTTCCGCTGGCGGCGCCTTGGACTGGATGAACTGCGTGTGCTCGTCGTCCGGGTCGTCGACACTCGGATCGAAGTTGGTTTCGAGCTCGAAGTGCCGCGCTTGCTCGAGCAACGTTTGCTCGAGGGCGTGCGGCGGCTCAGTCTCGGATTTCGCCGCGCACAGCTGCAAGTGCCCGCCGTTGTACGTGTAGAGAAAGCCGTGGCTCGCGTGCGCGCTCTCGAGCAGTAGACGCAACGCGAAGTCGTGAGGGTCCGAGGTCGTGAGCAGGCTCGTGAACGCGTCGGCCGAGTGTGCGGGTGACGGACCCAACGCGGACGCGGCATCGGTGCGCTTCCAGCCCGCGCGTTCGGCAGCTTCCAAAAGTGTCTTCCACTGCGCGATCAACGCCGAGTTTTTCGTCTCGCGGAAGTGGTCGTGAACTTTCGCGGCATGAGCGTCGAAACATGGCCGGTCGCGCATTTGAAGTGCGACCTCTGCGCGTGCTTTGTGGAGCAGGCCGATGAGCAGCGGCTGATCTTCGTGGCCGTGGTTTGCGAGTAAGAGGTCGAGCTGGCGCACGGCCTCGACGTGGTTTCCCAGCCCGGCCTCCGCGAGCGCGAGCTGGCGCTTTGGCTCGAGGAACCGGCCCACGAGCTCGAGCTCTTCGGGCTTCGCGGCTGCGAGCGTCTCGAGCATGAGCGCTTTCGCGCGTTCGGGTTGACCCGCCGCCGTGAGCGTCTCGGCAAAATGCGCACGCAACGTCGACCAAGCGACACGCGTCCGCGGCGCGAGCTCCGGCAAGACCGTCTCGTACGCCGCGATCGCGTCTGCCGACTCACCACGCATCGATAGATACGCCGCACGAGCCGCCCGCGCGTAGACCTCGAGCGAGGGAGCTTCGCTCGAACGGCGCACTAACTGTTCCCAAATATTGCGCGTCGCGATCACGTCCTTACACAACAGCTCGGATCCGAGGAGGAGCACCGGCCAGAACAACTCGGATTGCCAGGTCGAGCTGCCTTGAACCGCGTACAACTCGACGCGCTCGCGATAGTGGTTCACGCGCTCCGACTCGCCGCGCAGCGCGTGGTAGAGCATGCGAACTTGGTCGGCCGCCATCGCCCATACGCGAACGCCGAGCGCCTCCATCGCGCGCGCCCGCTCGAGCGCACGCGACCCGAACTCGTACGGATGCAGGATTCCGAGCGAGTACAAAATGCCGCCGTACATCGCTCGCCAGTGGGCCTCGCCGAGGACCTCGATGATCTGCGGACGATTGAACTGCGTATCGAGCCGCTCCAGGATCTCGCGCGCATCCCACTCACGACTTTGCCCCATCGCGAGCTGCGCGCGTGCGAAGTCGTGCATCAAAGTCGCGATGTGGTCTGGGCCGAACAACCGCAGTGGTTCGAGGGCAGTCGTGAGCCGCTCGACCGCAGTGATGTCGTAACAAATATTGAAGGTACCGACCGAGGCAGGAACGATGCCGCAAAACGAGCTGATCGCCGCGCGCAAATCGTAGTTCAAGCCGAGCTTGCGCTGCTTCTTGAACTGAACACCTGCGGTCACGAGGCCGATCACGAGGCCGAGCTTTTTGCCGGTGAAACGGCTGACGCGCTGAGCCCGGCCGAGGCCGGTGATCTTCAAGCCGAGCTCGACCGCGCGCTCCGCGTAACGAAGCATGACTCGGCGATCGATGAAGAACGCGAGCGGAATCAGCGCGAACATCAATCCTGCGAGCTCGTACTCGGAGCGTCCATGGCGTTCGAAGACGTCGAGCGCAGTCTCGAGCGCGCGCACGTCATGTTCGATGCTCTGCTGCGCGCCTGCGTTACGCAGAAACTCTTGCGCTGCCGCTGCGAGCATCGCTGCACCTGCCAGCTCGTCGCCGGCGCGCATCACGTGCCAGGCCGCTTCCATCCGAATCGCGATGCTATCTCCGCTCGCGAGCAGTGCAGCGGAGGCGCGCACGTGCAGCGCACGGCGGCGGTCGTCACTCAACTGCGCGAAGATCGCCTCGCGCAGGGCCGAGTGCTCGAAGCGATACTGACCGCGCTCCGCGACCAAGATCTGCTCCGCGACGAGCTCGTCGAGCGCGCTGTACGTGACTCCTTCGGAAAGGTCGGCAACGACCTTCGAACAGTACTCGAGCGCGACCGGATTTGCGTGAATGCTGAGTGCCTCGGCCACGCTGCGCGCTGGTGCGCTGAGCACGGCGAGTCGTGCTTCGCGGATCTCGGACGCGCGACTCGGAAGCTCGTCCTCGGACACTTCGAACGGCAACGCCCATGCCCCGCCGGTGTAGCGCGCAATCTTTTTTCGCACGAGCAGTCGGGCGAGGTCCATGTACTGCTGCGGGTTTCCCGCGCTGCGTTCGTGCAGGATCTTCGCGACGCGAACCACGTTGCTGACGTCACCGAACAACGACTTCGCCAGCGCTTCGCAGGCGTTGCCATCGATGCCGCCGAGCTTCAGGTGTCCGCTGCGGCGGCGCAGAAGTCGAACCGGTGCGGGCGCTGCGATAGGGTCGCCGGTGCGCTGCGTGACCAACACGACGAGACGCTTGCGCCGGCTCTCCTGGCCCAGCCCTGCGAGAAATGCAGCCGATGCGTCGTCGGCGGCTTGAACGTTGTCGACTGCGACCAGTAGCGGCATGGTCGCGACGACCTGCATGAACCAGTCGTGAAGTGCGGTTGAAAACTGGGCCCGTCGTTCGTTCGGATCTTCCGCGAGCGGTGCGAGCTGCGGCACTTCCAACTTGTCGCGCAGGTCGGGCGAAAGCTGTGCGAGCAACGGCGCGGACGCCGCTGCAGCTTGCCGGGCGATCTCGGGTGCGACGGTCAGCAGCTGCAGCGCCAGGCTGATCGGCACGCCGTACGCCGTGGGGACTGCTTCGGCGTCGACGCGCAACGACACGATCGCGCGCAGCTGCGCGTCGAGGCACAGCTCGCGTAGCAGCCGCGTGCGCCCGATGCCGGGCGGCCCTTCCACTACGAGCTCGGAGCCCTGGCCTTCGAAGACGCGACCGACGCGTTCGCTCACCCAAGCGCGTTCGGTCTCACGCCCGACGAGCCGGCCGCTCGAGAGATAACTTTCACCGGCTTGCTCGTGATCGTCGTCGACCGGCAAGCCGCCGATCACGGTGAGCCGATCGATCACGGCTGCGGCGGTGCTCGGCCGCTCCATTGGATCGGGGTTGAGAAGGGACAGCACCAAACTGTCGAGGGCAGCTGGAATGCCTGGCACGATCGACGAAGGTGGCGCGGGGGCTTGCTCCCACGCGCTCGACAGCTCTTGAAGTGCGCGAACGGCAAACGGTGGCCGGCCGGTGAGCAGGAGATAGGCGACCGCGCCGAGCGCATACAGGTCGGTTCGTTGATCGAGCGGCATTCGCTGTACCGCTTCGGGTGCGATGCGCATCGGCGTGCCGATGACTTCAGATGCGATCCCGAACGTCGTCAGCGCACCGAAGTCGATGAGCTTTGCCCGGCCGTCCGACGTGAGCTTCACATTGCGCGGACTCACGTCGCGATGGATCAGCCGGTGCGCGTGCAAGAGTGCAAGCGACGATGCGACGTCGCGCAAATACCGGCATGCGTCGCGATGGCCGAGTGGCGATAGTTGCTGCAGGTCTTTACCGTCGAGCAACTCCATCGAGTAGTACGGGCCTTCGGGTACGACGCCGTAGTCGTAGACTGCGATGATGCGCGGGTGTTGCAGGCGCGCGAGCGTGTGGTACTCGCGCTCGAACAGCGCTTGCATCGCGCTCGCGTTGCGAGCGTCCGGCCTGAGCTTCAGCTGCTTGATCGCTACGATGCGATCGAGCGTCTCGTCGTGAGCTCGATAGACGGCGCCCATGCCGCCCGCACCGAGATGCTCGAGCAGCCGGTAACGGCCACCCAGATGCATCCGATCCGCCGGACCCTCCAGCGCACGTGCAGGTGGCGAAGACCTCAAGACCTGCCCCGCGAGCTCGGACGCGAGCTAAGCTGGGGCAGCGAGCGGTGGCACCGCTGGCTCGTGAGCATGGACTCATCGTACGCCAACGACCCGGAGCGTGGCAGGACTCCCCGAATGAGTCATGATCGTTCGGGGTCATGTATACGCGCGCTCAGCGTGGCTGATGTGACTAAACGTCAGTCTATAGTCGTGTCAGGCCGACATGTAGAGAGATCGGTCAGCGCTAGCGGCCGGTCGACTTCGTGTCGTCGTGAAGCTGCGACGCGCGACGCAGCCGCGAGCGTCCGCGCGCCGCTTCACGACCAGCGTTACGAGGCCAGCGTCTTCTTCAAGCTGCTCATCGCATCGTGTGTGCGCTGTTGCTCCGGCACGATGCGCGACTCCACGAGTTGTCGCGTCGACGTATCGAGCTTGCCCAGGTCGCGTTTGTAGTCGTTGCGACCGTGGTCTTCACCCTCTTCCAACGCCGCCACAGCCGCGCGTTCGCCCAGCGTCTTGGCACCGCCCTCGATCGCCTTTGCAAACGTGCCCCACACGCCCGAGTTCGTCGACGGCGCTCCGCCCAACGTACGAATTTGATCGCTCAAGATCGTCACGCGTTGTGCGTGCGACTGCATACAGTCTTGCAGCTGAGTCTTGACGCTCGACTTCTCGACCTTGTCGAGCGCTTGCCGATAGGTCTCGACCGCGGAGATCTCACCGCGCAAAAACGAATTCAATACCTCGACCGTCTGCTCTTGAATGTTGCTCATACATTCTCCTTTCAATGTTCGGGGTAGGTAAGCCCGAGCCCTGAAGCGCAAGCCCGAATCGAAGATTCGTTCGCGAGCTGCGTTAGCTCGATCGAGTGCTGCTTCTTGCAGCACTGACTGAGACACGTGATTTATCTGACGCAAATGCCCCAGGACAGAACTGTCGCGTCAACACGCAGTACACGTTGGTTCATCGATTTGCACGTCGACAATGATCCGATCGAACGACTACGCGCGTAGGCTAATAGTTGCGGTGCAGTCTGGGTTGGCTGCAGCGGCGTATTTTGTCCTGTCGATCGTCGAGCTCTTCTTGAAGCTCGAGCGGGAGAACCTATGACAACGCAGAGACTGCGATACGTGACAGCGATCGTCGTCGCGCTTGGATTCGTCACTGCCGTAAGTTCCGGCTGTGGTGATGACGATTCACCGAGCGACGATGGTGGTGTTAGCGGTAAAGGCGGCACGGGAGGCAAAGGCGGCGCGGGAGGCAAGAGCGGCGCGGGAGGCAAGAGCGGCGCGGGAGGCAAGAGCGGCGC
>DASRXR010000020.1:0-3091 GCA_035687405.1 Polyangiales bacterium
TCAGCTCGGGCGACGCCTCCGTGATGACGTAGCTGCCGGTCTTGCCGACGCCTTCGGCAATCGCGCGGCAGAAATAGCCGTTGCCCTCACCGAAGCCGAGAATGCGCTCGCCGGCTTGCGGATTCAGATGCTTGCGCATCAACGAGAGATCATCGCGCCGCGCCTTCGGATACTCTATGAGCGCCTCTTTGAAGAGCTGGGCGCGTGCACCTTTGAAATGATATTCGTACGTTTCGAGCATTTCCTGTTCCTTTCAATCGACGACGCGACGGTGTTCACCGCCCGTTGGCTCGACGTGCCGGCCGTGCGGCCGGGCCCAGACTGCGCACGCCGCTGTAGCGCCGGCCGCCGCGCTCGACCGCGCGAGCGAGCGCGGTCACGAGTCGTGGCAGGTCGTCGCTGCGAACCGCGCTGAGCGCGATCCGTACGGCGCCTTCGAGCGGCACGACGTACACCCCCTCATCGCGCAGTACCGACGCGACCTGAGCCGCCTCGGGCACGAAGACACTCGTAAAGAAGCCACCCTTGTATGTCGGACGGCAGAGCGCGTGCTCTTCGATCGCCTGCTCGAACGCCGCGCTGCGCTGTGCCAGCAGGTCGATGAACACTTCGCGATCGCACGCGACCGCAGCGCGCAGGCGGGGCTCTTGCAAGAGCCGAATCAGCGCGGCGAGCGCGCCGCGATTGCAGTTTGCCCAAGTGCCGCAGCAATGGCATGCGATCGTGTCGCGGACCGAGTTGCGCACCGCGCGATCCGGCGCGATTGCCACGAGCGCCCCCGCGCGAAGGCCGTAACACGTAAACGTCTTCGATGCGCTCCATGCGATCGTGAGCAGCACTTGGTCCGCGAGCGGTTCGAGCGCGTCAAGCGCCGGATTCAGCCCTTCCGGCGCGAACGCTCCATACACCGCGTCGAGCACGACGGCGATCGGGCCTCGCTTACTGTGCCGCTCGAGCACTTCCGCTACCGCGAGCCAGTCGCCCCGACTCATCGTGTAGCCGGTCGGGTTGTTGCAGGGATCGTTCAACAGCACTAGCGCTCTGCCCTGCATGGCCATCAAGCGATCGAGCTCACGATCGAGGTCCTCGACGTCGAAGCCTTGATGTCCGTCGCGAAACATCCTGAAGCGGATAAGTCGCCGTTCGGTTGCTTGCGCGATGATCGGGTATGCGCTCCACGTGAGCGATGTGGTGAGAAAAGCTTGGTTTCGATCGAGGAACGTTCGCAGCGCGGTGCGCAACGCTCCAGTCGCGCCCGGCGTCGCGATCGCAACCGCGTGCTCGCGCAAGGTCGGTCGTCCGAACAAGCAATCCTCGATTACGGCTTCACAAAAGCCATCGAGACCCGTCGTCGCGGCATACGCGGCCCATTCTGCGGGCGGTGTCTCGCGGAAAACATCTACGACAGTCGGCAAAACTGCTAGCTCGCCGTCGTTGTCCATCAGCACGCCGACCGTCGCGTCGACACACGATTCGCCGCGAGCCTTACGACTTGCTACTTCTCGACCCAGCGCAAACGTCAGGTCATCGCCAAAGACCACCGGATTCACTACGAACATACTCCTCCAGAACCGCGTGCAGAAAACGCAGTAGGCGCGTGTTCATGACCTGAGCCCGACTTCGGCTGGATGTCGGCGCGTCACTAGAAGTGACCTTGCACCGTGGCAAACCTGTAGCCCGTGAGAGCCACACCGCGCAAGGCGTTTTTTGAGGTTCGCCTTAAGAATTTAATAGCTATTTCTAGCCATCGACTAGGAAACCGCCTCAGAGTCGGTGATGCGCTTCACTTAAGCGAGATGCCTCGCGTGCGTGGGGCCAAACCTCGTCACCGGTTCTTAGGGCGCAAACGATAGCGGATGACGCGTATGGCTTTTCCAACGGCCAAAGCCTCTACGTCGAAACTATCTGAGAACCGAACAATTGCGCCCAGACCGGTACCCAGGCCTCCGCGCTTGAGGAGCGTCGCGGGATCGATCGGCCCGCGATCGTCAAAGCCGTCGAGCAGCGCAAGCTTGAGGTCGTAGAAAGGCGGGCCTTGATCCCGCGCGACCAAGCGCAGGCCTGCTCCACGGACGGCGTCTTGGACGCTCTCCATCAAAATACTGCCTCGAACTCCATATTTTACAATATTGGAGGCCAGCTCCGAGACGACTATGGCCAATTCATGGCAGTCGTTTCGGCCGAATCCGAGGTTCGCACCGATCTCGCGCACCCCTTGTCTAGGCGCGTACAAGTCGATCGGATCTCGAATCTCGTACATCGCCATGAAACGCTCTCGCAATCACGTTCGAATACGACTCACGTAGTACGCGAGAGCGTCACGCAAGCTGCGATGAGTTACGACGTCGTCGAGCTCGAGGCCCATGTGAACCACGGTCTGCGCGATGTGCGGGCTGATGCCGGTCAGCGCGCACTCTGCTCCGAGCAAGCGGATAGATTTCGCCATACGCATGAAATGATCGACCGTTCGCGTGTCCATGACTTCGATGCCGGTGATGTCGATAATTGTGTAGCGGGTCTTCTTCTCGACGATCGCTTGCAGTAGCGAGTTGGTCATCTCAGTGCTACGCGCGGTGTCCATGATACCGACGACCGGCAAGCACAGGACGCCTTCCCACAGCTCGATGATCGGCGTCGACAGCTCGCGGATCGCAGCGCGCTGCTTCTCGACTATCAGCAGCTTGCGCTCGAGCTCAGCGCGAAAGGCGCTGCTCTGCTCCTGCTCCGCACCAAAGGCGGCGATCATTTCGTTCATGCTCGCGAAAACACCATTCAGGACGTGACGCTTGCGAAAATCTACTTTGAACTGCGTCGAGTAATCTCCGATCTCGAACTCGGACATCGTGATCAACGCGTCGACCACACGCTCGCGCAGATCGTCTAGCTGTTCGGTCGTCAGGTCGTCGACGTTCATGACCACTTCACCTCGTACGCAATGTCCTGCGGTCCTGGGTTCTCCCAGCTCCAGCCCTGTTGAATGACCGACACGCCGGCGAGGCCGAGCTGGCCGAGCACGCCCTGCATGAAGCCCATCCAAAGAATGGCGCAATGGTCGTAGTGCTTGACGCTACGCAGCTTGAGCCGCGCGGAG
>DASRXR010000021.1:0-5435 GCA_035687405.1 Polyangiales bacterium
TTCCAGAAGGTGTACCTCGAAGGCGACGAACGCTGGAAACCAATCCTGGCGATGATCGACGCCACCGACAGCAACATCAAGTAGTCGGCGCAGGGCGCGCGTATCGTCGGCAGCGCTGTCGACGATGCGCGCTCAGCGCTCTGCTGGCTTGGTTCCCGCGCCGAGCCGCGGCAGATACACATCGACCTGCAGCTCTTGTTGCGCGACCGGTGTGCCGTGAGGGTCGAGCGCGAGGTCGGGCTCGAACTCTGCACTCAAACGCGTGAACGCAGCCATGAAAGCGCCCGCGCGTTCGGGCGTCCAGAGCACTTCGACTTTGCAGACCGACTTGCGACACAGCACCGACTTCAGCATGCCGGGCGCGATGTCGCTCTTCTTGAACTCGTTCTGAATGCGTGACTCGGGAAGCTGCGCGGCCGAATCACGCGGCTCCTTTTCGAACACTTGCTTCAGCTCGGCGATCGGACCTGATGCTTGGGGCGCAGGCACCGGCGGGGGGTCTTCCGGTTGCTGCGGTGCCGCGGGAGCTTCCGACGGCGAAGCCGGTGCAGTTTGTGTCACCGCTTTACTGTCCTGCGTACTGTCAGATGTTCCCGGCGGAGTTGGCCGCTCGACTGCGTTGGGGTCGCGCGGTGGCTCCGCTGCTGGCATCGCACTCGGTTCGCCGGGCGACGGATCCTCAGACACTGGGTGCTGATCCAGTGCAAGTCTCCACAACGCGAGACCAACCAGCACCACTGCAGCTACGAGTAAGATCCGCTTTCCCATTGCCTTTGCTTCTACGCCAACGGCCGGGTGATTTCGAGAGATTGCTGCGGGCGCTGCGAGCGAGTTCAAATCCGATTGCCGGTGGCACTCTTTCGACTACTGGCCGCAGAGGCCGCAGCGCATGCCAGCCGATAACTGCTCGGCGTCGTTCCCGTCCAACGCTTGAATGCTCGATTGAAGGCACTCGCATCCGAGAAACCCATCTCGTGCGCCGTTTCCTGAATCGTTCGCTCCTCGACCGCCAACAGACGCTTCGCAAACGTCGTCAACGCATTTTCCGCAATCGCGTTGTACGACGCTCCTTCCGCCTCGAGCCGACGCCGGAGCGAACGCGGGCTGAGCCCCAACGTCCGCGCGACACTGCTCATCTCGAGGCGCTGCGCTGCACCACCGCGCATCAGAACCTCGAGCACCCGATCCGCGTACGTCTCTCTGCCGGCAATCCGCGCGACTCGCAGCTTGGCTTCAGCCGCGAGCGCGTTGTGCAGCTCCTCGTCCTTGTGCAACGTCGACGCGTCGAGCAGGTTGCGGTCGAAGACGATGCCAACGTACGGTTCGTCGAAATGCTCCGCGCCTTCGAAGATGCGCGTGTACTCCGCACGGTAGCTCGGAGCTGCATGGTCGAACGACGCTCGCAGCACGGGCGCACTTGGACTGAAGAAGCGCACCCAACGATAAAAACTCGTCATGACGTGTTCGGCGCGCGCTCGGCGACACCGCGGCGCACCGTCTTCGACTTTGCAGCGTAGAGTCGCCGTGCTCCCGTCCTCGATCAGCTCCAACGTTGGGCGATCGGCGACCAAGCGATGGAAACGAAGCGTGCCTTCGATTCCCTCCCGAAAGGTCGCCGCGCGTTCCACCAGGTGCGCCAACAAACTGTAGGTCGTAGCACTCACGTGTTCGGCAGCGTGCAGGCCGAGCGCGTCATCGCCCGTCGCATCCAAGGCGACCTCCCAGAGCCGATCGTACTCCGCGAGCGTGATGCGCGCGTCCTTGTCTTCGAGCCGCGCTGAGTCGAACTCCGCCGCCGTCAGCAGCAGGTCGCGCGACACACCGGCGCGCTCTACGTGTTCGAGTAACGAGTGAACCAGGACGATCGACAACATTATCTCAGCTCGTTCCGATCCGGCGCCGTGACCGTGGGGGAGTGACTGACACTCGCTCGCTTCGCATCATAGTGGAGTGCTTCATCGAGAGCGGCTCGTTTGGCTTGCGACTGGGCGGCGCATCGCATCGCAATGTTGAGCGTTCGCGCGGATTTTTCGAGGGTTCCGCGCCTCCAGCGGTCAAGGCTTTGGCCGTGCCGCACCTAGTTGCTTCGCGAGCTTTCGCAGTAATCCCAACTGGCTGCAGCCATTCGCCTGCGCTGCGCAGAGGTCGGGTCGATGCGAAAATCCTTGGTTCCCGTTCTGGTCGCGGCACTGGCCAGCGTATCCGGAATCGGTTGTCGAAACGATGCGAACGAAACTGCCTCCGGCGCGTCCGGGCTGCCTTCAGCGGGCTCGCAGGCCTCTGTCGGCGGTGCAGGCAGCAGCGCTGCGCAACCAGTCGCGTCGACCGCCGCCGGGTCCCCAGCCGGAGCTCCCGTGTCCGGTGCGGCTGCCGCTGTGGGCGGCGCGGCGAACACTCCTCCTGCAACGCTGCCGGTTTCGACTGCTGGGACCGGAAGTGCTCCAACAGCGCCCGAGTCGACGCCAGCCGACCCGACGGGTTGCCGGACGTTCGACAGCACGTTTGCAGCGATTCAAGAGGCCATCTTCAAGAACCACGGGTGCGCGAATGACGCATGTCACGGAAGCGCGTCGTCAGGTGGGCTCGATCTGCGCACTGACGCGGCGTATGCGAGCCTGTTTCAGGCCAAGGCTCAGGGCACTGCATCGGTCCGAGTTCAACCGGGGGCTCCCCAGGAGAGTTACCTGTACCTGAAGCTGAAAGCTGCAACCGAACCGGGCAGCGTTCAGATTGCGAACAGCCCGATGCCGATCGGAACGCCGGCGCTGAGCGCCGATCAACTCGAAGCGATCCGGATCTGGATCCTCGGCGGCGCTCCGGAAAAAGGCTCGGTCGGTGATCCGAAGCAGTTCGGCAGTACCGATGGCATCGCAGCGCGATTGGGTGTGTGTCTACCCAAAGCCAATCCGATCGAGATCGCGCCACTCGAACCTCCGGCGCTCGCAGAGGGGATTCAGTTCGTGTCACCCCAGTGGGAGCTCGAAGCGGGCGGTGAACGCGAGATCTGTGTCGCGAGTTACTACGACTTTACCGATCGCATCCCGGCCGAGTTCAAGAGCCCGGATGGCATTAAGTTCTACACGAACGGTTCGCGCTTGCGTCAGGACCCGGGCAGCCACCACTACGTGATCTCGAATCCCGGCTTCGACGCGTCGTACGCAAGTGATCCGGCGTTCGGGACTTGGAGTTGCCGCGGTGATCGCGAAGGGCAGGGCTGTGACCCGTTGAGCCCCACCTCGTGCGGCGACAAAGGCCTCTGCTCGAGCGTGCTCCAGGACAATGTCGCGTGCATCGGTTTCGGCCCGTTCGTCTTGGGGAGCGATGGGTTACTCACCGAGGGCTTGATCGAGAACGTGCAAGCGACCAATCAGTATCTGCCGCCGCGTGAAGGCGTGTACCGCGAGCTCCCGATCAAGGGCTTCCTCTATCACAACGTGCACGCGTTCAATCTCACGGAGCAGCCGTCCAAGCTGCAAAGTCGGCTGAATGTGTTTTACGCCAAGGATCGACGGCGACGACTGACGCAAGCGATCGACTACGAAAACGTCTTTCTGCCGGCGGGTATCGCGCCGTACACGGTGAAAGAAGTGTGTGCGAACCATATCGCGCCACTCGGTGCTGAAATGATCCGACTCACCTCGCACACGCACAAACGTGGGAAGCGATTCTGGATCACGACAGCGGACGGCACGAAAATCTACGAGAACTTCCTCTACTCCGATCCACTCTACAAAGAGTTCGATCCGGGAATGGTGTTCAGTGGCACGACTGACGCAGCACGTACGATGAAGGCGTGCGCGCAGTACAACAACGGCGTGGCGGAAGACGGCTCGCCCGATCCCGAAGCCGTGACGCGTTACTCGCGGCTTCCCGATCGAACGGCGTGCACCCCGGTGGCCTGCGTCTCGGGTAAGGTGGGTGCGGCGTGCAACGGTGAAAAGGACAACGCGACCTGTGACTCCAAGCCAGGCGCTGGAGACGGGTCCTGTGATGCGTGTCCGATCACCGGCGGTCCGACGACTGAAGACGAGATGTTCGTGGTCATGCCTTGGTATGTGTTGCCCGAAGGTCAGTGACCAATGACAGTGAGGGCGGCGGAGCAGTTCAGAGGCTGACTGTCGAAAACTTGCTAAATTCCCCGGCGTCGTTTGGAGTCGGGGCATGCACACCGTCGCCGTCACCAACCGCAAAGGAGGCGTCGGCAAATCATCGCTGACGACCAACCTGGCCGCCGCTCTCGCCCTCGATGGCAAGCGCGTACTGGTCATCGACATGGACTCACAGGCGAGCTCGACCGCCGTATTCCTCAACGAGCTTCCGGCCTCTGCTCCGACCACCGCACACGTCCTGATCGGCCAAGCCACACTCGCCGACATCATTCGCCCTTCTACACGTGAGGGCGTATTCATCGCGCCTGCTTCACGCGAGCTGACCGCCGCGCAACTCAGCATCGTCGCGCGCACCGGTCGCGAAACGATCCTGCGTCGCGCGCTGCGCGCCATCGACGAATACGATCTCGTGTTGATCGACACCGCGCCGGAGCAACAGCTCGCGACCGTCAACAGCCTCGTTGCAGCACAGCACGTGCTGATGCCGTTCACTCCGGATCCGAAGGCGCTCGAAGGCTTGCAGACGACCACCGAAGCGGTCGCAGAGATCCGCGCGGCTGAGCTGAGCGATGCGACGATACTCGGCTGTGTGCAGGTCGCACACGACAAACGCCTCAGCGTGACCGAACAAGCCCGCGACCAAGTCAGAGCCGCTTACGGCGAGGTGTTACTGGAGACTCGGATCCGCTCGAACAGCTCGTTCATCGTGTGCCCGGCGTGGCATCGCGACATCTTCGATATCGAGCGTGGCGAGCGCGCGCCGCGCCGCGGTTCTGACGACTATCGCGCGCTCGCAAGTGAAGTCTCACAGCGTTTAGGTTGGAAGGAGGCGTGTCATGCCCAAGTTGCCGGTTGATTTCGTGAAAGCCCCTGGTTTCGATAATCCCCTCCGTTCTACGGCGGACAACGACACAGTCGCCGAGCGAAAGCTGATGCTGCGCTTCGACGACGCTGCGTGGGAGCAGTTGCTCGCCGCGTGCGAGCGTGAAAGCCGCACGGCCGATGCGCTGATTCACCGCGCGATCGAACGCTACTTGAACGAGCCGGAGCCGGTCGCGATGGCACCTCGCGAGGCGAGCGTTCCGCGACAGAGCCTGCGCGCGCAGCTGTTCGAACAACTGCGCGAGCAGTTCGTGAAGCACAGCTGGGTTCAGTGCTTGTTGACGATGCGTGCGCTCATGCGAGACGTGCGCGCCTGAGCGCTTCGCCCGAGCGAGCGTATTCAGTTTGCGTTCTCGGTGTCCGAGGTGCTGACTATCGGGTCGCTGGAGCACGGAGATGGAGCTGCGCTTCATGACGACCGATAGTCAGCACCTCGGACACCGA
>DASRXR010000022.1:0-9253 GCA_035687405.1 Polyangiales bacterium
CAAGCGTTGATCCAGCCCGTAGACTCGGACAGCATCGCGCGCCGAGTAGTGCTTTGGCCGGTCGGTTTTGATTCCGTCGTAGCGCAGGAAGCAGCCCAACACTTCCGCAATCGCCGACAGCGTCGCGCCGCGATCCAGCAACCGCAACATCTCCAAACAACAACGCTCGGTCAAATGGCGATCAGCGGGAACTTAGCCACGACATCGCTGTCGAACCGATCGGCCCGCGAAGTGCTGCAGGCCTGAACGGGGCGCGATGGCGATCGTCACCAACCTCGAGAGCGACCCACCACCGCCGCAGGGCATGCGCGTGCCCGCGCGCCCTAGCGAGCTCAACGCTGAGTGGCTGAGCGCGTGCCTCCGCCACGCGGGCGTGCTCGGCGCGAGCGATCACGTGGCCGGCTTCGAGCTCGAGCGCATCGGCCAGGGGCGCGGCTTTGCTGGTCAGGTCGCACGCATCGCACTGCACTACGAGCCGGCGGGCGTAAACGCGCCGGCCACCCTGATCGCCAAGTTCGCGAGCGACAACGCCGGCACGCACGAGATGATGCGCTCGATCGACGGCTACGCGCGCGAGGTGCGCTTCTATCGCAAGCTCGCGCCCGAGATCGGGCTCGGCACGCCGCGCTGCTACTTCGCGCACTACGATCCCGTCACGCACGAGTGCTGTTTGCTGCTCGAGGATCTGGCACCGGCCGAATCGGTCGACTACGACCAGGGCTACTCGCTCGAGCAGGCGCAGCAAGTGCTCGAACAGCTCGCCGCAATGCACGCCCGCCACTGGAACCGCGTCGAGCACCTCGACTGGCTGCAGATGGACGCCGCGCTGTTCGCCAACCTGCGCGCGGGCTTCATGAAGGGCCTGCCCGGCCTGGTCGAGCGCTATCGCACCCAGTACCCGACCCTCGTGCGCGTGGCCCAGCAGTTCGTGCCGTTCCTATCGGGCGACGAGGTCCTCGCGCAAGCGCGCCGGCCGCCGCTGACCCTGGCTCACGGCGACATTCACATGGACAACATCTTCTTGCCCAGCACGCGTGGCGGGCGCTTCGCGATCATCGACTGGCAGAGCGTGGCGGTGTCGCGCTTTGGCACTTACGACGTCGCGCGCTTGCTGTGCATGGGCATGCGCCCGGAGCAACGACGGCGGCACGAACGCGCACTGCTGCGCCACTATCATCGCGCGCTGTGTGCCCACGGCGTACGCGATTACCCGCTGCGTAGGCTGCGATTGCGCTATCGCGCGGAGCTGGTCGCTATCGTGCTGGTGGCCGTGCTGGTTCTCGACGGAGTCGACTTCACCGAAGACGAGGCTTCGAAGTACGTCGGCCGCGTCGATGCCGCCCTGACTGACGCCCACGCGTCGCGCTTGCTCACCGTTCTCGGCGTGGTGCTGCGCGTCCGCCGCTGGTTCCGCCGCTGGTTTCTCCACGCTTGAGCTCAGAAATGCAGGCGAGTGACTGCGGCCAGCTGTGAGTTGCGAGCGAGCTGTCGGCGCCCTGCGTGCGGTTGCAGCCGAAGGCGGCCATGCCGCCATGACGGCGAGCACGGGCTTGGCATGGTTCGAGTCGAGCTCAAGCATGTTTGCCTTCCTTTCGAGCACCGGCGGTCAGCGTTTCTCGCCGAGTGTGTGTTGGTAGCGCTGCTCCAGCTCGTGTAGTTTCTCGTCGAGCTCCGCCCGGCTGAGCCAACGGCCGTCGTCGATGACGCCGGCGATACGGCGCGTGTTCGTGATCGCAAGCAAAGGGTTCGCGTCGAGTAGGAGCAGATCGGCGCGCTTGCCGACCGCGATCGTACCGCGATCGGAATCGACTCCCATCCAGCGCGTGGGCGCGCGCGTGGCCGCGTCGAGAGCCTGGTACGGCGTCAATCCGGAGTTAACCAACGCCGCGAGCTCGTCGTGCAATGCCGATCCAGCGACGACTCCGGGGACCATCGAGTCCGTGCCTGCAAAGACAGGTAAACCTGCGGTGACAAACGCGCGCACGAGCTTGTCGTTGAACGCGATCAGGCTCTGCAACTGCGTGATGCGCTCAGGACTGTTGCGATCGATATAGGGGTTATGATCGAACCAGAAGCGGCGCGTGAGCGGATGAGTCATCGCGATCTCTGGTCGGGTATGAAGCGTAGTGGGATCGAGTGTCTGCTCGAGAATGCGCTGATCGAGTGTGAGGGTGGTGATGAGTCCGGTCGAGTTCTGTCGCGCCAGATCGACCATGCGCTCGACCTCGGCATCGGAACCATCGTTCGCGCGAAACGCCAGCTCTTCGGCGTGCGCGATCGTGTAGTCGGCTTGAAAGTACGGGTCGATCGGCGTGCCGCGTCCCGGGATGTGGCCCACCACTTTGACCCCGCGGCTGCGCGCCTCGTCGACGATCGCACTGAACGTGTCGAGGCTGAGTTGGCTATACACTTTGACCATATCGAAGCCTTCGGCGACCTCGTCGCGTACGACTTGTCGGCCGTCGCTAGGCGATGCGGCGACACGCGTGAAGCCGACCGGCCACAACGGTGGGTCGCCGTCAACCATCGCAGCGAGCATCATGTGCGGGCCGAGCAACGTGCCCGCTTCCACCGCGCGACGTTGCCCGACGGCCTCGGCCATCGCACCGAGATTGCCGACTTGCAGCACGCCGTACGCGACGTACGGAAGGAGCACGTCGGCATCGTCGAGCGACGCGTCTTCGATCGACGCATCCTGCAGGACGAGCCGCAACATGCGCGGGTTTTCGATGTGCACGTGAGCGTCGACGAGCGTGGGGAGCAGGAACTTCCCGCGGCCGTCGATGCGGCGGGCACGAGCCAAGCTCGGCGCGTTGACGGCGTCACCGATCCAGATCACGCGCTCATCGCACACGACGACGGTCGCGCCCTCGCGCACGCTCGGGCCGTCTTCCATCGTCAAAAGGTTGACGTTTTCGACCGCGAGACTGTGAGCACAAGTGGCCGCGCGCACGTTGTCGCTAAAACCGAGGATCAACACCGCAATGGACAACATTCGGACTGACATAGTGATCTCGCTCTAGAGATGGACATGTTGAAGTCGAAAACTCAGTGCTCGAGCTCGATGCCTTGCCAAAACGCGCAGTGATGCTCGTCGGCGAGGTCGACGGTTTCATGACTATCGGGTTCGGCCGTGATCACGCGCACGCGACGACTGCTCCAATCCGGCCAGCCGTTGCCGCGCACGCTGGGTCGACCGTCGCGTGCAAACGACGTCCACGCCGCGACCATGTCGCTCGCGACCGACCGCTGCACCTCAGTCAGCGCGATCACATTGCCGTCAAAGTCGACCGGCCGACCTGGTTGGTCGAACAAGTACGTCAGGTCATCGGCATGCCACGTGCCGCCCGGAGCATTCGGCAGCGCAGGGATGTCGTGCGGGATCGTGGCGTCTGCGAGCTCATAGCCGAACACGCTGCCGTGTTTTTGCAGCGCCGCATTGGCGCGCGCTTGCGGACACGCAAACATAGCATCGGTGTACGCCGCGGCCCAAAGCTCTGCCGCCGTCTCGTAGCGGCTTCGCGGGTATTCGGCTGCGACTTCGTCCTTGGCGGCGCCAAAACCCATGCTGAGCAGTGCATCCAAGTTTGCGTCATCGATCACCTGCGACTTGACCAGGAACACATCGGCGATCAGACCGGCTTCGTTGTCGACGATCCCGCCGAGCACCGATCGAGCTTGGAAATGGCCGGCGTCCAAGGCAGTCACCGGGTGTTCCGGCAGCACCTCGCCTCCGACGGCGGCGGACGCGAACCGCGACGTCAGCGACAATAGCGTCGCGACGGGCTGATCGCGCAGACAATCCGCGAGCTGCACCTCATCACCCTCACAACCGAGATCGCGCGCTGCCATGAGCGAATCGCGATGGATCTGCTCGCCGGCACGAAAGAAGGGCAGCGCCTGCGTATTCGGTCCACCGGCGTTCGCCAGCAGTGTCGTGCCACAGGATCCACTCTGCATGATGGCCTTGCCGAAGAGGCCGTTCGACCCGGGCGAGACCAGCTGCGCGCAGACCGCGACCGCACCTCCGGATTCGCCGAACAGCGTCACGTTCTCCGGGTCGCCGCCGAACGCACGAATGTTGCGTTGCACCCAGCGCAACGCTGCGCGTTGATCGAGCAAACCGTAACTTCCGGCTTCCGGCCCGGCGCTCGGCGCCATGAAGCCAAACACGCCCAGCCGGAACTCCAGTGTGACGACGATCACGTCGCCTTGCGACGCCAGGCGCGTCGCATCGAGCGCGCTCGCGGAGTCGCCAACGAAGCCGCCGCCATGCAAGAACACCATCACCGGCTTCGATCGCGTGCCGCGCTTCGGCACGGTGACGCTCAGTTTCAAACAATCTTCGTCGCCCGTGACTTGCTGCTGGGTGTCCAGCTGCGGGCAGGCTGGTTCGGGAGTCTGTGCCGCGCGCACGTCGTGCCAAGGCAACACCGGCATCGGCGCTCGCCAGCGCAGCCCACCGAGCGGGGGGATCGCGTACGGAATGCCGAGAAACACCACGACGTCGCCGCGATCGACCCCCTCCAGCTCACCACTGTCGATGCGAACACGCGGTGCGTGATCGCGAGCTCGCGCATGCGCCGCGCTGTAGATCAAAAATATACCGATGACCGCGATGACGGATTGTAAGTGTCTCATCTGTCCTTCCTCGCTGAAGTCGTTGCGGGGAAGGCACTGTGGATCCGCGCGGGACCGACGCTATTACCTGTTATGTAAGATCGACCGCGTCGCGAGCATTTGTCACCTCGTCGCTGCCGCCGTGAGCCATGACATCACGCGTTCGGCGGTCCAGAGGGAACCAGAGCTCGCAGCGCGGCGACATCGGCGTGATGTCGTGAGCGAGCCCAAACGCCGCCTGATAGGTGGCGAAGCGCAATGAGCCGAACCGCGTGTCGAACGAGAACGTCGACACGGCAGCGGCGGCACGCCCCTCGAACCCGACGCGCACGCCATACCGCGCGCGCAGTGATTCGACGCACGTGGCTACGCGCTCGGCCAGAGCCTCGCAGGTCAGCGCCTCGAGCTGGAGCTGCCGGAGCAGTTGTTCACTCGCGCCGCGCGCGTTGCGCATCGCGCAAAGCAGCCCGTCTTCGTGCGCCAACGCATCGATGATGTCCATGCCGGCGAAGTCGTGCGCGATACGTTCGCAATAGCGCGGCATGACCAATGCGCACAGCCAGCGGCCACCGCGATTGATGCGCAGCACCCGCCATTCCGAGTCGAACACCAGCGCGGGGAGCGGGTCGTGTAGATCGACGATCCGCATCAGCGCGCAGCGCGCATTGTCATCGCAAGGCTCGCTCTCGTCACCGCACACGTGCGGCGAAAACCCCGCTTCGTGCAGCGCCGCGTTTCGAACCGACGCCGGCGCGTCGAGCTCGCGCATCCACGCCACGACCAGCTCACGACTCGGCTGCGCCCGACCTGTCTCGAGGAAGCTCACGTGTCGCGGCGAAATCGCAAGCCGCGAGGCCAGCGTCACCTGAGACAGGCGGCGCGCGGTCCGAGTGAGGCGAAGAATGTTGGCGGCGCTCATGACGTGCTCGCAGCTGCTGGTTCGTTCGCGGGGCAGTGCAATGCGGGCGGGGTTATGATACGAACGTACCATACGCCCGTGCTTCGCCCGAGACAAGCCGGCGCGTCCGGAGCGGAGCTCGGTCTTGCCGAAGAAAGTCGATCCGGAACAAAGGCGCCGCGCGATCGCGCGAGCGGTGTGGCGCATTGCGGCCAAATCCGGACTCGAACACGTCTCGATGCGACGCGTCGCGGCCGAGGCCCGCGTCTCGACCCGACTCGTGCAGTACTACTTCGGCACGCGTGACCAGCTCCTCGCTGGCGCCCTCTCGTACCGCAACGACCATGATCAGGTTCGCATCGGTCGCAAGGCGAAGCTCGTCGGCAAGACGGTGCGGGATCTCGTGCGGCAGACCGTGCTCGACTTACTTCCGATCGATGCGGAGGGGCGCGCGATGTACTTGATTCACGTCGCCTACTTCGTGCGCGCGCTGAACGATCCGAAGATCGTTGCGATGCTCGGCGGCGGTCGTGGGGTGACGCTCGAGCAGACGTTTCTCGATTTGCTACAAGCTGCGGAGCGCGCGGGGGAACTCAAGCCCGGGTTGGATCTGGAGTTGGAGGCTGAGACCTTGGTTGCGCTCCAGGATGGGATGTCTTCGCGCTTGCTTCTGCGCTTGCGCTCATCGACGCGTGCGGAAGAAGTGCTCGACTATCACTTGGAGCGGTTGTTTCGGCCGTAGTGGAGGACATGCGCTCAGCGGGCTCCGTGGGCATTCGCGGAGCCGGCTACGAGTCCACTCGCTCTAGTGTCGACAAGGCGAAGTCGAAGCTCGCGCCGCTCAACCTACTCGTGTCGATGCGAGCCGTCGTGAGCCGCTGCGACGCTGCGGGGCACGACCATGCGCCAGGCTTCGGTGATCAGCGCGCGCATCTCGCGGGCGTCGATCGCGTTGAGCCGTACGCAAACCCAGTTGAAGCGGAGCTCTGACTCTTTCGGCATCAGGAACTTGTCTGGTTCGCCTTCGACGAGCGCGCGGCGTAACTCTTTGGGGAAGGCGAAGCCCATGGTCTTTTGGTCGCGTGAGAACGCGACGTAGACGATGCTGCGGATCCGAAACTTGACCCGACCGTGGATCAAGTGCTCCTCGGTCCTCGGCAGCGACATTGCCACGCGCCGCACGTCGTCGAGCATCGGCGATGGCCGAGCCGCGTCAGTTGGTGAGTTCTTCACAGGCATTTGTCGGTTGGGGCGCTCCGAAATTCTCGAGCGAGTTTTCGTGACCGTGGCGGGCGTAACGTCATTTGTTCGCATCCAGCCGAGGCTCATAGTGGAGAGCGACGACGCCGGACTCGAAGATCTTGGTGTCCAAGAGCTTCAGCGTGTGGACGCCCATTCGCTCGAAGAGGCGCGGGCCTTCGCCGAAGGCAAACGGAAAGACGAGAATGCGGAGCTCGTCCACGAGACCGTGCCGGAGCATCGTCTGCGTGAGCTCACCCACGCCGTACTGCAGCAAGGCGTTGCCCGGGGATTGCTTGAGCTTCTCGATCTCTTGAGCGACATCGCCCTGAATGAGCGAAGCGTTCCACTTCAGCGGCTCCTTCAGGGTTCGCGATGCGACGTGCTTCGGCATCGCGTTGATTCTGTCCGCCATTTTTCCTTCCCTGGTCGGCCAGATCATAGCGAAGCCTGCATACGTTTCTCGACCCATCAGGAGCGCGTCGGGCATGAACAAAAGCTCGTCGAGGTACTGCGCGACGTCGGGACTGTGGAACGAAAAAATCTGCTTCCAAAAATCCGCATTGTCCCCGCCCATGATTCCATCGAGCGATACTTCGGCTTCGACGACTATTTTTCGCATATTGCCTCCAAGCGCGTCGATTGCCGCGCTTCATCGCCTGGTGCCTCTAGGCGAAAGCTCTGTCTTGTACAAATACGACAGCTGCACTTTGCCCAGCCTGATCTCGGCCGGTGTCTGCCCGACGAGAACCTTGAGGGACCGCGTGAGGTGCGACTGATCGCAGTAGCCGGCGAGGTGAACGACGTCGAGAATGGGCACGCCCTCGAGCAAGAGGTTCGCGGCGAATCGCGCGCGTTTGATCTTGCGATACGTGGCGTGGGTGAGCCCGGTCGCACGTGCGAAGTGACGCTGCGTTGAGCGGTGCGACAGCAGCTGCTGTTCACCGCGCATCATGGCATCCACCGTCCGATCGCGAACGAGCATCCCCTTCTTGACGAGTCGCGCGACGAACGCGTCCGCGTTCTCGAACGTCGGGTATTCCCACGCGGAGCCGTCCAGCCAGAACGTGCGCTTCGTCGCTCCTGGCAGATTCACGTCTTTCCGGTCCCGAACCGTTGCCGGAGCAAACTCCGGCAGGAACGCTCCCGCTTTGAAGCGAATGCCAACCCAGTCGCCGTCCGCCGGGTAGTCGGCGGTCGTCGCCTTCGTTTCCGGGCCGCGGATCGTGAAGAACGTTTGGCCGCGATACCGCGTGACGACGATTTCCGAGCTCTCGGAGGCGACGGAAAGGAAGTGTCCGGCCCGCTCGCTCTGCGCCGTCCAAACGCGCTCCACGAGCGGCGAATCCGAAAGACGATCCTCGATGAGAAACATGACGACCAAGCCTCCAGCGTAGCCCGCAGAGCGAGTCGCGTAGCATCGCGTCAGGTCAACGTCGAGGGTACAGATACATGAGGCACAGCCGTTCGACCGTGCTCGATCACTGACCCCTCGGCGAACGGAGTCAAGCTCAGTTGGATGAGCAACGCTTGGCGGTCGAGGACCCAACATCGGAGCGCATCTCATGCTGCGCGACAGTCATTCGCGGTCCGTTAACAGACACTAGAGCGATTGCTCCATCCTGCGGGAAGATCGCAGAGGCGTGAAAGAGAGCGCCGTGATGCTTTCGGCAGTCGAGGCAGTGGCACACGCCGACGCGGTACGGCTGTCCCGACGCGACGATGCGGACGCTGCCGCACAGGCAGCCGCCGGTGAAGCGCTCGAGTCCTTCCACGCTCATCCCGCTTTGCGACGCAAGTGGAGCGCCTGCACGCCGGACTTGAACCGCTGCGTCGATAGGAGCTCGAGATACCGCGCACTCGACAGGCCATGAAACAACGTCGGTCCGCGGCCACTGATGACGGGATGAACGACGATCCGGTACTCGTCGATGAGCCCCAACTCCTCGAGTGCAGCCGCGAGCTTGGGCGCTCCGACGAGGACACCCCGCTCGGTCTTCGCTTTCAGCGCCGAGATCGCCTCGCGAAGGTCACCCTCCACCTTGATCGTGTTCTGCCACGGAAAGTCGCTCCGCGAGCCCGACACGACGTACTTCGCCTTCGCCTCGAGCTTCTGTGCCCACTCGCGCATCGCGCGCGGCGCCTTTTCGTCGTGTGCCACCGCGGGCCAGGCTCCCTCCATCAGCTCGTAGGTGTTGCGCCCGAAGAGCATCGCCCCGCTCTGATCCATGAGCTGCGTCCAATAGTCGTGCAGCTCGTCGTCCGCGATCCCCTGGGTGTGATCGATGCACCCGTCCAAAGTCACGTTGAGACCGAAGGTGAGGAGGCCCATGGCGTGGGATTCTACCAAAAAGCGCGCCCAGCGCGAGGACGCACAGCAACCAGACATGATCGCCGCGATCCCCCTTCGCCACTGCGCACTGCGCGCAACAACCGGATGCCTCCGACGCAATCCCCCTCGCGACTGCGCACCGCGCGCAGAACTCGTAGGAGGAG
>DASRXR010000023.1:0-15916 GCA_035687405.1 Polyangiales bacterium
TGGGTCGCTGCGCCGTGGGTGTTCGACTACGGCCCCACGCCGTACTGGGGCAATCGCGGACGCGCCAGTTTCATCTGGTACTCGCGGCCGTGGTTTTCGCGTCGCGCGTACGTGGGGCCTCGGTACTCCTATGGCCCGCGCTACTACTACGGCGGTCGGCCATACGCTCGCGGTTACTACCGCGGTGACAGTCGCGGTTATTACCGTGGTTCGTCCCGGGGCAGCGGTGGTGGGCGGCGCGAAGTCCACGTGAACGGCGGCGGTGGTCATTCGCACGGCGGCGGTGGTCACTCGCACGGTGGCGGCGGTCACTCGCACGGTGGTGGCGGTCGCCGCTGACAGCGGCGCACACTGTAAGACAGGACGCGAGCACCTACCCGATCGAAATCGCGGCGCGCTCACGCCATGATTCCGATCATGCAGCGTCGTCGCGCATCGCGCGCATTGAGTGTTCTCACGGTGATCGCGGTTGCGGCTTGTAGCAGCGGGTCGGACAAACCTTCGAAGCCGAAGCCGAGTGACGCCGGTCGTGACACGGACTCGGGGCGGTCGCCCGGCTTTCCGAACTTCGGTGACGGCGGCGACAACCCCGGCTTGATCGACGCGAGCGGCGTGATGGCGGAGGACGCTGGACCGCCGAAGACCGTGCTCGTGATCACGCCGGGGATGGGCAACCTCGAAGTCGACAGCGCGAGCCCGAAGCCGATCGCGTTCACGGCCGTGTTGAGCAATGGCGCGCCGTCCGAGGTTCCGATCGCGTGGTCGACCGATCACCGCGACCTCGGTGCGATCGACGCCATGAGCGGCATGTTCAAAGCGAACGGCGCTGCGGGCGTCGTGACCGTCTACGCAAAAGCCGGCAGCCTGACGAGCTGGGTCACGATCACGATCGTCGTGAAGGCGAAGCAAGAAGGCGATCCGGATTCCGGCGGCATGCCTGCAGGGGCAGGTGGTCTCGGTGGCGTAGGCGGTGAGGGTGGTGGTTCGAAGATCACCGATCCCGCGCTGCGCGCTGCACTCGACAAAGCTGCCGCAGAAGATGCGGAGCTCGTGTTCTTGTATCCGTACGACGGAACGGTGTGGCCGCGCGGTTTGCCTGCGCCGCTCTTGCAGTGGCGTCACGGCGCGCACGTGCCAGTCGCGGTGAAGCTGCACATCGAGGTCGCGCCGAACTACAGCGCCGATGTGTATCTCGGTCCGCCGCCTGCGCTCACTGCGGGCGCTCCGATCGATCGCATTCCGATTCCGCAGGCGATTTGGAAGACCGCGCTGCAGTCGGGCACGACGATGCAAGTCTCGCTGACGATTGCAGCGAGCGACGGTGCGGGCGGATTTGCTGCCTACGCGCCGAGCAAGCCGCTCATCTGGAAGATCGCACCGACGACGTTGCGCGGCACCGTCTACTACAACTCGTACGGTACGAAGCTCGCGGAGAACTACGCTGGTGCAAAAGGCGGTAATGGTCGCTTCGGCGGTGCGACACTCGCGATCACGCGCGATTCATTCGATCCCACGTTGATCGCGGGCTCGACGACGACGGACCCTTCGGGCTGCCGCGTCTGTCACACCGTCTCGGCGAACGGCTCGCTGATGATCGTGCAGCACGACGACAACCGAATCAGCTCACGTTACGACTTGCGAAACATGAACGTCGAGACGCCGTACCCGACCGCCGACGACGGGAAGTTCGGTTGGTCGGGTCTGTCGTACGATGGAACGATCGCGCTCGGAAACTCCGGGCCGCCGAGCAGTCCTTCGAACGTCGCGAACGGCAATAGCAGCGCACTGTATCGAGTTGCCGATGGTGTGGTGCTGACGGCGCAAGGCTTGTCGGAGTTCGTGACGCAAGCTGCGACGCCGGTGTTCTCGTTCGACACGAAGAAGGTTGCGTTCAACTTGTACTCGGGCCCGGGCACGCCGTCGATTCCGGCGAACGGCACGAGCTTGGTCGCGATGGACGTCGCGAAGGTGGACGACACGACGTACACGTTCACGAATCCCAAAGCGCTCTACACCGCGACGGGTGCAAACCAGTTGCCCGGTTGGCCCGCGTTTTTGCCGGACGGTAGTGGCGTCGTGTTCCAGCTGGAGCTCTCTACCGGCAACGGCGAGCACTTCGTCACGCGAGGCAACGCGCACGGCGAGTTGTGGTGGACTGACATGAACGGGAACGCATCTGCGCTCGAGCGTGCGAACGGCAAGGGTTACTTGCCGGCTGGTGCTGCCGGAAAGAATCACGACAACGATGCGACGTTGCAGTACGAGCCGACGGTCGCGCCGATCGTTGCTGGTGGCTACGCGTGGGTCGTGTTCACGAGCCGGCGCTCGTACGGGAACGTCGCGACGCGCGAGCCGTTTCAAAGCGACGCGCGTGCGTTCGATCTCACGGCGGGAAATCCGGATGGGCCGACGACGAAGAAGTTGTGGGTGACTGCGATCGACATTCCGGCGAAGGCGGGCACCGATCCGAGTCATCCCGCATTCTACTTGCCGGCGCAGGAACTATTCGCGGGCAACTCGCGTGGGTATTGGGTGCTCGACGCGTGCAAAGAAAACTCGGGCGTGTGCACCGGCGGTGACGAGTGTTGCGGTGGCTACTGTCGGATCGACCCAGAATCCGGAATGGGCCTTTGCATGGACATTCCCGAGGATGCTTGTTCGAAGGAGTACGACAAGTGCAATGTCGACTCTGACTGTTGTGCCGACGCTAAGACGCCGCTCTACTGCATCGCCGGCCGCTGCGCGACTAACGTACTGCAATAGTCAGACTGCTTGGCCGGGTTGCTGGCTCGGCGTTTGTTCGATCAACGCGTCTCGCTTCGGCGGCGGTGCGAGCGCGGGCAGCTTTCGCCGGAACATCAAGCCGAACACGATTCGCATCGCGACGACCCACAACATCGCGAGCGCGCGTCCCGGCGGTGCTGCTTCCAGCATCTGCTGGCCGCGCAACCATTCCTTGGCGATCGTGCGATCGCCGTCGATCGATGGGATGACGACGTCGTAGGCCGCGAGTAACACGCGATCACGCACCTCGAGCGCTTCACCGTGCGCACGCTTGGTCCGCGCCAAAAACGTGCGATCGCCCGTCACGCAAAACTCGAAGTGAGCCTTCAACAAACGCTTCGCCGACGCGAAGTAACGCAGGCTGCGCTTCGCCGGATCGGGCTCGTTCGCGAGCGCTTCCGCGAACGCGTGCGCCTGCACGAACGCCATCGAACAACCGCGCCCGTAGATCGGGTTGGTTTGAATGTGCGAGTCGCCGACTGGGAAATATCCGAGCACCACTTTCGAAGCTTGCTTCGGAAAGTGCTGCCAGCGATTTTTCAGGCCCGCGCCGCCGAGCACGCGCGTCAGTGGTTCGGCGTGCTCCGTCCAGCGCGACAGCCCGGGGATGCGATTGCAGACGCGATCGAAACCGTCCGGACTGCGCAGCGTTGCTTTCAGCTGCTCGTCGTCTTCGCGGCACGTGAACGCGATCGAAAATGTATCCGCCTCGGCGAAGAACAAGCCGGCGATCAGATAGTCGATGTTGGTGCCGGTGCCGCCGCGAGAATTCCGCTTGGCGGTTTCATCCAGCTGATAGTGCTTGCAGTAATAGGCACAGGCAGACGGCTCGAGGTACGTGTCGATCTGAGCGCCCTGACTTCGCAGCTGCTCGATGCACTTGGAGAATTGGCCGAGCGAATCCACTACGGTGTCGGCCGAGAGCATCTCGCTCTGACCACCGGCTTTGATCTCGACACCGGTCACACGCAGCTGCTCGCGGTCGCGCTGCACGATCAAACCTTCGACGCGCACGCCCCAACGAAAGCTCACGTGCGGCAGCTTCTCGACGTGCGACCGCAGCACGTACTCGAAGGTTGCGCGCCGGCCCCACAAGTGAAGCAAGTCGTCGTCGCCTTGCTCTGGTTGATAACCGGCGACTTGCCCCGGCGGCAGCACTTCTTCCATGCCCGCGCTGTTCAAGCCCGCGCGATACAACTCTTCGAGCAGCTCGGGATGTTTGTCGCGCAAGATGTTGCGAAGCCGCCCAAGGAAGATGTGCGTGTGATGCAGCTGAGGCACACCTGGTCGCTGCCAGGTTTCGAACGCGGTCTTCGGATCATCGACGACCGCGTGCTCGTCGCGCTCCAGCACCAGCACTTGTTTGCCGCTGCCTTTCAGCGCGAGCGCAGTCGCGAGTCCGGCCATGCCGGAACCCAAAATGATCACGCGGTTGCTGTCGGCGTCGGCGCTGATGCTCTGCTGAACCATGCGTACTGACTGACCTTCGTGAGCCCCCACGCGCGCCCCCAAACGAAATGGGAAGGCGGAAGCTGCGCCGACCGAGCGCGCACCCAGGGCATCGATCTTTAGCATCCTCGCTTCGCGCAGGGCGGGTCAATGTGCAGGAACACGACCTCGCACCCCCCGGCCGCGGCCCGTGGACGCACCCGGAAACCAGCGCAAAGTCTCCCGATTTTGGGCTGGGATTTTCGAGCAATCCAGCGTGAGGCGATCGGCGCGTATCCACGTTTCGTGCTATGTCAAGCCGCGGCATGGATTCGACGGCTGACAGCAGTGGGGAATATCTGCGTGAGCGCGACCGCTTCGGAAGCCCTACTCCTGGGCTCGCAGTGGTGGTCGAGGCGGGGCAACCTGCGGCGCGCGGGGTCGTGCTCCAGCAACACGGGCTCGAGGTCGGGCGCGGCTCGCCGGACGGCATCCTCGCCGACGACGAGCAAGTCTCACGCACGCACCTGCGGGTGACCTACGTAGACGGCACTTGGACGTTCGAAGATCTCGGGAGTCGCAACGGCACGTTCATCGATGGCGTGCGGCTCACTGGCTCGGTGAAAGCGCAGGGCAGTCCACTCGTGCGCATCGGTCGCAGTCTGCTTTGGGCAGTGCCCGACGTGCGGCCGTACCGCGGCCACGCGATGCTCGGTATTCCTGCGCCGGCGCCCGTCGTCGGGGGTACGTCGCGTCGCGTGCTCGGTGAAATCGCGCTGCTCTCGAAGGCGAGCGAGAATCTGTTGATCATCGGCGAGAGCGGCTCGGGCAAAGAGCTCCTCGCGCGCGCGTTTCACGAAGCGCAGCACGGGCAAAGCGGGCGCGCGCCGTTAGTCGCAGTCAACTGTGCAGCGATTCCCGAAGGCCTCGCAGAGCGATTGTTGTTCGGCGCAAAGCGGGGCGCGTACTCCGGTGCCGTCGATGCAGAAGGCTACGTGCAACAAGCGCACGGTGGGACGTTGTTCCTGGACGAGATCGCGGAGCTCGATCCACTCGTACAGGCGAAGCTGCTGCGGGTCGTCGAGACGCGCGAAGTCATGCCGCTCGGAGCGACGCAGTCGAAGCGCGTGTCGTTCCGCATCTGCGCGGCGACCCACAAAGATCTGCGCGCCGAAGTGCACGCGGGCCGATTCCGCGAAGACTTGTACTACCGCATGGGCCGGCCCGAAGTGCGTAACCCTCCGCTGCGCGATCGGATCGATGAAATGCCGTGGCTGATTCAGCGCGCAATGAGTGAGGTCAGTCCGAAGCTGACGGCGCAAGTCACCACCTACGAGCACGTCGCGTTGCTCAAGTGGCCGGGCAACGTCCGGGAGCTCTTGCACGAAGCGCGTCAGGCTGCCCATGCCGCGCAGCACGAAGGTGTGGACGTGGTGCGGCCAGATCACTTCGCGAAAGACGCGGGTATGGAGCTCGGGCCTGCGGCGAGCGAGCCTGCGCCGCGAGGCGACTCGACTCCGAGTGCGCGCAATCTCGACGACGCGGAGATCGAACGCGTGCTTGCAGAGCACTCGGGTAACGTCACCGCGGCTGCGCGCGCGCTCGGCTTGCATCGCAATCAGCTTCGGCGCTGGGTCGACAAGCGCACCGGCAGCAAAACTCCGGCCTCCTGATTTCGTGAAACAAGTGCGTGCCCTTTGGGGGGGCGCACACTCTCCGCGCACTGGCGAGTGGGCTGCGCGTGTGCATGTCGATGTACGCTTTGCGTCGAGTGAAGCCGGAGTCGACCATGAAAATCGCATACCTCGGACTCGTGTCCCTCATCGCACTGTCGTGCAATGGTCGAAATGAGGAAGTGAAACAGGCGGATCTGACGCCAGCCTCCGTTCCGTCTCGAGAACCTCCAGCGGCGACGCCGCCTCAACTCCCGGCACCCGGTGCGCCTACCCCGTCGCCCGCGACTACGCCTAACAGTCAAACGACGAGCACTGCGCCGCCGACCGATTTTCGCCACCAGTTCGTGCTTGCAGCGAAAGCGATCGGTCCGGCTGTCGTGGCGATTACTTCCACGAGCGTGGCTCGCCCGACGGGGCGCGGTGAATCGTCGTCGCCGTTCGACTTCTTCTTTCGCGGTGACCGCGGTGATCAGGGTTCGCGAGGTCGCGGTGAAGTGCGACAAGGCATCGGCAGCGGCGTGATCATCGACACGCAAGGCAACGTGCTCACCAACAACCACGTGGTCGAAGGCGCCGACGAGGTGAAGGTCGTGCTCGCGGGCAACCAGGAGATCATGGCGAAGCTGGTCGGTACCGATCCGAAGTCCGACCTGGCGGTCGTGAAGATCGACCCGGGCAAAGTGAAGCTGACGGCGGCAGTGCTCGGCGACTCGGACAAGTTGGAAGTCGGCGAGTGGGTGATCGCGTGCGGCAGCCCGTTCGGTCTGCGGCAAACCGTCAGCGCGGGAATTGTCAGTGCGATCGGTCGCGGCAACGTCGGCATCACCGAATACGAAGACTTCATCCAGACCGACGCCGCGATCAATCCGGGGAACTCGGGCGGGCCACTCGTCGATCTCGAAGGTCGCGTCGTCGGCGTCAACACTGCGATCGCGTCGCAGAGCGGCGGCAACAACGGCGTCGGCTTTGCGATTCCGATCTCGATGGCGAAGTTCGTGCTCGATCAGCTCGTGAAGACCGGCAAGGTCGTCCGCGGCTATGCGGGCTTGTTGATCGGCGACGTGAACGCGGATCTCGCCGAGTCGTTCAACTACAAAGGCGAGGGCGGCGCACTCGTGCAGGATGTCTCGCAAGGCGGGCCGGGCGCGCGCGCCGGTTTGAAGCCTGGTGACATCATCATCGGTCGCGACGGGCGGCCGGTTCTCAATGCAGGTGCGTTCCGCAACGGCATCGCCGATACCAATCCCGGCAAAGAGGTGAAGCTCGATGTTTGGCGCGACGGCAATCGCCTCGAGGTGCCGCTGACGTTGGGCGAGCTTCCGATGGGAGACCAGATTGCAGCCAAGCGCGGCAGTGGCAGCGGCGATGGCAGCGGCGGTGTAGCGAAGGAGCCCGCGCGGTGGGGAGTCGGCCTGAGCGACATCACGCCGGAGCTCGCGCAGCGTTTGCAGTTGGGAGCCACGCGCGGTGCGCTCGTGCAACAAGTGCAGAATGGGTCACCGGCAGCAGAGGCAGGTCTGACACCAGGTGATGTGATCGTAGCCATCGGCGATCGCGAGGTGAAGAAAGCGAACGACGCGCGCGAGATCCTGCAGAAGTCAGAAGGCCCGGTGCGCTTGAGAGTGATGCGCGAGGGACGCGGCTTCTTCGTGGTCCTACCACGGGCTTAACACTACTGGTTTCAGTTGTGACCGGTACGTGTAAGCATACGCACTCGTGTCGCTCTCGAAACACGCGCCCGCAGCATACGTGACCGCGTTGGTCCTATGCCTATGGCATTGGGGTACCGATCAGGTCCAACTGTCACACTATGGAGACGACCAAGAATATCTAACGATGGCGACGTCGTTCATGCGGCATGCGAGCCCAGATTTTCGCGCCGGGGACGACACAGCGATGCTCGAGGCGCTGCCTGGATCTTTTCAGCGATCGTTAGGCAAGAAGTTCACGCGGGGTCAGGCGCCGTTCGCTTACTTCGCGTCGCATAGCGGTAAGTATTACGGGTATCACTTCTTCACCTATCCAGCCGCGGTAGCCCCATTGCGAGCCGTTCTGGAGGGCCGCCAGAAGGCGTTTCGTGCTCATCAGTACTTCAACCTGATCGCGCTTTCGATCGCGCTCGCATCGTTATTGCTGCTCGCGTCACAGCCTCATGTGTTTTGGCCCACCGTGAGCATGGCGTTTCTGACTCCGGTGCTGTGGTTCACGACGTATGCGAGTACCGAGACCTTCGTGTTCTCGTTGGGGTTACTGGCGTTGGCGTGTCACTTGAGCGGCCGCCCGGTACTCGCGATTCTGTTCAACTCGATTGCGGCGACACAGTATCAGCCGCTCGCTCTGCTCTCGCTGTTCTTGTGCGCGCAGTGGTTTTGGGTACATCGCTCGGGCTTGCGCCAAGCTTGGCTGCGAGCGCTCGGCGCGCTAGCGAGCACTGCGCTGGTGTTCGTGCCGAGCATCTTCTTCTACACGCAATTCGGCGTGCCGAACTTGATTGCGCGCGAAGGTCTCGCGAGCGCGAAGTTCATGAGCTTCCGCAAGTTCGTGGGGCTCTTCATCGACTTGAACGGCGGCATGTTGCTCTACGCGCCGGGCCTGCTGCTAATGTCAGCAGTTGCGACGGTGTGGGCGATCTCGCGCGCACGGCGTCACCCGTGGGGTTTGGGCTTGTGCGTGTGCGTGTTGCTGACGCTCGCGGCGAGCACGGTGCAACGCAACTGGAATCACCCGACGTTCGGTATCTCGCGCTATGTCCTGTATGCGATCGCTCCGGCGCTCTTGTTCATCGGTGGCGAGCTGCGCGAACGCGCCCGTGTTTCGCGTTGGCTCGTGGGGCTGTGTGCGTTCGCTCTCGGGTTGCAGGTGCTCGTGCATCGCGAGAACGGTTGGTTCGCCTACCGTGCAAACGATGCGGCGCATCATTCGCGCATCGCGGCGTACGTGATCGAACGCTGGCCTTGGCTCTACTCGCCTCACTCTGAGATCTTTTGCGAGCGAACGACGCAGTGGTGCTGGCCGGATCCCGCGACCGGCGACACCGATGCAGCGCATCTGCCGGTCGTCTACCGCGACCCACGCACCTGGATGGCGCGCAAGATGCTGGTGTCACGTTGCGACGAAGCGAAGGCGCTCGCCGTCGGCCTGTTGACGGACGAGCAGCGAGCGCACATTCACGAAGCGATGCAGCACTGCAGTGGCACCGGCCCGATGTACATCAACTTCTGAACCGCGACTCGCTCAGCGAAAGTTCAGATAGACCGGCGCGCGCGCACCGGTCGCGTTGGGAACTAACGCGATCGCGGTGACCGCGCAGCACGCGACGATCGCGCGCCCGTGTTTGCGAAGGGCGCCTGGCCCTCGGTAGCTCCAGAGTGTGACGCCGGCGTGACAAGGGCGAGTGAAAACACGAAGGCTTCAGTGTGTGCGAGCGGCAGAAACCAGAGCGCGGGTGCAAGGAACGCGAGTGGGAACAGCACGAGCCAGAGCCGCGCTGAGTGTCGCAGCTGCAGCATTGCGAGCAGCGCGGCGCAAAAAAACGCGATGTTCGTGAAGTGAAACGCGCGCCAGCCGAGGCCGTGTGGATCGAGAAGCGCTTTTAGCGGTGTGACTGCGGCCGCATACGTGAGGAAGTGCCAGGAAAACCAGCGTCCATCGTCAGCTTGGAAGTCGCCCCACGGCCGGGGCTGGTACTTGAGTGCGGCCGGAGCGGCGCCAGGATGTGGGAAGTTGAGCGAGGACGTCTCGTTCATCGCCGGCTTGGTATTCGGGTGAGCCGTGGCGAACGAGGGATTGCGTGACGAGGAGGTATTCGACGTCGTCGCCGAAGCGAGTCAGTTGAGGATGGCGAGGCGACGCGAAGCAAGTCGCTGCGATCGCTACTGCAGCGAACAGAAACAGGCCGAGATCGGAGCGAAGCCAACGCCGCCAACGCACCTCGCGGAGAGTAGCAGCAGCGGAAACTACCCCCCAAGTGCGTGGCCGATTCGACTATCAGATTAGTCGATTGCTCTAGTCGAGCAGAAATCTTCACCCACTACGAAGCCTCCCAGGCAGCCCCTTGCACCAGGTGAGCGACGTGTTTACGTCATTAGATGGCCTCGCAGGACTAAAGCGCATGTGTTACATGTGATCCCCTTAGAGGGCATACACATGAGCAGTGCGGTCTTATTTCCTGGCCAGGGTTCGCAGCGGAGGGGAATGGGGCACGGTCTGTTTGAGGCATTCAGCGAGCACCTGCGCGCTGCCGATGCGATCCTCGGGTATTCGATTCAAGCACTCTGCGAATCCGATTCGCACGATCGGCTCGATCAAACCGAGTACACACAGCCCGCGTTATACGTCGTAAATGCCCTGAATTTCCTGCAGCGGAAGCGCGACGGTGCTCCGGCGCCGGACTTCCTCGCGGGTCACAGCTTGGGCGAATACAGCGCGTTGTTCGCGGCCGACTGCTTCGACTTCGAAACGGGCTTGCGCCTCGTGAAGCGTCGCGCCGAGCTGATGGCGAGAGTTACCGGCGGCACGATGGCCGCTGTCAGTGGACTAACAGCTTCACAGTTGCGTGAAGTGTTTGATGCAGTTGGCATCACGGAAGTAGACATAACTAACACCAACACGCCGCGACAGATCGTCATCGCTGGACCACTCGGCTATCTCGAACGGCTAGAGGATCCGCTTCGGGATCGTGGCGGACTGTTGGCCCTGCTGAACGTGAGCGGTCCCTTCCACTCGCGCTACATGCGCGATGCGCAACGTGAATTCGAAAACTTCCTGGCGGACTTCGAGCTGCGAGCTCCGTCGATCCCAGTGATCGCGAACGTCAGCGCGCGGCCCTACAGCCGACAAGCGAGTGATGTGAAGCGGAATCTAATCGAGCAACTCACACAGCCCGTGAGATGGCTGGAGAGCATGGAGTATCTGCTGGAGCAGCCGAACCCGCGCTTCGAGGTGCTCGGACCGGCGCGGCAGCTGACGAAGATGCTCGAAGAGATCACGGCGCTGCGGAGCAACGGCGTTCACCAGATCGACCACGGGGCGGATGCGAGCGAGTCGGCAGAGACGATCGTCGATATTTTGCACCGCCGCGCGCACGAGCATCCCGACGCGGTCGCGTTTCGGTATCTGCCAACCGGCGAAGTCGACGGGCCGGAGGAAGTCTGGAGCTACGCCGAGCTCGATCGTCGCTCGCGCGTAATCGCGGCGCAGCTCGTAGCCGAGGGGGTCGAACCAGGCGATCGCGTGCTGCTGTTGTATCCGCCGGGCATCGACTTCATCGGTGCGTTTTTCGGTTGTTTGTACGGTGGGTTCGTCGCGGTGCCGACGCATCCGCCCGATCCGACACGTGCGGCCAGCACGTTGCCTCGGTTGCACGCGATCGTGCGCGACGCGGAGCCGAAGCTGACCTTGTCGGTCGGTTGGATCGCGCAGCTGATCGCAGACGGGCACGTCGGCGCGGAGCTGTCGAGTCTTCCCGCGCGCGGTACTGACGCGATCGATCCAGACGCAAACCCGCCGTGGAATCGGCCTGCGTTCACGACGCGCGAGCTCGCGTTCATTCAATACACGTCGGGTTCGACCTCGATGCCCAAGGGCGTGATGGTGAGTCACTCGAACCTGCTGCACAACGTCGCGGGGATCGAAGCGTTGACCCACGGCGCGAAGCACTTGGCGAGCTGGCTGCCGGCGAGCCACGACATGGGTTTGATCGGCGGCTTGATCTACCCCGTGTTCGTCGGCGGTAGCGAAACGATCATCTCGCCGCTCCACTTCTTGCAGCGGCCGATTCGCTGGCTGAAGGTCATCTCACGCTACAAGGTCGAGCTCGCGGCCGGGCCCAACTTTGCGTACGACTTGTGCGTCGACAAGTCGACCGAGGCAGACCGCGTCGGGCTCGACATCTCGAGCTGGCGCTGCGCGCTCAACGGTGCGGAGAGCGTTCGCCCGAGCACGCTCGACCGCTTTTGCGAGGCCTTCGCAGCGGCGGGCTTCAAGCGAAGCTCGCTCGCGCCGTGTTACGGCTTGGCTGAAGGCACGCTCATGATCACGAGCGTCGCGGCGGACGAAGAGGCGCCGATGCTCGCGATCGACGGCACCGCGCTCGAACGCAACGTCGTCGCGATCGCGAAGACGCCGCAGTCCGCGTACCCGATCGTGTCGAGTGGAACCTACGCTGCAGGCACGGACCTCGTGATCGCCGATCCGGAGACGCGGAAGCGGCGTGCGCCGGGTGAAGTCGGTGAGATTTGGGTGCAGAGCGGGAGCGTCGCGCAGGGCTATTGGCGTAAAGCCGAGCTGACGCAGCAGCAGTTTCAGGCGCACCTCACATCGGGCGAGGGCCCGTACTTGCGAACGGGCGACCTCGGCTTCGTGCACGACAAGAACTTGTACGTGACGGGGCGCCATAAAGACTTGCTGATCGTGCGCGGTCGCAACGTGTACCCGCAGGACATCGAAGGTACGGTCGAGCGCAGCGCGCGCGATCTACGGCGCGGGTGCACGATCGCGTTTTCAGTGACGATCGGGACGGAGGAGCGGCTCGTCGTCGTCTCCGAGGTGAAGAGCGAGCTCGGTATGGACCTCGCGGCGGCGCGAGCTGCGATTCGCAATGGCGTGCTCGCGGAGCACGAGATCTCGCCGCATGCGGTGGTGTTGATCAAGCCGCGGTCGATCCCGAAGACCACGAGCGGAAAACTGCAGCGGCGGATCTGCCGCGACTTGTACTTGAGCGGAGGGCTCGAGGTCGTGAGCGCACTGCAGCCGCTAGCGGCAGCCCCAGAGACCCCCGCCACAACCACGACCACTACCGTAGCTCCACCTGCGACGAACACGATCCTTCCGCCCCCGCCCGCGGCGAGCTACCGGCCGCGCGACTCGCAGCAGATCGTCGATTGGCTCGTGCAGCAGGTGGCGGTGGCGCGGAAGTGTCCGGCGAGCGAGATCGATCCGCGGACACCGTTCCGCAGCCTCGGGCTCGAATCGCGCGACTTGGTGTCGCTCTCGGGTGAGCTCGAACATTGGCTCGGTCGCCGCCTCGCGCCCACACTCGCGTACGAGTACCCCGACATCACGTCGCTCGCGATGTATCTCGCGGGCGCCGGTCGTGCCGTGACGGAGCGACCGAAGGCACGTGTGACGTCGAGCGAACCGATCGCAGTTGTGGGGATCGGTTGCAAGTTTCCTCGCGCGGCGGGTCCTGAAGCGTTCTGGAGCTTGCTGCAAAACGGGATCGACGCGGTGCGCGAAGTCCCGGCAGATCGCTGGGATATCGATGCGCTGTACGACGCCGATCCCGACGTGTTCGGTCGCATGTACACCCGGCACGGCGGTTTCATCGACGATGTCGACAAGTTCGATGCGTCGTTCTTCGGCATCTCGCCGCGTGAAGCCGAAGAGATGGATCCGCAACATCGACTGCTGCTCGAGATCGCTTGGGAAGCGCTCGAAGACGCCGCGATCGCGCCGGACCGTTTGGTCGGGAGCTCGACCGGCGTTTTTATGGGTATCAGCTCGAACGACTACGCGCAGCGGCGATTGCTCGCGCGTGACCTCACACAAGTCGGAGCTTATTCGGGCACCGGCGTCGCGTTCAGCACTGCGGTCGGTCGGATCTCGTACGTGCTCGGGCTGCGCGGACCCTGCCTCGCGATCGACACCGCGTGCTCGTCGTCGCTCGTGGCAGTGCACAACGCGGCGCAAGCATTGCGCGCAGGTGAGTGCGACCTGGCGCTCGCCGGTGGCGTGAACTTGATGTTGGCGCCACAACCGAGCGTGTATTTGTGCCGGATCGGCGCGCTCACGCGGACCGGTCGCTGCCGCACGTTCGACAGCGCTGCAGACGGCTACGTGCGTGGCGAAGGCTGCGGGGTCGTGGTGCTCAAACGTTTGAGTGACGCAGAGCGCGACGGCGACAACATCTTGGCGGTGGTGCGTGGCTCGGCGGTCAATCAAGACGGGCGCAGCAACGGGCTCACGGCGCCGAACGGTGACGCGCAACGCCAGCTCCTCGAGCAGGCGCTGGCAAACGCGGAGCTCTCGCCGGCGGACGTGGGCTACGTCGAAGCGCACGGCACCGGAACTCCGCTCGGTGATCCGATCGAAGCGGGCGCAATCGATGAGGCGTTCGGGCGCGAGCGCGAAGACAAGCTGCTCGTCGGTTCGGTGAAGACGAACATCGGGCATCTCGAAGCCGCAGCCGGTATCGCCGGATTGATCAAGGTCGTGCTCTCGCTGCGAGAGCGCCAGATTCCGGCGCACTTGCACCTCGAGTCGCCTAGCGTTCACATCGATTGGGAGCGCACGCGTCTCTCGGTCCCGAAGACGACGACGCCCTGGCACTCGGCGCGCCGCGTCGCTGGCGTCAGCGCCTTTGGATTTGGTGGCACCAACGCCCACGTCTTGCTCGAGGAGTACGTGCCGCAGCCGAAAGCTGCAGTTGCGACTGGGCCTGCTTTGATCGTGCTGTCGGCTCACAACCGAACGCAGCTGCGCGCGCTCGTGGAGCGGCACTTGACCTTCATCGCGCAGCGGCGAAAGCGTGCACCGGCCGGTGCGGGCCACTTACATGCGCTCGCGTACACGTTGCAGGTCGGGCGTGCGGCGTTGCCGGAGCGGCTCGCGATCGTCGCGCAGGACCTCGACGCACTCGTCGTGAAACTCGAAGAGTTCTTGAGCGGTGAGCTCGCCGTGGGTTGCTACACGGGCAGCGCGCGCGACAAGAACCGCGGCTTCGAGTTGTTGCATCAAGAACCGAGCGCAGCCCAGGCGTTTTTGCGCGAGCTGGTCGACACCGGCCGGCTCGATCGCGTGGCAGAGCTTTGGGTGCACGGCGTGAGCGTCGATTGGTCGCGAATGTATCGCGAGCATCGGCCGAGCAGCGTGCGCGCGCCGACGTATCCGTTCGCGCGCGAGCGGCATTGGATCGATGCCGAACAGCTCACGTCCGCGCCCGCGAGCGCGGCGGTCGAGCGCGCGAGTCGCATCGAGTCGCTGAAGTCTCTGCCGACTCCAGAGCTGGTAGTGCGGCTGATCCATCGTCTCACGAAGACGGCGCTCGAGCAGATCGCGCTCGATGCGAGGCTCTCGGACGTCGGCGTGGATTCGCTCATCGCGATGCAGTTGCTCGTGGAGATCGAACGCGTCTCGGGTGTGCGCGTGCACGTATCGGATCTGCGCAAGCGGCCGACCCTCTCGGATCTCGCGAGGCTGATCGACACACGCAAAGCCCGCGGCGCGACGGCGCGCGACCGCTATCCCGAGCTCGAAGTGATGCAAGAAGGCGGCGAGCTCACGCCGGTGTTCTGGTTCCACGGTGGGTTTGGAACCGTGCAACCGTACGTTCCGCTGGTGCGCGCGATCGGCGGCGCGGGTCAGCTGCCGTTTTACGCGATTCAAGCGCGGGGCATTCGCACCGACGACGCGCCGATCACCGACTTGATCGAGATGGGCCGATATTACGCCGAGATCATCCAGCACGTGCAGCCGAGCGGAGATGCACAAATCGGCGGCTACTCCCACGGCGGTCGCGTCGCGTACGAGGTCGCGCGGCAGTTGCAGCTGTCGGGCCGGCGCGTGAAGAACATCGTCATGATCGACAGCGCGTATCCGCTGAAGATTCGGATGACCGAGCGCACGCGCTACATCATCTCGCTGTTCAACTTCCTCAAGACAGCGAACGTTCACGTGAGTCGCGAGGAAATGTCGGAGCTCTTGGCCGCAGCGGACTTGGTCGGCGCGCTCGCGAGCTACGGCGTGCGCGCTGGGCTTCGTTACACCGAGGCCGAGTTGACGTCGATGCTGCGGCGCATGGCGACCGTGCTCGGCGCGAACCTCGCGGCTTGCAACAAGTACACGGACGACTTGCAAGACTTGCCGGATCCGCACACGCCTTCCGCGCACTACTTCTTGCGCGGGCGGCAGGACGTCTCGTACGGGCCGTTCCTCGGCGACATCATTCCGCAGGAAGGCGAGATCGCGTACGGCTTGCGCGAGCTCAACAAGCTGTTCGATCGCGATGAAGTTGCGCTGTGGCGCCAGAA
>DASRXR010000024.1:0-6007 GCA_035687405.1 Polyangiales bacterium
AACGTGCCGCTGACGAACAGCCGCGCGGGCCCGTAGCGCTCGACCAAGAAGCCGAGCGGCAGGCTCATGATCAATACGCCGAGGCTTTGCGAGCTCGCGATCAGCCCGAGCAGCGTCTCATGCGTGCCGAGTTGCACGGCGTAGAGCGAAGTCGTGACCTTCGCGAGGCCGACGCTCGACCCCGTGATCGTAGACAAAATCACGAAGGCGGTGATGAAGCGATGGCGCTCGAAGAACTCTCGCACACGCGCTGGTAGCGCAGGCATGATTGTCTTGTAAACATCCTTATCGTCTCGTATCGTGAACAGGTAGGACGACACCAGCGAGCACCCACGCGCGCACAGGAGGAACCTTCATGAGCTCTCACATCGAATCGGATATCGAATCCAGCGCGAGCGCAGGGAATAGCCCACGCGTCAGTGACAACTTGCTGTCGCTCGAAGCCGATGTGCTCGTGATCGGCGGTGGACCCGCCGGCACGTGGTCAGCCTGGAGCGCAGCTTCGCAAGGCGCGCGCGTCGTGCTCGCAGACAAAGGGTACTGCGGCACCAGTGGTGCGACTGCGCCGTCGGGCGTCGGCGTCTGGTACGTGCCGCCCGATGAACAGCTTCGCGAAGAGGCGCGCGCGAGTCGCGAGGCGATGGGCGGGCATCTGTCCGATCGCCGCTGGATGGATCGCGTGCTCGACAAGACGTACGAGATGGTCGGCGAGCTCGCGAACTGGGGCTATCCGTTCCCGGTGGACGACGACGGTAACCAAGCGCGTCGCAGCTTGCAGGGCCCGGAGTACATGCGCTTGATGCGCAAGCGCGTGAAAGCTGCCGGCGTGAAGATTCTCGATCACAGCCCCGCGCTCGAGTTGCTCGCCGATTCGCATGGCGTCGCTGGCGCAGCTGGAATTCAGCGGCAAACCGGCGAGCGCTGGCAGGTCAAAGCGAATGCGGTGATCATCGCGACCGGTGGTTGCGCCTTCTTGAGCAAAGCGCTCGGTTGCAACGTGCTCACCGGTGATGGTGGCTTGTTCGCGGCGGAAGCGGGCGCCGAGCTGTCCGGCATGGAGTTCTCGAACGCGTATGGCCTCGCGCCCGCCTTCGCGTCCGTGACGAAGAGCGCATTCTATCGCTGGGCCACGTTTTACTACGAAGATGGCCGCGAGATCGAAGGTGCAGGCTCGGCGCGCGGCCGCTCGGTGATCGCGCGCACGCTGCTCACGCAACCCGTGTACTGCCAGCTCGATCGCGCGCCCGAGTCGATCCGCGCGCAGCTGAGGGCGTCACAGCCGAACTTCTTCTTGCCGTTCGACCGAACCGGCATCGATCCGCTGACGCAACGCTTTCCGGTGACGCTTCGGCTCGAAGGTACCGTGCGTGGCACCGGTGGCATCCGCGTCGTGAACGAAGAGTGTGGAACGTCCGTGCCAGGCCTGTATGCGGCGGGCGATGCGTCGACACGTGAGCTGATTTGCGGTGGTTTCACCGGCGGTGGCAGTCACAACGCGGCCTGGGCGATCTCGACCGGCAACTGGGCTGGAGCGGGCGCTGCGCGCTATGCGAAGGGGCAAGCAGGCGCCTCGACGCGCGATGTAAAGCCACTCGGAAGCGCGGCCCTGCGCGGTTCGAGCGCGGAGTCCTTCGATGCCGAAGGTCTCGTGCGCGCGGTTCAGGCCGAGGTCTTTCCGTACGATCGGAACCTGTTTCGCACCGAGCGTGGCTTGTCCGAGTCGCTCTCGCGGCTCGACGGGTACTGGAAAGACGTGCACGTGGCGCCGGATCAAAACGCGCGCACGGTGTTACGCGCGCGCGAAGCCGCAGCGATGCTCGCGACCGCGCGTTTCATGTATGCGACGGCACGTCATCGGACTGAGACGCGCGGGATGCACAAGCGCGCAGACTTCCCGGGGCTCGACCCGCAGCAGCAGCGCCGGTTGATCACTTCGGGCCTCGAGCAAATCTGGGTGCGCCCCGAAAACTCGTCGCACGCCGTCCTCGGGACTGGCCCTGTCAGCAGCCCCCGTACCTCGAGTGCTGCGGCGCAGCCAGGAGCGGCGCCATGATCGAGCTCGTGAGTGATACGCGCTGCATTCGCTGCGATATTTGCGTCAAAGCCTGCCCGACTAACGTGTTCGATGCAGTCCCGGATGCGGCGCCGGTGATCGCGCGTCAGGAGGACTGCCAGACCTGCTTCATGTGCGAGCTGTATTGCCCAGTCGATGCGTTGTTCGTCGCACCGGAAGCAGACCAGAATCGGACAGTGGACGAAGACCACCTGGCCGCGCACAGTGTACTCGGCAGCTACCGTGCTGCGGTAGGCTGGGGTCCGGGTCGCGTCGCTGGAGCGAGCCGAGATCAATCGTTTCGGCTCTTGCCGCTCGCGGCCGCGAAGGCTCACCCCGCATCCCCCGGAAAGGCGTCTACATGAGCACGACGTTAATCATCAGTGGCAGTCCTTCGAGCTCATCGCGTTCGCGCCGGTTCGCAGCTGTCCTCGCGGAGCGGCTCGGCCAACGCGGCATCGATAGCTCGCTCCTCGATCTGAAGAGTTTGCCGGCGGAGCCGCTGTTGCATGCGCAGGTCGACCATCCGGAGATCGTCGAAGCGGTGCAGCGGTTGGCGGCGGCGACCGGGGTGATCGTCGTGACGCCGGTGTACAAGGCCGCATATTCGGGGCTGCTGAAGACGTTCCTCGATCTGCTGCCGCAGTTCGCGCTGCGCAACAAAGTCGTGTTGCCGTTTGCGCTCGGTGGAACGGTCGCGCACGTGTTGTCGATCGACTACGCGCTGCGCCCGGTGTTGAGCTCGCTCGACCCCCACCACATCGTCCAGGGGTTGTTCGTGCTCGACAAACACGTCGTCGTGTCGGAGCAGGATGGACGAGTCGAGCTCGAGCCCGACCTATCGCCGAAGATCGACGCTTCGATCGAGTCGTTTTCGAACTGCTTGCGGCGCGCGCAGCACCAGTTCGACTGATCAGACGCTCTGGCCGAAGCGCCAGGTCAACCACTTGAGCCCGCCGCGCGGAAGATCCGTCCGCGCGAACGGGCCTTCGTTGAACGCACCGATCAGCGCACGCCGGCGCTGCGGAAAGTCCCAAATCCGCGTGCCTTCGCTGCCGCGCACGGGTGGGCCGAGTGTGGACTCGAGCGAGGTAGCGTCGTCGTTCGTGCGGATGCCGAGTGGGAGCTTGCCTGCGAACGGTTGGAACTGAAGCTGCCCGCGGTTGCGCGGCGCCGCGCGAAGCTCGGGCACGACGAACAGCGTGACCGACCAGAACATGCGCGCGCGCCGGAGCTCGAGTGCGCTGCGTTGCGACTTCGGGTATTCGGCTTCGAGCCATTCGCTGCCGCGGTCCCAGGGCCAGGCGATTTCGAGCTCGAGGCCGTCGCGCGGGCGGGAGATGGCGCGAAGCTCGTCGGGGTCGCGGAGAGCGTCGAGATGAATGCCGATGCTCTCGAAGAACACTTGCACGCGTGAGTCGTCGATCAGAAGGCCCAGGAGCGGGTCGACCCGTTCGAAGAGATCGGGCGACACGCTTGCTGCTGTCAGCTGCGGCCGACTCACGCTCGTCGCGGCGTGGGCTGTTCGTGCAGCTTCACGTGTAGCCTCGAACCAGCGTTGAAATGCGCCGGGGTCGAGATGCGCAGCCGGGCTGGGGGCAATGCCGCCGGGAGTCGCGCTGCGACCCACGTGAGCAATGCCGCGAGATGCCAGCCACGTCGCTAGCTCTGCGCGCACGGCGGGTGTCTCGCGCTGCGTACGTTCGAGCGCGGGTATTCCGGTCGAGCCTTCGGCGAGTGCGACTAAAAACGTTTCCAGATCCGGCGAGACATCGCTGAGCACGCCGTTCGGTCCGAGGCGTACGACGGCGGGTGGCCCGTCGTCCGGTTGCCAGAGTGCGAGTCGCGAGCCGTCGGGCGAGACCATGAAGATGCCGAGGCGAGTGCGGAGGGTGAGTGTGGCGTCGTCGTGCCCCACGTACTTGGCGTCGAGTGGTGCGCTTTCGAGGTGGAACCAGCCGAGGCTGGAGCGAGGTTTGTCGGCGAGCCAGGCTGCGAAGTCACGAAGCAGCGCAGGCGCGGGCATCTCGGACGGAAACTCGTCGTCGAAAGACCGCAGATTCGGCACGTACTTATCGCCCACCATGCGGCCGACCTTAGCACGCGCGCCGAGCTGATTCGCAGGCCGTCCGGGCTTGACCTCTCCGCTGGATGCGCTTGAACAGAGCGATGGATCGATACCTTCCGTTCGACGCCACCCCTCGCGAACGTGAGATTGCCGCACTCGCTACGTCACTCGCACACGAGCTCGCAGCGTCGGCCTCCGAACATGATCGCCTCGGGACCTTTCCACTCGCGCACTACGCTCGACTCCACGACGCCGGGTATCTGCGTCTTCCGATTCCACCCAGCCAAGGCGGCGACGGCGCGAGCCTGTTCGAAATGGTGCTCGCTCAGGAGCGGCTTTCGCACGCCGGTGCAGCTCTCGGCGTCGGCGTCGCCATGCTGTTCAACGTCATCGGCAAACTGCTCGAACCCAACGAGTGGCCCGCGTCGCTGCGCGACTACGTGCTTCGCAGCGTCGCGGAACGCGGTGGCCTGATGAACATGGTCGTCACCGAGACCGAGCTCGGCAGCATCTCGCGCGGCGGTATTCCGGCCACGACTGCGACTCCGGCTCACGGCGGATACGAGATCACTGGACACAAGATCTTCGTGACGGCTGCACCGGCGCTGCGATTTTTGATGACGGCAGTACGCATACCGCCGGACGAGCGCGCGCCGCAGGGCTACGTGGCTTACGCCGTGGTGGAAGCGCCCGCACCGGGCTTGCGGCTTGAGCCGACCTGGCAAGGAAGTTTGAGTCAGCGCAGCGGAGGTAGCGACGATGCGTGGTTCGAACGCGTCTTGGTACCGGAAGACCGCATCGTGGAGCGGCGCGCGATCGGAAGCCCAGCACCCGGTGGTGGTTTGAACGGTTGGTGGATGACACTCGTCGCGGTCTACGTCGGCATCGCACAAGCCGCGATCGACGCCGCTTGCGACTACGCACATGCGCGCGTTCCAACCGCGCTCGGCGCCGCGATCGCGACGCAACCCCACATCCAGCGCTTGATCGGCGAGATGGAGGCGGAGCTCGCTGCGGCGCGAGCCATGCTCTACGACACCGCGCGTTGGTACACGCAGCGGCCCGACGAACGCGGGCAGGTCGGGCCGAAGCTGGCAGCGGCGAAGTACGCCGTCACGCACGCGGCGTGCCACGTGACGGAGCGTGCGTTGAATGTCGCCGGCGGTTTCAGCCTCACGCGCCGCCTCTCGCTCGAACAGCACTTTCGCGATGCGCGAGGCGGCTTGTTCCAGCCGCTGCAGGACGATCTCGCACTCGGCATGATCGGCCGTGCAGCGCTGGCAGCGCGCGCTCCGTGATTTAGCGCTTGATCGCGATCGCGAAGATGCGTGCACCCGCTTGGCGAATGCCTTGCGGCGTGCGAAATGCTTCGAGCTCTTCGACGATCTCGCGCCGCGCACGGTCCCGAAGCTCTTCAGGCAAGTGACCGATCAAGTTGCCGAACGAGCTCGCTTGCGAGTGCTGAATCGCGGCCTCGGCATTGGCGTGGAACGTCTCGTGCGGTTCGACCGTGATCGAGCCCACTGCGAAGCCCGCCTGCTCGAACAGCCCGCGAATCTCGTCTGCGCTCACGCGGTGAGGCAGGCCTTGGGCGGGTTTGCTGTATTCGTTGAACGGTGCGCGCGACAGCACCTTCTGCTGAATCTCGTGAATGCGATTCGGTTGATCTTTGGAACCGGTCGAGAGGCCGAGCTTGCCACCTGGCTTCAGCACGCGGAGGAAGTTGCGGAGCGGTGCGAGCTTCTCCGGAAACCAGTGGAAGACCGCGTTCAAGTACACGACATCGAACGAGTCGCTCGGGAAAGTGTCCAGCTTGTACGCGTCGTCGACCGAGAAATGAAGGTTCGATTTGGCTTTGCGCTTTGCGATCTCGATCCGGAGCGGAA
>DASRXR010000025.1:0-5907 GCA_035687405.1 Polyangiales bacterium
CGCAGATCTCGCGGCTCGGCGGTCCGAACTTTCACGAGATTCCGATCAACGCTCCGATCGCGCAGGTTCACAACAATCAGCGCGACGGCATGCATCGACAGGCGATCCCACGCGGTCGCGTCGCGTACGAGCCGAACTCACTCGGCGGCGGTTGCCCGTTTCAAGCAGGCGTCAACGGCTTCATGTCGTTTCCCGATCCGTTGGAAGAGCACAAGGTACGCGGCAAGCCGGAGCGCTTTGCCGAGCACTACAACCAAGCCACGCTGTTTTGGCTGAGTCAGAGCGAGCCGGAGCGGCAACACATCATTCGTGCCTTTCGCTTCGAGCTCACCAAGGTGCAAACGCTCGCGGTGCGGCAGCGCGTGGTCGCACAGTTGCGAAACGTGGCTGAGGAGCTCGCGGCAGGCGTCGCGGAGGGGCTCGGCTTTCCCGAGCTGCCCGAGCCGCTACCCAAGTTGCTGAAGCGTACGCCGAAGCCTGAAATTGATCGCTCCGAGACGTTGTCGCTCCTGGCGCGTCCGGGCGAAGAGGGCATCAAGACGCGTCACGTTGCGATCTTGGTCGCAGCCGGCGTCGATGGTGAAGCGGCGCTCGCGATTCATTCGGCGCTCGTAGCGCAAGACGCGGTGCCGCGCTTCGTCGGTGTCAGCCTCGGTGACGTCGACGCCGGCACCGACGCTCCGCTCGCCGTGGAGATTTCGATGGAAGCTGCGCCCGGGGCGGTGTGGGACGCGGTGATCGTTCCGGATGGCGAGGGCGCCGCCGAAGCGCTTTCGCAAAGCGGTCACGCGAAAGAGTTCCTCAAGGATCAGTACCGGCACTGCAAACCGATTTTGCTCTTGGGTGCTGCGAGCTCGCTCCTGGCAGCGGCAGGCATCCCTTCCGAGCTCGAAGACGGTGAAGCGGATCCGGGCCTGCTTCAGTTCCCTGCGGGCGATACGAACAAGGCGCTCACTGCGTTCGTCGAAGCGCTTACGCAGCATCGCCACTTCGAGCGCGAGACTGACCCGCCGCGGGTCTAACACTGAGCCAACACTGAACTGGAGATTGATCATGGTAACCGCTCAATTCAAAGAGCTACTGCTGCAATCGCTAGTACATGAGCGCGGCGGAGTGCTCGTCTACAAGACGGCGCTCGACTGTGCGGTCAACGACGGCCTGCGCGAGGAGTGGAAGAAATACCTCGGGCAGACCGTCCGCCATGTCGAGTTGCTCACGACCGCTTGTCAGAGCCTCGGCCTCGACCCCGGTGAGATCACGCCGACCTGTCAGATCGTTCATGACCTCGGCAAGTCGCTCGTCATCGCGATGCAGGCCGCGCTCGCCGCCAACAACCCGGTCGCAGCCGAGCTCGTGGCTTGCGATTGCGTCCTGCTTGCGGAAACGAAGGATCACGCGAACTGGGAATTGATCGGGCGGTGCGTCGAGGAGCTCGACGAAGAAGTCGCGGCTGCGTTGAAAGCGGCGTACGACGAGGTCGAAGACCAAGAAGACGAGCACCTCTACCATTCACAAGGCTACGGCCGAGAGTTGTGGTTGAAGTCGCTCGGTCTGAAGGCTGTCCTGCCGCCTCCGGAAGAGCGCGAGGACGTAAAGACAGCGGCCGAAGCGCAGGAAGCGCGGCAGGCCAGCGCCGCCTCTTAGGCCGCTGTCAGTTCGGCGACTACGATTGCGCAGCGGCAGCGCCCGCGACGCGATCGCGCAGGCGACCACCGAGCGCATTCAGGTCTTTCGCGGCTAGTTCCATCTGCCGCGTCGACCCGAGGTTTTGAACGGTCACCGCGCTGATCTGCTTCATCGACTCGTGGATCATCGCGGTTCCGTTCGCTTGCTGGCCTGCACTCGCTGCGATCTGCGCGGCAGTCTGCGAAGCGTTGTCGATGATCTGCGCGAGCGCTGAGATACTCGCATCGGCCTGGGCGAGGACGGCGGAAGCAGCGACCACGCCCTCGCTGCTTTGTTCTGCGAGCGAAAGCAGACTCTCTGTCGTAGTCGCAACTTGCCGCAGGACGCGTCGAACCTCGTCGGCTGCGTGCTTCGATTCTTCGGCGAGCGTCTTCACGCGCGTCGCAACCAAGCGAAACACCCGCGCTTCGTCGCCGGCTTGTGCCGCTTCGATGGCCGCATTCAACGCGAGGACGTTCGTTTGCTCCGCGATGTCAGTCACGCCTTGAATCACGCTTCCAATCGCTTGGGCGTGTTCTCCCAGCTCCAACGTGCGGTTGGCGGATTGCTCGACCAACTCGCGCAACCCCGTCATCGCGCGCAGTGATTCATGCACGACGTGTCTGCCGGTCTTACCGAAATTCACGGACTCGGCCGCGATCTTGGCGACGGCGTGGGCGCGTTCCTTCGCTTCCTGTGCGCTCAGAACGACTTCGTTCACTGTCGTGACCGTCTGCTCGACCGCGGCCACCTGCTCCCGCGCGCCCGCGGCTTGCTGCGTCGTCGCGCCGACGATCTCCGACGTCGCAGTCACGAGATGTGCTGCTGTCTCCGAGATCGTTTCGAGCAACGCTTCGACGCGCGCTCGCGCGTCTTTTTCCGTGTCGGCCGTCACCATCGATCGGCTGAGATTGCTCGCCATCGCATTGAATGCATCACCGAGTGCTCCGAGCTCGTCGGAAGTTCCGGTTCGGGTTTGATAGTGCAAGTTTCCCGCGCCGATCTCCGCAGCACCGAGCACGAGTGCACGGACGGGCCGCACGATCGAGAGTGTCAGAAGCCCGCCGATCACTAGACAGAGCGCGACCGTGAGGAGCCCGCCCCAACTTATGACTGCGAGCGAAGATGCGCCGGCCGCATCAGCTTGGTGCGAGCGAGTCGTGAGGAGACTCTGCTCCGTGGCTTTGATCTCGCCCACGAGGCGTCGAATGTCATCGAGGTTGCGCGAATACGCGCTGCTCGCGACGCTTTGAATCGCACGCTCCGGCGCCGCTACGCGCTCTCGAGTGAGCGCGTCCATCGACTGGTAGTAGCCAACGACGTACTGCTCGAGATCCGTGACACGACGCTGCTGGTCGGGGTTATCCCGGGTGAGCAGCTTCAGCTCGGCGATCGCGCCATCCGTCTCAGTGCGCGCCGAAGTCGCTCCATCCACGAGACGTTGTTTGCCGCTCATCACGAAGCCGAGCACGCTGCCTTCAGCTTTGTTCGCGGTGCGCGAGACGGTTTCGAGAACCTCCAAGACCGCACGCGTGTGAACCACCCATTGATTGTTGTCGATGAGAGCCAGCGTGTTCACATACGTGACTGACGTGATGACGCCGAAGCTCAACAGTACGACACAGAAGGCGAGCGCGATTTTTCGTCCGATTGTCATGGACATGCTGAAGGTTCCCGGCTGCGTGAGCACTCCCGCCCCACTGTACAGGGATTGGCCGGCCAGCAGGAACTACGCCTGGCAGCCGTGAGCTGCAATGTGTTCGCGCGCCGGATACTGTGGGCGGCCTGCGAGCCACGTTTGGTTCGAGCTAAGCCCGTGAAAACACGGGCACGTTACTTGCTGTGAGCAGTCCCATGGCACCGATCCTGCTCGTTGAAGACAACGATGACCTCCGTGAGCTCTACGCGGCGATTCTACGCAGGGCGGGCTACACGGTTCATGAGGCTGACAACGGCGAGGCGGCGCTCGAGAGCTTGGAGCACATGCCGTGCGACCCGTGCTTGGTTCTGCTCGATTTGATGATGCCGATCATGAGTGGACCGGAGTTTCTCAAGGTCCTGCACGACCGGAATCGGCTTGGTGCTCTCACCATCGTCGTGCTCTCCGCGGGTGGGCGGCCGATCGATGCCCCTCAAGCGAAGAAGTTCATCCGCAAACCAGTCGACCCGAACACGCTGCTGACCGTGGTTCGCGAGTTCTGCGGCACGGTCTGAGCGCCATCATTGTTGCCACGCCGCGGCTTAGTTGTTAGCTGCACAGTACCGACGCCACGAATCGCCCCTATGCACACTGAGCCACTACGCTTGCTGCCAAACTGCACATGCGATAGGTGACCCGCATGGACGCTTCCGAGGGTGAGAGTCGCGACGGCGGCGGTCAGCACGAGCTGCCGGGTTTCATGCAAGGCGGCGGCGATTGTGGCGCGCTGATGCGGTCCATCGACTGGACCGACTCGTTGGGTGCGCCGCGCAGCTGGCCGGCGGCGCTGAAGACGACCATCGCGACCATGCTGCACTCTCGGCACCCGATGTTCCTGTGGTGGGGTCCCGAGCTCATCCAGTTCTACAACGACGCGTACGTGCCCAGCTTTGGCAAGGGTAAACATCCTCGCGCGATGGGGCAGCCGGGCGAGGAGTGCTGGCCCGAGATCTGGCCGATCATCTCGCCACAGATTCGCGACGTGATGGAGCGGGGAATTCCGAGCTGGCACGAGAACCAGCTCGTGCCGATCTTTCGCGACGGCGGCATTCAAGAAGTGTTCTGGACGTACGGGTACTCGCCCGTGTTCGATGAAGGCGACGAGGTCGCAGGCACGCTCGTCATCTGCCAAGAGACGACTGTGGCCGTCGTGGAGAGAAGGGCAGTCGAGAATGCGCGGCGCCAAGCGGATACAGCGCGCCAACGGTTGGCGAACTTGTTTGCCTCAGCGCCCGCGTTCGTCTGCACGTTGAACGGGCCGAACCATGTGTTCGAGCTGGTCAATCCACTCTACCAACAGTTGATCGGCCGTGATCGCCGCGTTCTCGGTAAGTCCCTGGCCCAGGCGCTGCCCGAGATCGTCGAACAAGGTTTCATCGACGTCTTGAACACCGTGTTTCAGACCGGTGAGAGTTTCACCGGCCACGAAACACGCGTGCGCTTGGATCGCGAAGGGTCCGGCCTCGAAGACCGCTACGTCACGTTCGTCTATCAACCGCGGCGCGGCGAGGACGGAGCGGTGCAAGGCGTCGACGTGTTCGGTTTCGACGTCACCGAGGGAGTGGTCGCGCGAGTCACGGCGCAACGTGCGAGAGATGCGAGCCGGGCACTCGCAGAATCGATTCCGCAGCAGGTCTGGACCGCGCAGCCTTCGGGTCAACTCGACTTCGTGAATCAGCGTGTCACAGAGTATTTCGGCGCGAGCAAAACAGCGGTGCTCGGTAGTGGTTGGGCGGCATTCGTTCACCCGGAAGATCTGCCCGTCTGCGCTGCGAAGTGGACCCATTCACTCGAGACCGGCGATGACTATGAGATCGAATTTCGTCTGCGTCGTCACGACGGGACCTATCGCTGGCATCTCGGCCGAGCGTTGGCATTGTGCACGCCAGCGGGCGATGTCGAGCAGTGGTTCGGTACGAACACGGATATCGATGAACACAAGCGGACGCGCGAGCGATTGCGCGCGCAATCGGAGTTCGAGCAGCACTTGCTCGGGATCGTGAGCCACGACCTTCGAACGCCGCTCAACGTGATCGCTCTCGGCGCTGAAGTGCTCGCGGAGCACGAGAACACACATCCGTTGAGCTCGCGGGTTCTGCTGAGGATTCAGTCGGCGACTCGGCGCGCGATCCGGATGATCAACGATCTAATGGATTTTACCCAAGCGCGGCTCGGCGGAGGCCTGCCGATTCAACCTCGCGCTGCGGATCTGAACGAGATTATCGACGGTGTGCAGCAGGAGTTGTTGATCACGCATCCGTCGCGCAGCATTCAGGTGCTGCACAAATGTGATGGACGCGGTTCGTGGGATCCAGACCGCATCGCGCAGCTGCTCGTGAATCTGATCACGAATGCGATTCAGTACGGAAGCCCAACCGAGCCGATCGTCATCAGCGTGCGAGGTGACGAAGACCAGGTCGTGATCGACGTCAGCAACCAGGGTGTTCCGATTCCGCCCGATGTGTTGCCAAAGTTGTTCGAGCCGTTGCAACGCGGGAGAAAGTCGAGCACGGAGCGGTCGATCGGCTTGGGTCTCTACATCG
>DASRXR010000026.1:0-2760 GCA_035687405.1 Polyangiales bacterium
CCGCCCTTCGCCGCGCACGAGCCGCCCGAGTGCCGCCCGAGTGCCCCCGGTACGCCCGCGCCGCGGTCTCGGCTACGCCCGACCGCTCTCGTCTCCTCGGCTTCGCCATGGTGCTTCTCCAGCTGATCGAGAACCTTGTCGCACTGGCCGATCGCCTCGGTCAGCGCGGCCTTGGCTAGCAGCGATGCTGTTGGCAGAAGCTGCGCGTTGCGTTCTCGGCGTTCACGCCAGTAGGGTGCGTGCTTTGGCTCCATGACCATGTTCGCGCACGAGAGGCAGACCGCTGGGCTGCGAGCTGCGTCGTTCGGCGCATGCTCTCCACCACAGCGCGCCGTCTCCGGCTGGAACACGCACCAACCATAGTCGCACGCGTAAATGCGCAGGTCGGTCTCTCGCATGATGAATGAGATGTAATCACTTCGAACCTGCGCACCTGCTCGACCTCGAAAGACTGCGCCCGTCGCTCGGATGCGTTCACCCATTCTTCCTGCGAGCCGTTCGCTCGATAGCAGCCGATCCAACGCCACTGCCGTTTCTGCCCGCGCTTCCTCCGAGATTAACTCACGCAGTTCGAAGTCGGTTCCAACGTAGGCTTGCGACGTCATCGTGAAAGAGATGTGCTTGAAGTGCTCGGCGAGGGCGAGCAAGTTACTGCGATCTCGCATGGCAACGAATCGCGCAAAGGTCTTCCGCAACTGATGCGTTGAGAACTGCCAACGCTGACCTTCGAAATCCGGAACGCCGGCGCCCATTGCAAAAATATTCATCAACTTGTTGATGGAGGCCGTATCGAGTATTTGGGTTTTGTTGCCTCGTCTTTGAAGCACGTTGAAGAGGCTTGCGGGATCATCGGCTCGCCGAATGGGTGCGTCGATCCGCTCGAGCACGTTCACTGCTTCCAGGGCTGGAGCTGGAGCGATCCATCGCTCTTCCCGACCACCAGCAGCTGAAGCGTTTTCGCCCATCGGTCGCGATTGTCGATGTCGGCTTGCCTATCGTCGACGATACCAACTGGCACCGCGCATTCGCTCCGCTCACGTCGGATCAGCGGTCGCATCGTGCGGGCAGGATCGGCGAGCCCCACGTCGGGAATAACCTTTGGCCGATGTAGCCAGCCTTTTGGGATGCCAGCGGCGATACGGTCCAAACTATGAAGTGTTGTAGTCGCAATCGCCAGGCAGTACTTTCGCGCAGTCGCCTAGCACTACTGATCCCAAACTCCCGGTGGTGTGAAGCGCGTGGGAGGTCGAGATGCGAACTCGCGTAGGCAAGTTGGGCATCGCGGCAACCACCGCACGAATACTTCGCGCGCGAAGCGGACGCGCAGTGTGACAAGCGAATCGTGGAAGTGGCGCTCAGGCCGCGTTCGTGATCGAACGAGCGTGACGGGCTTTTCGGGCCGAGGGGGGAAAAGATCGCGCGTGTTCGGCGACCAGGAAGGCGTAACAAGCGAGCACCACGCTTACGTGGTGATGCCATCCTATGTAAGAGCGCCCTTCGTAGTGGTCCAAGCCGAGTTCGCCCTTGAGGTCCTCGTAGGAGCGCTCAATTCGCCAACGCTCCTTGAATCTCCGCACGAGTTGCTGACACGAAGTGCTCTTCGCCATGGTCGACAGCACGAACTTTGTTGGAGCAGATTCGCCCTCAGGCCACTCGACGAGCAGCCACTGGGGCGCTCTCATCGGTCCATCGTCTCGGTCGACGACCACGCGGATGCGGGCGAACCGCGAGCGCAGCACTGCTTTGGTGCCTTGTCGCCATGTGATCGCACGCAACTTTGACTGCAGTGCAGCGCCGAGTTCGCCAACCGACATTCGATCACCGAGACGACCGGTATTGCCAACACAACTGCTGACCATCGTCGTGCTCTGCACTTCCACCGCGTACTGCAATTCCAAGGTGTCGAGTGCGTCTCGGAACGCCGTCTTGTTGCCGTAGTCGCAGTCAGCGAGCACGACACCACGCGGCAGTCCCTGTGCAACCGCACGCTCGATCATGCCGAGTGCCAGACACCACTTGGGTGCGTACTCGAGGTCATCGGGAATATATGCACGACGACAGCGCTCGCGATCGTTCGCCCACGACTCGGGAATGTAAAGCTGGAAGTCGCTGACGACGTGAGCGGCATCTGTCGCCAGCACCAAGCTCACACCGATCTGACAGTTCGTAGTCTTGCCAGCGCTGCCCGTGTATTGGCGCTGCACGCCGGGCGACAGTTTGCCCTGCTTCAAGAAGCCGGTGTCGTCGACAATCCAAGAGCGAATCGGGCTATGGATGAGCATCGCTTGGACCGCATGCTGCGTGGCGTACACGCGCACGGGCGGGTCTTCCCACGGAGACGCACCGAGAAAGTGAATCAGCTTCTCGTGCACCGCGTGAGTGTGTTTGGCAGAGCCACTCGCTCGGGCGGCGATAGGCTCGATGCTCTTACGCTCACCGTCCGAGAGCAGCCCGAGCGCGTACATCGCGAACGACGCACGTTGACGTTTATCGCGCAACAGCGCGCCTATCCCATCCAAATACGAGCCAAGAGGATCATTGTTGCAACCGCCATCTGCCGGCATTCCGTTGTTTGATCACGAACTAGCCCGCGAAGGCAACCGGAAAATTGGGAGCAGTAGTGTTAAGCAGCCAGCGCATCGCGCTCTTAATCCGTTTGGCAGCATTCCAACGTTCGAAGATGGCAATCTCGCGCTTTTTGAATCCGGGCGATCGTTCTGCACATCGCCGAGCGGTATGCTGGATTGCTTCCTGGTGACG
>DASRXR010000027.1:0-4202 GCA_035687405.1 Polyangiales bacterium
CGAGAGCGTCCACGGCAATAAGACGTCCGCGGCTCGCATCCTCGGGCTCGATCGCGTGACCTTGTACCGCAAGCTCGAGCGCTATCGGGAGCGCAATCCCGAGCAGCAGCAGCAGCAGTGAGCTGAGCGTCGGCCGCGAGTGCACGCGGCCGACGCACCACGACTACTCGGCGTACCACACGTCGTACGAGTGTTGCGTGTCGAGATACTCGCGCACGTTCGCGACCTTACCGTCGCGGCACTCGATCGCCATGTGGTAGAGCTGGCGATATTTGCGGCCGTTTTTCAAATCGGCCTGGGACTCGCATTCGACTGCGACCCGGTCGCCTTCGGCGATCATGCTCTTGATCCAGATGTTCAGCGGGCTCCCGGTGCGCTCGTGCATGCGCTCGAGGACGCGCCTGAACCGATGCTTGTCGTAGCTGCCCGCGCTCGGGAATCGTTCCGGTTTTCCGGGCATGAGCCAGGTCGCGTCGTCGGCGAATAGGGCCGTGAAAGCGTCGAGGTTTCCGTCCTTGATGCGGGCGAACAGATCGGTGACGAGTTGTTTGTTGTCGGTTGGCATGGGTCAGAGTCTGGAGTGAGCGCGCCAAGGCCGATTGGAAAAACCGGCCATCTGCGGCCATACTCGAATCGATGGACCAGCTTCCGGTTCCCAAGGCGCTTTCGCCGTTCGTGCGGTCGATGCGTTGGGTCGATGACACGCCGATCGACGGCCGGTACCGGCGCCTGCCAGATTGCGAGGCGGAGCTCCTCATTCAGTTCGGAACGACGCGCTTGGCCGCAATCTTCGTGGGCACGCGCACGCAGTCGCTCGAAAAACCAGTGTCGGAGTCGGGCAGTGCCCTGTTAGTCCGGTTTCGTGCGGCGGGAGCGTATGCGTTTGTTCGAGGCCCGATGTCGGAGCTCACCGATCAACTCTTGCCGCTCGAAGAGTTGTGGGGACAGGATGCGCGCGATTCGCTCTTGGAAGTGCGCGATCGTCAGAGCGTCGCCGGGCGCGCAGCGGGTGCGCTGCAAGGCATCTTGCAGACCGCGCACGCACGCGAGCCCTCGAGCGTCCCGGCCGTCCGGCGTGCAGTGCGCATCGTGCAGCAGGCCGAGGTGTTGCCGCGTGTTGGGGAGCTCGCGGAAGATCTCGGACTGAGCGAGCGCCAGCTGCGCCGCGGCTTCGACGAGGTGATCGGCGTCTCGCCGAAGCGCTTTCTGCGCATTGCGCGTTTTCGGCGTGTCTTGCGTTCGGCGCGTGCGGCCGAACGCGCGGATTGGGCGCGCATCGCGGAGCAGCACGGCTATTTCGATCAGGCACACCTGATCGCGGACTTCCGTGAGATGACCGGTGTCACGCCGAGCCGCTTCGTAGGTTAGTGATCCGGCAGGCCGATTGATCCTTCGTGCAGGACTTCGGTTTCGTTGTGCACGCGCACGAGGACTTCGCCGTTTTCGAGTGAGGCTCGAGCGCCACGGAGCCGATCCGCGCCAACGGCGGGTCAATGGGCGTTTGCGGGAGCGCTAGTGCCGCTTCCGGGTGCGTGATAAGACCGTGCGGATGACGCGCATCGCATTCATCGGCGAGTACGACCCCAGTAGCCCGACCCACTCAGCGACGAATGCGGCGTTTCGGCACTCGAGTGATCGCCTCAAGGCGGATGTCTCGACCGGTTGGGTGAGCACTGAATCGCTCGAAGATGCGATGTTCGACCACTTCGATGCGGTGTTGATCGCGCCCGGCGGCCCGTACAGAGATCTAACGAAAGCGCTCGCAGCCATCCGCTTCGCGCGGGAGAACGGTGTGCCGTGTCTCGGCACCTGCGCGGGATTTCAGCACATGGTCATCGAGTACGCGCGCAACGTGCTAGGCGTCGCGAATGCTGAACATGCGGAGTATCGGCCCGATGCCGCCGAGGCTTTCATCACCCCGCTAGCGTGCTCGCTTGCAGGGCGCAGCATGGGGTTGACATTCGAGCCGGGCTCGAAGGTTGCGGAAGCGTATGGCAGCACGTCTGCCACCGAGCAGTACTTCTGTAACTTCGGTGTCGATCCGGCACGGGTCGAGAAGCTAAAGGGCGGCCCGATGCGCGTCACGGGTGCGGATGCGGAAGGTGTGATTCGCGTCATCGAGTGGCCCGACTCGCCCTTCTTCGTGGGAACGTTGTTCGTGCCGCAGGCGAGGTCGCTGCCGACGAAGCCGCACCCGTTGATAACGGCGTTCGTGAGAGCGGCGGTTGTGCGCGCGAAGCAACGGGTTGTTGCGCCCGGCGTGTGAGGTTTTGTGTAGCCGCACGGCTTTGGGGCGCTGGGTCTGGAACCAGTCGAATCGTGGGCGCGCTTACCGGTGTTCCTCCGAAGGAATGAGCGTGAGTTCCTCGCGCAGCTCGTCTCGCGAAAGCTTCATCATCACTCACCGCTCTGTCTTGGTATCGGCCGATGGTGATTCGAGTTGTGTCCTTTTTTTGTTAGTTTTTTTAGATTGTGCTTGACAGTTTTTGGCGCATCTCCGGCGCGATATTGCTACTCGTGCTGGCAATCACGTTCGCTCCGCCCAATTTCGCTCGTGTGCTCGCAGAATCTAATTTTTGATTTGCAACGTGTGCCGCATCTAGAACGCGGTGCCTGCCGCACACTGCGAAGCACAAAAACCTGCGTGGTATCGCACCAGTGCTGACGCCTCGAACATCGAGCTTCTCGAGCAGGCGCGCTTCAAGTCGAAGCTGGAGATTCAGACGTTGATCGCATCGCACTTTCCGCAACCCGATGTGCCAAGCGCGATCCGAAAACTCCCCACCCCCAGAGGAGCCTTAGCATTGGCGGCACCGGCTTCAGCGTTAGCGGCGGTACCCGCACCGGCTTCAGCGTTAGCAGCAGCTACCACGTGAATTTCCCAAGCGGCACAACCCATCCGTGCCGTGCAGCGAAAGGCTCGGACGCCGAACCTGGCATGCTCCCGGCCGCACAGGCCGCGACTGCACAATCGTCCGAACATGCGCTGCCGTCGATTTCGGTACCGGTCCAAGGCGAGGCATTGCCGGCTGATCCCGTGCCGGCCGCTACGGCAGCGGTCCAGAGCGATGTTAGGGCGGGCGACCCCGTGCGAGGCCTGCAAGTCATGGCATTCGGCGAGCCGTCACTGCCACGCGCGCCCGACCCGAGCTCGATCGTTCCGCTCCGCGCAGGACGCTACAAGGTGCAGTTCACTGCGACTCAGAGTTTGGTCGACATGTTCAGCGAGGCACGAGAGTTGTTCCGCAACCAACTGCCGACCGATGACTTAGCCGGCATTGTCGAACGTGCACTCGCACTATTGATCGCGGACCGAAAGAAGCAGCGCTTCGCACTAACCAGCAAGCCTCGGGCGCCGCGGCTCTCCGAAACTGACACCACCACGGGCAAAGCTGGCCCCGCCGTGCCCTCGGTGCACGCTGAACATCAGCCTTCAAAACCGAGTACCTCGCACATCGCCCACGTTTTATCTGAGGCGCACGCCGACGATGCTCGACCCACCACGCCCGCGGGTTGTGCCGAACGGCAACCGGCCAAACCGAATACGCGGCACATTGCGTACGCATTGCGTCGCCAAGTGTATGCGCGAGATGCTGGACGTTGTTGCTTCGTGAGTTCCGATGGAACGCGATGTGGTGCACGCGGCAATCTCGAGTTTCATCACATCATTCCGTTTGCACGCGGTGGCGAGGCGACGCTCGAAAACATCTGCCTCATGTGTCGCGCGCACAATGCGCTGATCGCGGAACGAGACTACAATCGCGAGTTCGTCAAGCGACGCATCGCTGTTAGGGGGGCCGCGGCGCCACGCGTACGCGCGCAAAACAATGATGGATCTTACGACAGCGCGGACGCGCGCGTGCAGGTGCAAGAGAGAGGCGGGTTTTACGACAGCGCGGGCGTGCGCGAGAAAACCACTCCTTTGCCTCGGAAACACCGGTAAGCACGCCCACGATTCGACTGGGTCCAGACCCAGCGTGATCCGAGCAGTGCGCAACGCTGAGTCGGTGAGTCGACAGAGATCGAGTTCGTGCTGCCGTCCGGGCGCGTGGGGCGATGGAACCTGCGCCTCGGTGTCGCGGTCTTCGCGAGGCCGTATGCGGAACCGAGGTCGCGGACGGTCGTTTCGATCGCCGTGGACATCCTTCGAAGTGAGCCCAGATCGCAATCGTGAGATCGCTTCCCCGTGAGGCTGAGCCAGC
>DASRXR010000028.1:0-17202 GCA_035687405.1 Polyangiales bacterium
CATGGCTGCTGCGATTGCGTCGAGTCTGGTCGAGTCGGTGAAGATGGCTGGGCGGGCGGTCGATGAAGCGTGGCATGCCGTCGATGATCCGCGGTCACGTTGGTTCCACGTCGATCACGCGGGCCGGACCCTCGCAGCTGCGCTCGGCGTCCTGATGCGTGGTGTGTTGCAGGGCGTCATTGCGTTTCTGCTCTCGAAGGGTGCGGAGGCTGCGGCGACGCGCGTCCCGGAGCTCGCGGCGAAGCTGCGGCAGAGCAAGTTCGGTGAAGGGTTTGCGACCTGGGTCGAGCGCAACTGGGCGTCGCTGCTGAAGAATAAGAAGCTGCAGCCGAAGGAGACTGTTCCTGGCAGCGGGGTGAGTGGTAAGGGCAGTGGTGGCGCCTCGCCGGCGCCGAAAGAGGGTCCTGCACCAGCAAAGCCGAGTCCGGAGCCGAAGCCTGCGGAGGCGAAGCTGCCGGAGAAGCCTGTCGAGAAGCCCAGTGGTAAGGCGGCCACGGCAGCTGAGCGCGCGGCGATTCTGAAGGAGATGGACGACGTGGCTAAGTCGGCCGATGTCACGACACCGCACAACGGTTTGCAGCTCTGGTCCGGTGGCGGAATGGAGGGTGCTGGTAATGCGGCTGGAAAGGCGGCGAAGGCCAGTGGCGGCAAGACGCTCGAGATGACGGAGGCCGGCGAGAAGCTGGGAGCGCTGCAGAAGAAGCTCGGTCCGTGGGATGGTCTGACGGATGCCGAGAAAGCGCAATCTAGCGAAGCGTGGACCGTCGCGTCGAAACGCATCTGCGACAGCGCAAGCGGCGACGTGAACGTGACTGTCGATCCATCTCAGGTCCGGAGCAAAGCGATTGTGTTCGACGAGCTACAGCGCCTGAGCAAGAATGATGCGGTGACCAAAGTTACGCTTACTGATACCTCAGGTAACGTGATCAGCGACGGCAGTGCCGACAGCGCCTACAATGCACTGAGAGCGATAGTGCCGTGACCACTGACTGGAACGAGTTCATCGAAAGCCTCGAGGGCCCCGACCGAGAGTGGGTGAACTCGGTAAACCTTACGGCGCTGGAGAAGCTCAAGGGTGACGAGCGCGAACGCGCGATTCAGCTGCTCTTGTCGAAGCTGAACGTCGGCTGGCCGAAGGTCTCGCGCGCACTGGGTGTGCTTCCGGACCCGCGCGTGCGCACAGCGTTGGAAGCGCACCTCTCGGTAGCGCAGCGTTCAGATAAGGTTGCGACCGCCAACTCATTGCTGAAGTTGAGTCCAGGTCACCCGGCGGCAATCAAGGCAGTGAAAGAAGGCCTCGCGAGTCCCGATATACTGGTGTCGGACGAAGCATTGGAGGCCGCGGAGGTTGCCGGCAAGCCTATCGTCGGTGCATTGCTGGCGACCGGCGTGATGCATCCGAGCCCGATCACGAGAATCGGTGCGATCAAAGCGGCCTTGTCCATCACTGGCGTGAACCCTTCCTCGCGAAGCTGGGATCACCGTGATGAGATCGTAGGTCTCGCGAGAGGTGACCGAGATACACGCCGCGCCTCGTTCGTTAAGCTGGCTCAATTGATGGGTTTGGATCTGAATACCTACGTAGGTCCCCGTCCGTAGGACACGCCGTGACTCGCGAATGGGATCTGTTCATCGAGAGTGTCGAAAGCCCGAGTAGGGAGTGGTCGAACTCGTTCGACTGCGCGGCGCTCTCAACGTTGCACGGGGAGGAGCGCGAGCGTGCAATCGAGATGCTGTTGTTGAGGATGAGCGTCGGAGACTGGCGCGCATCGCGCGCGCTAGGCAGACTGTCGGATCCACGCGTGCGGACGGCGTTGGAAGCGCATTTGCCCGAAGCGACCGAGCACGACAAGATGGCGACGGCGAACGCGTTGTTGCAGCAGAGTCCAGATCACGCGGCAGCGATCGAAGCGGTCAAGCAGGGGTTGGCGAGCGCTGAGATTTTGGAGTCGAGCGAAGCGTTGAACGCAGCAGAGCTAGTGGGCAAACCGATTCTCGATGACCTGCTCGCGACTGCGGTAACGCAACCGCGAGAGCGAATGAGAATCGGTGCAATCAAGTTGGCGCTCTTCCTAACCGGCGTAAACAAGAGCCGAATGGTTTGGGATCATCGCGAGCTAATCGTGGGCCTTGCGACGGGCGACGCCGATGAGCGCCGCCGATCGTTTGCGAAGTTGTGCGCGTTGATGAGTGTGGACTTAACGGACTACCGCGGTCCTCGTCCGTAGATTTCGCAAATCCGAAACCGCTCTGAACACGCAGCTTTTTGCAGCGGCACCTACATGTGCCGTTGCATACGACTGACCCATTCGCGTCAGCGCTTCCACATCACGTTGCATGCTGACATGCAATCGCACCCACCATTTCTCGAATGACGCTACCCTGACCTGCCGGGCCTCCGACTCTCAGATCCCGCCGTTTCGCCCGCAGACTGGAGTAGTGCCGTGGACCAGTCCCCCGACGATCCAAACATCGACGACCAAGTTCGCGCCGAACAAGTGCGCACGCTCTACGGACAGAGCGCACCCGTTCTACTCGCAAACGTCCTCAACGCCGGCATCGTCTGCTACGCACTCTGGTCGCACGCCTCGCACACACTGCTGATCAGCTGGGCCGGAACCATGACCTTCATGGTTGTCGTCCGGATCCTGATGCGCAAACGGTACTGGGCCCAAGACGACCGCACCCCGGCCGACCAAGAAACCTGGGGCCTCCGCTTCACCATCGGCTCACTCTGCGCCGGCCTTCTCTGGGGCTTCGCCGGTGGCGTGCTGATGCCCGACTCACTGCCCCACGAAGTGCTGATCGTGTTCGTGATCGGCGGCATGGGCGCCGGCGCCGCAGCCTCGATCGCCTGCTACATGCCGGCGTACTTCGCATATCTGATTCCATCGCTCGTCCCCGCCGTGATTCGCTTGTGGTCGTTCGGCGGCGACGAACAGATCGTGATGATCGCGATGCTGGTGCTGTTCATCGGCGCACTCACATTCGTCGCACGCAACGTCAATCGCGCCCTGACACAAGCCTTTCGCTTCCGCTTCGAAAACGGGCAGCTGTACCTGCTCGTCTCGAGACAACAGGCCGCACTCGTTCGCGCAAACGAGCGACTGATTCGCGCCAACGAAGAGCTCGAATCGCGCGTGCAGCTCCGCACGAACGAGCTTCGCGCGAGCCAAGCGCAGCTATTCGAAATCGTGAGCGAGTCCCCGGACGCCATCGTGGTCTTCGAAGAAGACGGCCACGTCGCCTCGGTGAACCCTGCCGCCGAACGCATCTCGGGTAGAACCGCGAACGCACTGCTCGGCAAGCACTTCGCCGCACTCGAAGCACTCGGCCCCGAAGACTTGAAGCGCGCAGTCGAAGGCTTCGCGAGTCTGCTCGCCGGCGAAGAGCGCAGCCCCGAAGAGTTCCGAGTGATCCGGCCCGACGGCGAAACTGTGGTCGTCGAAATGAAGATGCGTCTCGTCGAATCGCTCGACGGCAAACGGCGAATCCACACCGTGATCCGCGACGTCACCGAACGCCATCGCTTGCAGCGCCTGAAAGAAGCCTACGAACGCCGACTGCGCGAAGCCGAACGACTCGAATCGGTGGGCATGCTCGCCGGTGGCGTCGCACACGACTTCAACAACGTGCTCACGATGATCATGGCCAACGTCGACCTAGTCGAACGCTGGACGGACCGCGCCGAAGTCAAAGCAAGGCTCGGTGAAATCCGCCACGGCTCGCTTCAAGCGGCGAACCTCACGAAACAGCTGCTCTCGTTCAGTCGCCGTCAGCTGCTGGACGTGCAACCGACCGATCTCTCCCACGTCGTGACCCACGCGCGCACCATGTTCGAACGCGCGCTCGGAGAACAGAATCGGTTCTCGATCACGCTGCCGACCGAACCGATGGTAGTGCTGGTCGACGCGACGCAGATAGAACAAGCGATCTTGAATCTGCTCGTAAACGCGCGACACGCATTGCCGAACGGCGGGCGCGTCGATCTAGAGTTGCGGCGAGTCGAGTTGGCGAGCGACGCGGACTGGCCCGACACCGACCCCGGTGCCTACATCAGAATCGCAGTCTCGGACGACGGCTTGGGTATGGACGAAGCGACACGCAGCCGCGTGTTCGAGCCGTTCTTCACGACGCGCGAGTTGGGCCATGGCACGGGGCTCGGCTTGTCGAGCGTGCACGGACTCATCAAACAAGCGCGAGGCTACATCCGTGTGACATCCGAGCTCGGAGAAGGAAGCCGCTTCGAGATCTTGCTGCCGTGCCACACGAAGCCCGCGCCCGCGGTCTCGAAGGGCGAAGTTGCCGTCTGGAGCCCGGGCACGGGAACGGTGCTGCTGGTCGAAGATCAGGCGCAAGTCCGCAACTCGCTCCAACGCATCTTGGAAGACGCTGGCTACGAAGTCATCGCAACGGAAGACGGCCAACAAGCGCTCGAGGTCGTGCGCAAGCGAGAAGGCCGGATCGATTTACTCGTGAGCGACGTGATCATGCCCGGTCTGTCCGGAATCGAGTTGAGCCGCAGACTACTCGCGCTCTACCCGAACCTCGCGGTGCTGCTCGTCTCCGGCTACGCAGGAACCGAGATCACACGGCTGACGGAGCTCGGCGAAAACGTGCAGTTCCTGCAAAAGCCGTTCGACGCCGTGAGCTTCACCTCGGCCGCGCAAACCGCATTGCAGAGCGCGCAGTCACTCTCGCGCCGTAACCAGCCGGCCAACCTCACGAACTAAATCGCGCTGCTGCTGCTCAGCTGCTGCAAACAGCGCTGCCTACGTCTCGTCGTCGACGGGCATTACTTCTACCGAGACCTCGACACGGTGCGCGCCTCCGCCGAGGACAACACCCTTGAGCGGACTCACGTCCCCAAAATCGCGCCCCCAAGCCAACGTCGGGTGCTCGATCGTGACCAACACGTTGTTGGTCGGGTCCAAATCGATGAAGTCGTACTCGGGACAGTAGACCGCCGCCCACGCGTGGCTCGCGTCCGCACCGATGCGCCGCGGCTGACCCGCGACCGGATGCGTCAGCAAATAACCGCTCACGTACCGCGCAGCCAAACCGTGCGAACGCATGCACGCGATCATGAAGTGCGCGAAGTCCTGGCACACGCCACTGCGCTGTTCGAACACCGTAGCCACCGGGGTCGCGACGCTCGTCACACCCGGCCGATACTCGAAATCCGCGTGAATACGGCGGCTCAGATCGATTGCGGCAGCCAATAGCGGCCGCCCCCGCGTAAACGACTGCGCGGCATATTCGACGATCGCACCGTTCCAGCGCACGTACGGTGACTCGTAGACGTGTTCGATCGCTTCGAACACTTCCTGCTCGGTCGAGTTTGCCAGCCGATCGCGCACGTCTTCCCACGGCGGTGTGTCATCCGGATCGGGCAGAAACGGCGCGCGCAAGCTCACTTCACTATGCGCCGTCACGGTGAACCGCCGGTGCGGCTCTTGCAGCACGAACAAACTGACCGCATTGCCGAAGTAGTCGTGCTCACGCGCGACGAAGGCCGGCATGGGGTCGACGACCAAACGCGCGTGATGCGCCACTTGAAACGGCCCGTTGCGCGGCGACAAGCGCGCTTCGTTGTGCGCGAGCGTGACCAAGTCACTGTACGCGTACGACGTGACGTGACGGATGCGGTACGTGACCTCCTCGTCGTGCACGCCCTAACCCTCCGATCCAAACGCGCGACGCGGCACCGCGTGCACGAGATAACTTTCGGTGATCGCATCCGACAACGCAGGCAAGTGCCGCCCGAGCTCTTGCAGGTACGCCTGCAAAAGCGGCCGCTCCGCCTGCGCCGTGACCTCGCACAACGCTTCGACGTCTGCGAGCCGCACGTTCGTCAGCGCGGCGAGCGCAACCCGCTCCTCACGCGTACGCAGCGGATCTTCCGCCGAGTGCGGCAACGCGCGCACGTGATCGTGCAGCGCGACGAGCTGAAACGCGATCGACCGCGGATTGCTCTCGTCCGTCAGCACCAGGTCGAGCGTCGGCGCCGCTTGCATGACGTCCTGATAGCGACGCCGATACGTGATCCCGTTATCGAGCGCTTCGAGCAACTCGGACAACACCGAAGCCTCGTCCGGGTGCACGACACCGACCATCGAGTACAAGAGCGTCGACGTGTTGCGCGCGCGCTCGAGCCGCCGGCCCATGTCCGTGAACCGAAACCCATACGTGCGGGACAGGTTCTCGTTCTGGAGGCCCGCAAACGCCCCAAACAGCAAGATCAACCCATCGAGCGCTTCGATCGCATCGCCGGCTGACAACGTTCCCGCATACAAGAGTGAATCGCGCTGCCGCGCCAGCTGACTGAGCACGTGCCAGGTGTCGCGCGAGATCCGATCGCGCACGACCGACGCCGTCCGGTGCACTCCCGCGAGACTGGGCAATAGCCCGGTGCCGTGCGCACCGGATCGCAAAAACCCGATCACGTCCCGCTCGACCGCCGCCACATCCATGGTCGGATGCCAAGCGAGCGGTTCCGCGAGCTCGTACTGCACGCTCAAGCTGTTGAACATCGCCGAGAGCACGCTCGGCTCGGCCGAGTGCGTGTCGTCGAGCAAGCGCGCGAGAATGCGACGCAACAAACGCGCGCTGCCTTCAGCGCGCTCGAGATAGCGACCGAGCCAATACAAGTTGTCCGCGACGCGACTCGGCAAATCGTTGCCGCTCCGCGACAACAGCAGCCGCTCTTCACGGCGACCGAGTAGCGACAGCGGCGAAACCGGGCCGTCGGTCAGCACCCACGTGTCTTTGCTGCCCGCGCCGCGCTGCATCGAAACCACAGCGTCGCCACCACCCGCCCGAGCGACGCGCGACAAGCCTCCCGGCATGACCTGATAGCCCGGCCCATCGCCGACGGCGTAACAGCGCATCGCGATCTCGCGCGGCTCGAGGCCATCCCCGTTCCAAATCGGCGCGGCCGACAGCGGCACTCGCTCCTGGGCGACCCACTCGTGCGGGCGCGCGCGCACGCGTTCGAGCAGCGCCGTTTGTTCCGCGATCGTCATCGCACCGCCGAACACCGGCTCCGGCACGCCCGGCCGCGGAAACGCCGGCTTGAAGACCAAGCTCGCGAACCGATCTTGAACGTATTGCACCGCACCTGGCGCCGCGCACCAGGTCGCGGGCGCGCTCGGCAAGATCAAATCTTCACCGAGCAAGTGCCGGCAGACACTCGGCAGATATGCGAGCAGCGCCGGCGCTTCCACGACGCCGCTGCCGAGCGCATTCAACACCGCGACGTTGCCGGCGCGGACGGCTGACACCAAACCCGCAACCCCGAGCGACGAATCCGCACGCAGCGCGAGCGGATCGCAAAACGAATCGTCGGTCCGGCGCAAGATCACGTCGACGCGCGCGAGGCCGCTCAACGTCTTCAAGTACACCATGTTGTTGCGGACGGTGAGATCTCCACCTTCCGCGAGCGTCAACCCGAGATAACGCGCGAGGTACGCGTGCTCGAAGTACGTCTCGTTGTACGGCCCCGGCGTGAGCAGCACGACGAGCGGGGGATCGTGCGAGCGCGGCGACAAACGCTGCACCTGATCGAGGAGCTTCCGAAAGAAACCCGCGAGCCGCTCCACGCGGCAGTCGCGATACAGCGACGGGAACAAGCGCGAAAGCACGATCCGGTTCTCGAGCGCGTAGCCCATGCCCGAGGGGGCCTGGGTGCGGTCGCCGAGCACCCAAAACGTACCGTTCGGATCGCGCGCGACGTCGGCCGCATATAAATGAAGCCAGCGCCCTCCCCGCACGATCGTCCCGTGACACGGGCGCAGGAATCCCGGATTTCGGAACACCAGCTCGGCCGGCAAGATCCGCTGCCGAATCAGCGAGCGTTGATTGTAGACGTCGTCGAGGATCAGGTTCAGCAGGTACGCGCGCTGAGCCAACCCCCGCTCGAGCGTGCGCCACTCGTTTGCAGAAACGAGCAGCGGCACGGGGTCGAGCTGCCACGGCCGATCCATGCCGCGGCTGTCGTCGTAGACATTGTAAGTGACGCCGTTCTCACGGAGCGCGCGCTGGGCAGCATCCCAGCGCCGGGAGAGCTCCGCCGGGCCGAGCGCCCGCAGGGACTGCGCGAACCGAAACCAGTGTTCGCGCAGGTTCCCATTGGCGTCGAGCAGCTCGTCGTACGCGTTTGGTTTTGGCACATAGCCGACGTCCGCGGCCTCAGATGAAGTCGACAGAGACGGCTGGGGCAACACGAACGACGGCATGCTCTCCCAGTCAAGAGTGGCGCAGATCCAACGTTAAAGGGAACTCGAGTGTCGGCTTTTCGTCTCGAATCACCATCGGACCCGGGGTGTGACCGAACGGGGAGAAGCGAGACTTGCGACGCGCTTCGGCCTCGAGCGCGTTCACGGGACGCGTCTCGTAGTTACGGCCGCCCGGATGCGACACGTTGTAGGTGCAGCCGCCGAGCGATCGACCTGACCACGTGTCCACGACGTCGAACACGAGCGGCGCGTGCACGCCGATCGTCGGATGCAGGCACTCGGGTGGTTGCCACGCGCGGAACCGCACGCCCGCCACCTGTTCGCTCTCGCGACCGGTGGGATGCAGCGGAATCTTGCGTCCATTGCACGTGATGACGTGACGGCGATCCGTCGCGTTGCTCACGCGCACTTGAACGCGCTCGAGCGACGAATCGACGTAGCGCGCAGTGCCCCCGGGAGCACCTTGCTCGCCAAGCACGTGCCACGGTTCGAGCGCGAACCGAAGCTCGAGATCGACGCCGCCGGCGACGATGCTGCCGATTTTTGGGAAGCGGAACTCCAAGTGTGGCGCGAACCATTCCGGATCGAACTTGAAGCCGGCGTCACCGAGCTCGGCGAGCACTTCGTCGAAATCCTTCTCGACGAAGTACGGCAACATGAAGCGATCGTGCAGGGTTGTACCCCAGCGCGGAAGCTTCGGTAGGTACGGCGTGTGCCAGAACTTCGCGACGAGCGCGCGAATCAGCAGCTTCACCGCGAGCGACATACGCGAGTGTGGAGGCATCTCGAAGCCACGCACTTCGAGCAAGCCCAAGCGGCCCGTCGCTCCGTCCGGCGAGTACAGCTTGTCGATGCAGAACTCCGCGCGGTGCGTGTTGCCCGTCATGTCGGTCAACAAGTTGCGGAACAAGCGATCGACCAGCCACGGTTGCAACGTCGGTCCGCCGCGCTCCGGGATCTGCGCGAACGCGACCTCGATCTCGTGCACGTAGTCTTGACGCGCTTCGTCGATTCGCGGCGCCTGACTCGTCGGGCCGATGAACATGCCCGAAAACGTGTACGAGAGCGACGGATGATCGTGGAAGTACGCGACGAGCGAGCGGAGTAGATCCGGCCGGCGCAAGATCGGGCTGTCCGGCGGAGTGCTGCCTCCGACGACGATGTGATTGCCACCGCCCGTGCCGACGTGCCGGCCGTCGATCATGAACTTCTCGGCGGAGAGCCGCGACTCGCGCGCGCACTCGTAGAGGATGGTGTAGCGGTCGCGGAGCTCCTTCCAGCTGCGCGACGGCGTGACGTTCACCTCGATGACGCCGGGATCAGGCGTGACCGAGAAGCTCTGCAGACGTGGATCCGACGGCGGCGGATAGCCTTCGAGGCGCACCGGCATGCCGAGTTCGGCAGCCGTCGCTTCGATCGCATTGACCAGGTGCTCGTACGCGACGAACAGACCGATCGGCGGCATGAAGATACGCAGAATGCCGCCGCGCGTCTCCGCGCAGAGCGTCGTGCGGATGATCCCCGGTGCCGATTTGAACGGACGTGGCGCGTCGAGCGGAGCACGCCGCAACGCGTCGATGTCGCCATCCGCACCCGGTTCGCCGGAGTAGTCCGGGTCCCACGGAGGCGCAGTGCGATCGCCGCCAACAGCTGCACCGATTCGAGCGGAAGGCCCAGCCGAACCGCCCGGACCTCCGGGTCCACCGGCCGTGCCAGGTCCACCAGGTCCGCCTGTTACACCCGGCCCACCGCCTGGACCGCCTTGATGCGCGATCTTCGTCCAGAACGGATCGGGGTGCTGCATGTACGGGTACTCGGTCTGAGTCACCCACGGATATGAATCTAGCGGCAAGCGATAACCCATCGGGGAATCGCCCGGCAGGAGCCAGAGCGTCTCTTCGCGCAGGAAGAGTGTGCCGCTACGCCAGCGCACGCCGGAGTTCGTGACGAGTGGATCGAGCGGCAGCGCGAAGCCGACCGTGTGGTTCAACCCTTGCTGGAACACCCGGCGCAAGCGCGCGCGCTCGATCGGGTCTTTCAGTCGGTTGTCCTCGGGCGTGACGTTGCTCGGCAGGTTGCGCTCACGCCACATGTAATAGAACGCGTCCTCGAAGCCTGGAACGACGAAGCGCTCACCCACTTCGAGCCGGCGTGCCAGCGCTTGAATGAACGCCTGAGCATCCTTCGGCTGATGACCCGCCGGAGTGAGACCATTCGCGACGAGCGAAGTGTCGCGCCAGAACGGCTTGCCATCGACGCGGCCAAAACAACCGTACGCCCAACGCGGCAGCGGTTCTCCGGGATACCATTTGCCCTGACCGAAGTGCATCAGGCCACCGAGCATCGTGCGCTCGACCAACAGCCGCAGCAGGATTTCGGCGCGCTCGCGCTTCGTCGGCCCGTCGGCATCCGTGTTCCACTCGGGCAGATCGGGAAAGTCGATCGACACGAACGTGGGCTCGCCACCCATCGTGAGCCGCGCATCCTCCCCGACGAGTGAGCGATCGACTTGATCGCCGAGCGAGTCGATCGCGGCCCACTGCGCGTCAGTGTAGGGTTTGGTGACGCGCGGCGACTCGCGCACGCGTTCGACCCGCATCTCGTGCGAGAACGTGACTTCGGCTGGCTCGACGAGGCCCGACACTGGCGCAGCGGCGCTAGGCTCCGGAGCACACGCAAGCGGGATGTGGCCTTCACCGGCGAAGAGGCCGGACGTCGCGTCGAGACCGACCCAGCCTGCACCGGGCAAATACACCTCGGCCCATGCGTGCAGGTCGGTGAAGTCGGTCTTCGGCCCTTCGGGCCCTTCGAGTGGCTTTTGGTCCGCAACCAGCTGGATTAGATAGCCGGAGACGAAGCGAGCGGCGAGCCCGAGGTGACGTGCGGCTTGAACGAGGAGCCACGCGCTGTCGCGGCACGATCCGCTTCCTGACTCGAGCGTGAACTCCGGCTCTTGTACGCCGTGCTCCATTCGGATCACGTAGCTGACCATGTCTTTTAGTCGCTGATTGACCGCGACTAGGAAGTCAGTGGTCCGAATTGGTTCCGTTGGCCGGAGCTCTTCGACGAATGCACGCAAGCGCGGCGTGAGCGGAGCCGCGTCCAGGCACGGCTCGAGGTCGTTCTTCTCGTCCGCGGTGTACTCGAACGGAAATTTCTCCGCCTGCGGCTCGAGGAAGAAGTCGAACGGATTGATGGGTTCGAGGTCTGCGATCAAGTCGACCTCGAACTGGAATTCGTCGGTCAGACCGTCTGGAGTCATTCTGGCCAAGAAATTGCCGTGTGCGTCCTGCATCCAGTGCAGGAAATGCTTCTTCGGCAGGATCTTGAGCGAGTGGCTTTCTATGTGTGTTCGGGTTTGCGGTGCCGGTTTTAGCCGGATCACCTGGGGCCCAAGAGCCACTGGGCGGTCGTATTTGTAGCTCGTGCGATGGTAGAGCGCGACACGAATGGGCATTGGAACTGAACCTTGATGGGGCGCGATAACAGACGCTTACGCCGCGCGCCCACGGGCTTATGTGATGTGCTCGGAAGACGTTTCGAACCTGTTTCGGGCGTCGAAAAAGCGTGCAAACATACCCGATGGCACTTTGCTTCGACCAGTGCGAATGGCACTTCTGTCGAAAGTCGCTCCGCGATTGCGCGTTTCAACTAGAAGCGAAAGAACGCCATGCTCTTTACCAACTACGACGCGACCAGTGCCTACGACGAAATGTTCGCGAAGACGGGCGGGCCGCGTCGCGGCACCGAGCTGTTGTTCGATCGACTAGGCAAACTAACCGGTGTCGAGCTCCAGCACTACCAGAACACCGCGATGGCCACGATGCGCAGTTTGGGCATCACCTTCAATGTCTACGGTCACGCCGATGGAACGGAGAAGATTTGGCCGCTGGACGTGATTCCGCGCGTGATCGAGCACGACGAGTGGCGGCTGGTCGAACGTGGGTTGAAGCAGCGCGCGATGGCGCTGAACTTGTTCGTCAACGACATCTATAACGACCAGAAGTGCTTACGCGATGGGATCGTGCCGCGCGAGCTAATCGAGTCGTGTGAAGTTTACAGAGCGCAGTGTCAGGGACTAAAGCCACCCAAGGGGATCTGGACACATATCAGCGGGACAGATCTCGTTCGTGACAAAAACGGCACGATCTACGTGCTGGAGGACAACATTCGTGTGCCCTCGGGTGTCTCCTACGTGCTCGAGAACCGTGCGGTGATGAAGCGCGCGTTCCCACGTGCGTTCGAAGGGCATGCGATTCTGCCGGTCGAAGACTACCCGGAGCGCTTGCTCGAGACCCTGATGCACTGCGCGCCCGACGGCGTCAGTGACCCGTGCGTCGTGGTTTGGACGCCCGGCATTTACAACTCCGCCTACTTCGAACACAGCTCGCTCGCGCGGCAGATGGGTGTTCGCTTGGTCCAAGCGACCGATTTGGTCGTCCACGACGAGCGCGTGCACATGCGGACGACTCGCGGCCTCGCCCGCGTAGACGTCATCTATCGGCGGATCGACGACGATTTCATCGACCCGACGGTGTTCCGTGAAGATTCGGTCTTGGGCGTGCCGGGCCTGATGGATGTTTACCGGAACGGCGGCGTGACCCTATGTAATGCTCCGGGCAATGGCGTCGGCGATGACAAGGCGATTTACGTCTTCATTCCGAAACTCATCCAATACTACTTGGGTGAGGATGCGATTTTGCCGAATGTGCCGACGTACATCTGCGAGAACCCGAAGGAGCGCGCGTACGTGCTCGAACATTTGAGCAGCCTCGTGATGAAGCCAACCAACGCCTCGGGCGGAAAAGGCATCGTGCTCGGGCCGCGCGCAACGCGGGCGGAGCTCGACGAGGTGCGCGCCGCGATCCTCGAAGATCCGCGCAACTACATCGCACAACCGATGTTGCAACTATCGACTGTGCCCACGGTGGTGGACCAGAACGTCGAAGGGCGTCACGTCGATCTGCGGCCGTTCATCCTGTACGGCAAAGAAATCTACGTCTTGCCCGGCGGCTTGACGCGAGTGGCCCTGCGCAAGGGCTCAATGATCGTGAACTCGTCGCAAGGTGGCGGGAGCAAAGACACATGGGTCCTCGCAAACAAGGGACACTGACCTCCAATCTCTCGACCGCGATCGCAACTTTCAACGCGGAGTCATCGTCATGATGCTGAGCCGGGTGGCCGACTCGATGTTTTGGATGAGTCGGTACATCGAGCGCGCTGAGAACATCGCGCGCTTTCTCGATGTCAACGCATTCCTTCACTTGGATCTCGGGGACACGGTGGAGGAGCAGTGGGATCCACTGATAGCCGTCACCGGCGATGAAGACATGTTCCGCGAGCGCTACGGGAAAGCGACGCGCGACAGTGTCTCGAAGTTCTTGATGTTCGATGACGAATATCCGAACTCGATCATGTCGTGCCTCGCTGGCGCGCGCGAAAACGCGCGAATCATCCGCGAGTACATCTCGACTGCGATGTGGAACGAGATCAACAAGTTCTACTTGATGGTCCAAGACGCGCCGCGCGAGATGTCGTCCGAGGCGACGAGCCAGTTCTGTGAAGAGGTTCGCCTCGGCGCGCAGCTGTTCGTCGGCGTAACAGACGGGACGTTCTCACACGGCGAAGGTTGGCATTTCGCGCGGATGGGGCGCTTACTCGAACGCGCGGACAAGACGTCGCGTATTCTCGACGTGCGCTATTACTTGCTGCTTCCGACGGTCAGCGACGTCGGGACGCCGCTCGATATCGTGCAGTGGTCGGCGCTCCTGCGTTGTGCCAGCGCTCTCAACATGTACCGCGCGCAACACGGGCGGATCTCACCGAGTCGCATCGCGGAGTTCTTGTTGCTCGATGCGGACTTTCCGCGTGCGGTGCGGCACTGTTGCGACGTCGCGGATCGGTCGCTGCGGTTCATCACCGGAACACCGGCGGGTACGTTCCGCAACAATGCGGAGAAGCGGCTCGGCCGTTTGCGTGCCGAGCTCGACTACACGGCGATCGACGACGTGTTCAACGAGGGCTTCCACGAGTTCATCGATCGGTTGCAGCTTCGCTTGAACGAAGTCGGTGAGGCCATCGTCGAGAACCTGCTCGCACCGCAGAAGATCCTGCAGAGTCAAAGTCAGTCTCAATCGCAGGGCAGCTGGCACCGCCGCCCGATGGAACAACCGGAGTAAAGACAACGGCGCCTGGAGCGCGCCCCTGCGCACCAGGTGTCGCTCGTTCGGGGTGGCGTTCGGCTTTTGCGAGCCGTGCGACGCTGCTTACAGCGCTGCGTGCTGGGCCGTGTCTACGGCACTGCTCGGGATGTGCTGCTCGCCCGCGCTGGTCGATCGCTTCGCTGCGTAGGCCTCTGCATCCACGGATTCGCTTCGCGCCCAGGCTCGCATCGTCGGCACCACGTGCTCGTCCCAGGTTGCGCTCAGCCGCAATGTTCTAAAGTCTGCGTACAACGCCTCGATAATCTCCTCGAGCTCCGCCGTCAGCTGCATTCGCTCGTAGAACAACTCGTGCGCGTCGTCGTCGGCGTCCTGCTTCTTGCTCTTTTTCTTGCGCCGATTGCCGCCCGTCATCTCGCGGACCAGCGCCGGGGCCTGCTCCTCCTTGCGATCGAGCACCGTCGCAAGCTTCAGCCCGCCGATCGCGAGGCCTTCTGCCTTCAAAAAGAAGCCGGTCTCCTGCTCGCGAATCGCGACGCGAATACCCGCGCTCTCGGGCAGCTGGCCGGCGAGCAACGCCTCTTTCGCCTCACGGCCGTACCCGGGTGACGGCCCGACAATTCGCGTGCTTCGCTTCTCGACCGACAACGTGAGGCGCTTCTCGAGCCACAACCCGAACGATCCGTGAGCGGCCGTGCGCAACGTGGCGTCGAACAGCTCGGACTCGAACCACAGCCAGAGTAAGAACTCGCGGCCGACGAAGCGTCGCTTTTCGATCCGATCGACGAGCTGCATGTCAGCTCTCCCCTGCAGCCATCAGCTGCGTGACTTCGAGTTTGGTCCAGGCCTGATCTTCGGCCTTGCTGAGGCCGAGCCGCGCGGCGAGTGTATACGGCGCTTCAGGCACGAGCTTCGAGCCGAACGTCTTCTCGAACAGCTCGAGCATGGTCGCCGTCGGACGCGCCGACTGGCTGAAGAAGCGCACGACGCCGTCTTCGAGCGACCAGGAAAGGTCCACCGCGCGCGTGGTCGGCACGAACTGCTTGCGCAGCTTGCGCGCGACCACCTCTTTGAGCTCGGCCTTCTCGCTTCGCGACAACCGCTCGCGCCCGCGCTTGAGCAGGTATGCGCTCTCCGCTTCACGCACGCGCGTGCGGAGCAGCGGCCCCGGGATCGACCAGCGATCGGTGCGAAAGCCGAGGTTGATGAAGTTGTTGAAGAACACGCCTTCGTAGTGAAGGTCGATGTCGAACGGCTCGCCGATCGCGCACCAGCCCGAGCGCTCTGCGACGTCGTCGTCTGCCTCGAGCGGCTGCATCGCGCGCAAGCGAATCGCGCGCATGAATTTTTCTCGAAAGTCTTTCGGCGGCTCTCCTTCGACGAAGAAGCGCGCGTACGTCAATGAACCTTTGAGTGCCGGCATCGGCCCGACCGTGTAGCAGGGTTGCGGTGCGCTTGCGAGAAGCTTGCAGGTGGTGTGCGTATCAAGCCGACGTCGCAGCCTCTGCACCGGTTTCAGGGGTTTCTAACCCCACTTGACGCGCGCCGATTCATGCAACATATGAAGTTACATGAGACGCGATAGCCGATTGTCGGTTGCGCTGCATATCCTGCTGCACATGGGCGAGATGGAGCACGTGGTCACGTCCGAGCAGCTCGGCCCGATGCTGAAAATGAATCCGGTGCTCGTCCGGCGAACCATTGCAGGATTGCGTGACGCCGGAATCGTCCGCTCCGAGAAGGGGCACGGTGGCGGCTGGACGCTCGCACGTGGGCTAGAGGCGGTGACGCTCGCCGATGTGTACGACGCGCTCGGAATGCCGCCGCTCTTCAGCATCGGTCCTCGGGAGGAGCGCCCGCGGTGTCTCCTCGAGCAAGCAGTCAACCGCGCTGTCGGTAGCGCGCTCGAAGAAGCCGAGGCGCTGCTCCTCGCTCGGCTGCGAAGCATTTCAGTGATGGAGCTCGTGGTGGGCGGGCCTCGAGAACACGCGCGACGCGCGCGGAAAGGAAAACACGTTCATGCATGACGTAATAATCATCGGAGGTAGCTACGCCGGAATGGCCGCGGCACTCCAGCTCGGTCGAGCTCGCCGCAGCGTGTTGGTGCTCGACGGGGGCCATCGCCGGAACCGCTTTGCATCGCACGCGCACGGCTTTCTAGGGCACGACGGCCAGTCGCCCGAGGCGATCGCGGCGAAAGGCCGTACCGAGGTGCTCACGTATCCAACCGTCGAGTGGCGCGATGCAGTGGTGCGTCAGACGGCTGCGGACGCAGGTGAGTTCATCGTTCGCACCGAAGATCAGGAATACCGAAGCAAGCGATTGATTCTTGCGACGGGTGTCGGCGATGAGCTGCCGTCGATTCCTGGCCTTCGCGAGCGTTGGGGACAAACCGTGTTCCACTGTCCGTATTGTCACGGCTACGAGCTCAACAAGCCGCCCCTCGGTGTGCTCGGGACCAATCCGTTGTCGGTGCACCACGCGGTGCTCGTATCGGAATGGGCGGCGGCAAATCAGATGACCTTGTTCCTCAACGGTGCGTTCGAGCCCGATACAGACCAGCTCGCAGACCTTCAGGTGCGCGGCATTCAAGTCGAGCGCGAACGGGTGATTCGTGCTGGGGGCGACGCGCCGTCGATCGACCTGACATTGCAAGATGGTCGAACGACTCGGCTCGAAGGCTTGTTCGTCGTCCCGCAGACCGTGCTCGAGAACCCGTTTGCGAAGCAGCTCGGGTGTGCGCTCGAGGACGGTCCGGTCGGGCAGTACTACAAGACTGACCTGACTAAGGAGACCACCGTGCC
>DASRXR010000029.1:0-2141 GCA_035687405.1 Polyangiales bacterium
GTGGCGATCGCTGTAGCGTTCCATGCGCGCGTGCAACTCGGGAAGATCCGGATCGCCAACCGGAACAACGGTGATCGCGCCGCTCCGCAGTAATCGCCACGCTGCCGCGTGGTTTCGCTTCCCGTCGCCGAGCAGGTGGAACAACTCGGCGAGTACGGCCGCCGATGTAGCGACTGGCAGCCGTATTCGAGCGAAACCTTCCACACATGCAGCGTGCCACTTGTCGTCCCGGTCGAGCAACGCGAGCAGTGCACCGGTATCGATCAGTCCGCGCGCGTCCATCTTCAGCCACGCCGCTTCGATCGCAGTTTCTCCCGAATACGCTCGCGCGCTTGGGAAGCGCGCTCAGGATCACCGCCCGCGATGGCGCCAAAACTCCTCCCGGCTTCGAGACGAACGCGTAGTTCATCCTCTTCCGCGCCAAGTGTCTGTCGACGAAGCCACTGACCGATGGCCTCGTCGAGCAACTCTGCCAGCGGGCGCTTGCGCCTGCGCGCCACTTCCTCGAGTTGGGCCTTGCGCTCCGCTTCGATGCGCCAACTGTAGACCGCATTCTTGGTCATGCACCACAGTGTAGTGCAAGCCGCACGATTCAGCGGGCCAAGGCCGCCGCACACCGGAACGAACCCGAAATGCGCGACATTCCTGCCCACTACCAGCACGCCCAGAGGGATTCGAACCCCCGGACACTCGGTTCGGAAAACCGGGACGTTTGGGAGCCAGGGAAGGCTCAGAACGGCGTCCTGCGTGCGCATGCAGCGCAAGATCCGCGGCACGTGTTGCTGACACGCCCGCAGGCAGATTGCTTACTGCGCCGCGCAGCCGAGTTCATACAGCGTGCGCGGCTGATTACTCGCGTCGATGGGCCCGAGTGCAAACACTCGACCTGATTCAGCTGCGACGACTTCGCCGATCGCAGGCAACTCGCCGGCGGGTTTCGTCAACGAACCATCGGCGGCGATCCGATGGATCTGTGTGCTCCTCGCAGCGTCGCGCTGAACGAGTACGAGAGAACCATCGGTGAGCTCCGCAATCGCCAGCAGATTCGACTGAGCGGAGAACGTGACGCGCGCGTAGAGCTCTGGATCCCCCAAGTGCTTTATTTTGTACACCACGATGATTCCGTCGGGCGTGCGAATGCCGACCACGAAGCCGTCTCGGCTGCGCTGCACTTGCGGGCAACCGGCAAATCGAGTGGCATCCAACGAGCTCGTATGAAGCACAGCTCCATCGGACGAGAGCTCGATGAGCCGCCAAGTCGTCAACTCGAGCGATTCATCGGTGACGCTGAGAGCTGCAGCGGTTTCGGTTGCGTGAGCTGCAAGGCAGTCGAACGATGCCGGATGCGACACTTCCAATAGTGAAACGGGTGCACCTACCAAGGCTCCATCAGTGTCGATCAAGAACGCGTGAGGAACATCGGTTGCGATGTGCCCCGTCACGTGGACAGCGCGCCGTCCATCGAACGAGATTGCGCGTGCTTGCGCCATGGTACCGCGACTAAACGCCTCGCCGAGTTGGTGCGGGCTCGCGCGGTCGATCGACTCGGCCCACACGCTGCGCATGCCCGAGCTTGCGAGATCGCCCCAGTACACTATGACCGCATTGCCATTGAACGGATCGATACCCATCGGCAAGACCGCGATTGCCGAGGGTAGAGGGTTCGACTTGCGAAAGTGGGTCTCGCGCTCGCCATCCTCGGAGATCGCGAGCCAGGTGAACCAACCGAGATCCGAGTCGTACTGCCGGGCGACAAAACCCCGCGGAGCTCGGTCGATCGATTCGATAGGTTCCGGCAGCGCGAATTGCCGCAGCACGCCGCAGGTACCAACTGCCAGAACGGGGAGCGCTGTCGCGGCGTCGGTCCCGCGAGGTGAGGCGTCGCGCTCGGAGGCGTCGAGGTCGCGAGCGCCGGCGTCAGTCCCGCGAGATGAGGCGTCGCGTTCGGAAGCGTCTAGGTCGCGAGCGCCAGCGTCGACAGTGGCCGGCACACTGGACTCTCGGTGTTCGCACCCAACGCTCGTGAATGCTGCGGTCCAGAGCGCTACGCAGTAAGAATATCGAAGTCGAGTGCGACGAGTGCACATTGTCGCAAAACTAACACGCTCGCGCGGCGCAGCCAACGGCTGCAACAATCGACA
>DASRXR010000030.1:0-5327 GCA_035687405.1 Polyangiales bacterium
CGAGTGATGCGTTCAGCTCCTTTTCGGCCCGCACGTACTCCTTGATTTCGAAGGAAGCCATGCCCATTCCGCGCAAGGTGCGCGCGCTTGGGCGCAAGGTGTGCGCCTGTTCGAACAACACGCGCGCCTCGGCCCAGTTCCCTGCATCGAACTCGACAACAGCGTTCTGAATGACCTGCGAATAACCGTCGCCCTTGTTCTGGGCGCGCGCAGCTTCTGGAGCGCTCAGTGCAAGCACCCCCAACACGGCAAAGATGCCGATCACGTACGATTTAAGTTTAGCCAAAGTAACTCCGCCCCGGGGCCTGTGCACTAGCAAGACTCGAGCGACAGTCAACTGGAGTTGTGGCGATCACGCACGCAAGTGTCAGCTTTCGTGAGTCGCGAGTCAGCTCTTCGATCGATCACAGCGATCGTGCACCTGCAGCCCGGAGCATCGCGGGGACGGCCAACACGTCTCGCGAGGTCACAACCCGAACGTTCAGGTCTCGTGAAGCCGGCGTTCGAAACGCATGAACGCCAGAAACTCACGGCGCGTGCGTGGTCCGTAGGATCGCTCGTGAGGCACCGGTGCTTCGCGCGGGTCGATCAGCCGCGCGCTGCGTTCGCGCGAGATTGCGTCGGCTTCGAGCTCGCAGCGGACGGCGTCAGGGTCGAGGCCATACACGCGGGCCGCGTTGCTTCCGAAGATCTTCACGCGAACGCGATCGGTCAGCTCGGGGTAGCCGTACGCTTCGCGCATCGACTCGGGGATTTGAAACGCGCGGAACGCCAGAATCTGTTCTTGCGGCGAGCCGGTGAACACCGCGTCGGTACCCCAGAGCACGCGATCCTCGCCGAGGTAGCGCAGCAATTTTCCGATCACGTGGGCTGCCGCTTGCGGCTGCGTCATCAGGTTGCGCCACGTCGAGCCGAGCTCGGCGTAGACGTTGCCCGCGTCGCCGATGTCGTGGTCGAGGAACGCTTTGATCAAACGATCGACCCCGCCGGGATTGGCCTGAGTTGGATCGAACGGATGGTCCTCGTCGACGTTGCCCTGCCAACCGGAGTGATAAGTCAAAAACTGAATGTCGGGGAACGCGCGCGCGGCTCGAACGAGATCGACCGGCGACGACGCCGCGGCGTAGTCGCCCACGTCGTCGGCGATGCCGCGGTGAGCGGCAACGCGAAACACTCCGAGCTCGCGCGAACGTTGCAAGAACGGCAAACCGACTTCTTCGCTGTCGAGGCGCCACGGGTTGACGTGTGGATAGACTTTCCAAGCCGCGAGCGGATAGCGCTCGTGAACGTCTTGCATGTAGTCGAGCTCGGACGGACCGCGACTCGGATCGAGATTGGCGTGACAGAACAAGCGCGCGCCCGCGTGCCGATCGACGAGCTCTTGCAGCATGCGGTTTGCGGTCAGGTTCGGCAGCGCCAAGTTTCGAGTGTCAGGTATGCCGGACAAAACTCCGACGCTCGTCTCACTGTCGACGAACGCCGCGCGCAGAAACGTGTCGGCGTCCATCGGCAGGTTGCGATCCGTCCACGGCATCAGTGGGTTCGGTGGATGCAGCTGCACGTCGAACACGAACGTGTTGCGCTTCAAGCGTTCGCAGGCGAGCCCCGCGTCCTCGGTCATGTCGGGCGTGACGTCGTAGCCCGCGTCCGTTTTCGCCGCCGGCTTTCCGCGGTCGGACTTGCAGCCGTACAGCTCGTTGATCACGAGGAGCGCGGACGCGACTCCGCATGCGCTCTGCGCAAACTCGCGGCGCGACAGGCCCAGCCGGCGATGCTTTTCCTCCACGATTTGCAGGAATCGCTCGTGCGCGCGCAGGTCGCGCGGGGTTGGGGCAGCGGGGGAGTACTCGCCGTTGCTGCACGGCACGAACGCGATCGGCGACCGCGGTGCGCCTTCTCGGTCGCTTTTTTTGCGCCGTTCGCCCACGCCCAGAAGTTTGCCACAGGCCTTGGCCCGAGTCGTGGTCCCAGGCGTGGCCCGCTCGGGTCGTCCGAGCCTTGGCCCGCGACGGCTGCTAACATTTCAGCGGTCTTTTTCGAGGAGCTCGCGCGATGTGCCGCAATATCAAGACTCTGTTCAACTTCGAGCCGCCTGCCACGGATGACGAGGTTCGCGCGGCGGCAGTCCAATTCGTTCGAAAGCTGAGTGGTTTCACTGCCCCTTCGAAGGCGAACCAAGCAGCGTTCGACCTCGCGGTGAACGATGTGTCCGCGATTGCGCGAACGCTCGTCGATTCGCTCGTGACGCAGGCGCCGCCTCGCAACCGCGAGGACGAAGCTGTGAAGGCGAAAGAGCGCGCGGCGATTCGGTACCAGCGAATGTAGCAGCGGCGCTCCGCTTGCTGCTGTTATGCGCCGTTCGCGGGATAGTCGTCTTTGCTCCTCTCGGCGCCCATTGCAGTGGCGCTCCGCTTGCTGCTGTTGGTTGCATGCAGTATTCGAAGACACGGGGGTATGTTGCAGTTTACCCGCAGTCTCGAGCTCAGCCTTACGTCGTGCCCGTCAGTATTCGGGCGTATCGGCACTCGTGCCTTCGCAGTCGTGACAGTCTTGTGCACTGTCGGATGCAATCTGGAAACGAAGGCGATTCCGACCACGCAGATCGTCGTGGACGTGCATGCGGATTCGGTCGTGCGCAGCCGCACCGAGAAGCTCCAGCTCGATGTTTGGTCTGCTGAACATCGCGATCAGCTCGGCGAACGCGAACGCGTGTTGACGCGCACTTTGCCGGCGCGCGGCGACACGCTCGAGGCCGGCATGTGGCCGATCCGGCTGGTGTTCGAGCCGCGCAACGGAGATCCCGACCGCGTGTTCGAGTTGTTAGTGACGACCCGAAGCGCGGACGGCGCGATGGTGGCGCGAGCGCGCGTGATCACGGGCTACGTGAAGCACGAAGCGCGTTACGTGAGCGCGCGCCTGGAAGCTGCGTGTGTCGGCATTGCCTGTCAGAGCGGCGAGACGTGCAGCGCCGGCGCGTGTCAGAGCGCCTGGCTCGATGCTGCAGACTTGCCGTACGTGCCCGGGAGGCTGCGCCCGCGGGATCGTGATGCGCCGCCCGATGCAGGCGCGGATGCCAGTGGGCTCGACGCTGCGGTCGACGCGGCTGCGGATGCCGCGCTCGATGCGGGTGTCGATGCCGGTGATGCTGCGATTGATGCGAGCGTCGATCTGTGTCTCACCAATAACGGAGGCTGCGACCCACTCGTGACGTGTGAGTCCCTGGGCTTCATCGTCGCGTGTGGCCAGTGTCCGAACGGCTTCGCCGATGACAATGCCAATGGCACGCGCTGCACGGACATCGACGAGTGTGAGACGAACAACGGCGGCTGCGATGTGTCGCACGCGAAGTGCACGAACCTGCCGGGCGGTTTCGAGTGTAAGTGTGAGAAGGGCTTTCACGGAAACGGCAAGGAGTGTTCGGTGAACGTGCCGTGCTTCGACGACGCGACCGTGTGTGATCTGCGCGCGACCTGCACCGCGATGAAGGGGAAGAAGATGTGTACGTGCGGCGCAGGGTTCGAGGGCGATGGCGGTCGCTGCACGGACATCGACGAGTGCGCGCTGCAGCCGGATCGTTGCGGGGTACACGGCAAGTGCGTGAACACCGAAGGTACGTTCGAGTGCACGTGCGACGCGGGTTATCTGCGAACTGCGGATGCCTGCGTGGACATCGACGAATGCGCCGCCAACACGGACGACTGCACGAACCGGCCGAATGCGTGTGTGAATACGCAAGGCGGTTTCATGTGCAAATGTCCGAAGGGTTACACGGGCCGCGCGACGGGCAGCGAGGGCTGCAACGACACGGACGAGTGTTACGAGCACATGGCGAACTGCAGCTCGAACGCAGACTGCATGAACACGCGCGGAAGTTTCACCTGCACGTGCAAGAGCGGGTTCATGGGCAACGGCGTGAACTGCACCGGCTCCGGCTCGCAGTGATTCGCCGGTAGCTGCCGCCGCACACTGCGCCGAACCGACGTGCCCGAGTGTGCGCATCCGGCGGATTTTCGGCCCCTCGAAAAAAAGTTCGATCCTCGGTCCTACCGTGTCGATTCTCGGGGAGCCAGTTCGTCGCCTCTGTGAACCCTCGACCAACACCGGAGACGAACCATGAGCAACTCATTCGCCACTACCTCGCGAAGTGCCCGCAATGTTTGGGGAAACGTCGGCCTCTGGGCCCTTCAAATTCTGCTCGCCGGCCTGTTTCTGTTCGCCGGCTCGATGAAGTTCGTGATGCCGATCGAAGAGATGACGAAGCAGATCGCGCTCCCCGGCTGGTTTCTTCACTTCATCGGCGTGTGTGAGGTCCTCGGTGGCCTCGGCCTGATTCTGCCGGCTGCACTTCGGATCCGGCCCGGCCTCACGCCGCTCGCGGCAGCGCTGCTCGTTCCGATCATGATCGGCGCGACGGTGTTGAGTGTGATGATCGGCGGAGTTTCGGGTGGCGTGGTGCCATTCGCTGTCGGCGCCGCGTGCGCCTTCATCGCGATCCGCCGGAGCAAGACGACCCGCGTGGCACGACCGTCGCTCTTGCAGACCGCGGGCTGAGCCAGCAACTTCGCCCGTCTTGCCCTTGGCCCTGCAGCGGGGTTCAGGGGCGAAGCCATGTATGGGTCGCGCCGGCTTACTGCGAGTCGAGCACTCGCATGCGCTCTCGCACCATGTCTGCCTGCGGACCGTGCGGCGCCAAACGGATGTACTGCCGATATGCAGCCAACGCCGCCTGTGTGTCGCCACTTCGCTCGAACGCTAAGCCCATCGTCCGCCACGCTAGCGACTGATCCGGATCGAGCCGGGTCGCTTCACGCAAGAGCTCGATCGCGTGTCCGACCTCACCTGCGAGCAACGCCGTGCTCGCATCCTTCGCCAGCTGCGCGGCCTGCGACTGTGGTGAGCGCACCGGCAAATCGGGCTCTTCCTCCGCGGGCGGGGGCTCTTCTTCCTGCACGCGCAGCACCGGCGAGCCAGGCTCCTCCGGTGTGAAAGGCTCCGGCTCGCCGCGCGGAGAAGGTGGCTCCGGCGCGACTGTACTCGGCGTTGCGCTCGGCTTCGGCGCCGGTGGTGTGCCGAATGCCGGCGGCTTCGCACCGCTCGGGTGATTTGGCTTTGCAGCTGCCAGCGGCGCCGCTCCCGGAACCGGTACCGCGTTCGGCGCGGCATTCGCCGGCGCTGCTGCAGCAGCGGATGGCTGCTGCGCGCCCAGTGGTGCTGCCAACTCCGCGGCGTGTTCGTTCGCGGCCGCGTGTTCCACCGCGTCGCCGCTTGGTGGCAACGCTGCGACGTTGTTCGACGGAGCGTTGCCACCAAGCGGCGACGCGGTGGAA